>NZ_VKHP01000993.1 GCF_010811875.1 Bradyrhizobium uaiense
TCCTCTGAGCCGTCGAGATAGATCGAGCCCATTGCGAGACCGCTGTGCACGCCGAAGAAAGTGCCGATCGAGGGATCGACCCGCGCCATCTCCATCGCGACGTAACCGAACAGCTTCTGGCTGCCGCAGATGGCACGCTGGGAAAAGATCGGGTGCTTCGGCCTGACCGAACCGCTGACCGGCTCCGGCGCGAGCGGCGGCCTTACCACCACCGCCAAACGCGAGGGTGATACCTGGATCCTC
>NZ_VKHP01000994.1 GCF_010811875.1 Bradyrhizobium uaiense
CACAAATCCATCTTGCCTTGATGGTGGCGGCTAGTGTGCGCAGATCCGTCGCCGCAGGGAGATTGGCAAGATAGTATTTCTTCTCCCCTGAGGCACGTTGCTCGCCAATGAGCCAGGCTTCGTCGCCCGGGAGATGCTGCTGACCTTTATCCCAAATCCGCTGAGGAGGGCCGTCGGCGGTGCGGACACGGAGAGCAGCAAATCGGGCTTTCAGCCGACCTTTCGTCCCGCTGCGCCAGCTCA
>NZ_VKHP01000995.1 GCF_010811875.1 Bradyrhizobium uaiense
AGCTGAGCGTCATTCAATACATCGCCCGGTGAATTGTAGTGCGATATTGAATGAAATGGCGACTGATTGATCTTGGCATTGCGATTGACCTGGCTCATGGCGTGTCTCCTGCTTTCTCCTTTCGTCCTGGGCGTCGGATATGTACGTCGTCGAGTCCCAACCGACTCATCGGAAGGTGCCCGGCATTCAGCATCGGTTACGTCTTGCCGACATCCTGGCGGCGCTGAAGTGGCTGGATGACGA
>NZ_VKHP01000996.1 GCF_010811875.1 Bradyrhizobium uaiense
CGTCGTATTTCTTCTTCCAGTTGAAGTAGGTCGCCTGGCTGATCCCGGCCTTGCGGCAGATCTCCGCCACCGCAACCCCGTCACTGCCCTGTTTCAGGATGAACGCTTTCTGGGCGTCCGAAAACCTTGCTCGCTTCATCTGTCCGTCCTTCTGCTGATCTGAGGCCGGCAAACTGGACCATTTTTGGCTAGAGTTTTTCGCACCGATTCCCGGGCTGGGAGGAGCGAAGGACGATGAAGGCC
>NZ_VKHP01000997.1 GCF_010811875.1 Bradyrhizobium uaiense
CTCGGCACCTGAAGGTGTATCCGGTCGATGTGAAGCTCATTTGGCCGATTACCAAAGTCCGCGGGAAACCACGAAAGCACCACGTGCCCGATATCTTATCAATTGCAGCAGAACACATGCTGGCCAGTGCCAAATGGAAAGCCGTGAGTTGGCGCAGCGGGACCAAAGGTCGGTTGAAAGCCCGATTTGCTGCTGTCCGTGTCCGCACCGCCGACGGACCTCCGCAGCGGATATGGGATAAGG
>NZ_VKHP01000998.1 GCF_010811875.1 Bradyrhizobium uaiense
GATCAGCTTCGGCTCCGAGCACAGCGCCCGCGCCAGCTCGATCACCTTGCGTACGCCGTAGGGCAGGCCCGAGATCAGCTTGTCGCGGTAGGGCTCGAGATCGAGGAATTCGATCACCTGCTCGACGAGCCGTCGTCCGGCCTCAATGTCGAGGAGACCGACGACATGTCGTTCTGGATCCGTGACATGAAGAGCGAGCTCGGCATCACCGTGCTGATGGTCGAGCACGACATGACCCTGGTC
>NZ_VKHP01000999.1 GCF_010811875.1 Bradyrhizobium uaiense
CTCGGTTGTCTTGTCGTAATGCGCGAGCGCGACGCGCGGCTCCATCGAGACCACCGCGACGCGGGTATTGACGATGTCGAGTTTCGTCACATGCGCGGCGCCGGCGAACGCTGCCTCGATCCTGGCGCGTCTGCTCAATGTGCCCGCCGACAAGGTCCGCATCCTCACCGGCAATGTCGGCGGCTCGTTCGGGATGAAGAACCTCAACTATCCCGAATACACCTGCATCGCGCATGCGGCGCG
>NZ_VKHP01001000.1 GCF_010811875.1 Bradyrhizobium uaiense
CGTTCGGCAGCAACGCCGCCGCATCGTGGGGCTTCCATTACAAGGATCTGCTCACCGAGCCGAAGCCGCGCGAGGTCGTCACGATCTACGAGGTCGACGCAACCGGCGAGCGCAACTGGGCGCGCGCGGTCTATTCCTATCGCTGGACGCCGCAGACCGATCCGTTCGGCGTGCGCCACGAGACGATGGACTATCCGGGCGTGCCGGTCGATCACGCCACCATCGCAAAGCAGCCCGGCGTGC
>NZ_VKHP01001001.1 GCF_010811875.1 Bradyrhizobium uaiense
GCAGCGCATCCCAGTTCGTGAGCCGGACACAGCCATGGGATGCCGCCTTGGAGACCAGGCCGGGATTGCCGGTGCCGTGAATGCCGTAGCCTTCCCCCGAGAGGTTGATCCACACCACGCCGACCGGCACGTTGAAGGTGACGGCGGTCAACAAGAACCCGACCTATCGCTACAATCCCAAATACAAGTTCAAGGGCGTCAAATCGAACAAGCCGTTCACGATCAGGCCCGGCCCTAACAATC
>NZ_VKHP01001002.1 GCF_010811875.1 Bradyrhizobium uaiense
GCATCGCCGCCGACTTCAAGGCACTGGTGATCGACTATATCGACCAGAAGTACGGCGCCGGCGCCAAGGTGCCGGAGACGGCGGGCGCCGCGGAGTAGTTTCACTCCAATCGTGCCCCCGTCGTCCCGGACAAGCGCAGCGAAGCGGAGCGCCGATCCGGGACCCATAACCACAGGATTGGGTTTTGCGAAGGCTCGTAACCCCAACTCGCGCCACAACCACGGCCTGTGGTTATGGGTCCCT
>NZ_VKHP01000101.1 GCF_010811875.1 Bradyrhizobium uaiense
CCGCTCGGCGAGGTCTCGGTCATGCCCCAGCCTTCGCTCAGATTGCAGCCGGTGATCGACGCGAACTGCTGCGCCACCTCGAGCGGCAGCGGCGCTCCGCCGGACCCACAATATTTCAGCGTGCGCAAGCTGTGCTTTGGCGTCTCCGGGTGGTTGATCAGCGCCGTGAACATCGTCGGCACCCCGCAGAACACACTGACCGATTTTGTCGAGATTTCCTCGAGCGATGCCTTCGGATCAAAGCGCACATGCTGGATGATCTCCGCCCCCATCAGGACGCCGAACAGCACGTTCACGGACAACGCGTAGATGTGGAATGGCGGCAGCACGGCAAGGAAGCGCTCCTGCCCGTCGACCAGCACCGGCGGTGAGCCCGCCGTGGTGGCCCGGTATTGCTGGCACGCGCTGGTCAGATTGGCATGGGTGAGCATTGCACCTTTGGGCAACCCGGTCGTGCCGCCGGTGTATTGCAACACGGCGATCGTCTCGTTGGGATCGTCGATCGCATAGACTTCGTAGGCGCCGTCATTGTGGATCAGCTGGCCAAAGCTGACGTGATTATCGTCCCACGTCACCGCGCTCAGCTGCTTGGTCGCCTTCATCTCGCCGATGACCTTGTCGGGATCCGCCGTGAACTCGCCGACCGTACCAACCACCAGCTTCTTCAGCCTGGTCTTGCCCAGCATCGCCGCCATCTGCGGATAGAGCGAGACCATATCGAGGGTGATGAGAATATCGGTGCGGCTGTCCTCGATCTTGTGCTCGAGCACCTTGGCGGCGTCGAGCGGCGAATAGTTGACCGCCGTACCGCCTGCCTTGAGGATGCCGAAGAATGCGATAATGTAATGCGGCGTGTTCGGCAGATAGAGCCCGACATGGACACCCGGCTTCACACCGAGCAGTTGCAGGCCCTTCGCCACGCGATCCGTCAGCCGCCCGAGCTCACCATAGGTGATCTGCTTGCCCATGAAGTCGATGGCAGGGCGCATCGGCCATTTGGCAACCGCCTCGTCGAGAATCCGCTGCACCGGTCCGGTAGCGATGTCGATATCCCAGCGCACGCCGTCGGGATAGGATCGTATCCAGGGCATGTCGTTCATCAGCTCTCTCCGTTGTATTGTCGCCGAGATCAGACAGCGGTGACGCCGCCATCGACCGCAATGGTCTGGCCCGTAATGAATGCACAGGCGTCGGAGGCGAGCAGCGCTGCGACACCCTTGAGGTCTTCGGGACCGCCTCCGCGATTCATGGGAGCCATATGCGAGGTCGTGCCCTGGTCGAGCTGAGCGGTCATCTTGGTCGGGAAATAGCCCGGCGCGATCGCGTTGACGTTGATCCCGAGCGGCGCCCATTCGTTGGCGAGCGTGCGGGTCAGATTGACAACCGCACCCTTGCTCGTGTTGTAGGCGAGCGTCGGCGTGCCTTCCGGATAGCAGCCGGTCAGCCCCTGGATCGATGCGATGTTGATCACCTTGCCGCTGCGCCGCGGCACCATGCAGCGACGTCCGACTTCCTGCGTGGCGACGAAGATCGCGGTCACGTTAAGGTTGATCACCTTGTTCCAGCCGTCGAGCGAATGCTCGATCGTCGGCGCGCCCCATGACGTGCCGGCGTTGTTGACCAGGATGTCGATCGGGCCGAGTGCCGCCACGACCTGTTCGACCATCGGCGGGATCGTCTCCGGCTTTCCCATGTCGCAAACCACGGGCAGCGCATCGACCCCCAACCCCTTGAGGTGAGCGGCCGCCGCGTCGAGTTCATCGCGCTTGCGCGCGGTGATCGCGACCTTCGCGCCAAGCTCGCCCAGCACCTCGGCAATCTGGAGGCCGAGACCTCTCGATCCGCCCGTGACGAGCGCGACGCGACCCGTCAAGTCCTGCAACTTGGCCAGACTCATGGCTTCCCCCGATCGTTGGCACCAAGGGCGGTGCTATTTTGGCTGCAGCAACTTCTGCAGGTTCGCGAGGTTCTCCTGCATGCGGTCCTGCATGACCTTCCAGGCGTTGTTGCGAGCCTGCGCCTCCATCTGCGATAGCTCTCGGAAGTTCGCGAGGGCCTTCTCGACCTGCTGCTTGGCGGTCTCCGCCTGATTGGTCAGGATATCGCCGCTGCCGAAACCCTTCATCGCCGCCTGCCACTGCGCGAGCGTTTCCTGCAGGATCTCGTTGCGCCGGCTGACCAGCGCCTGGACGCCTTCATAGGCCTGTCGGTTTGCCTCCGCCAACGCCTCCATGTCCTTGCGCTGCCACTCGATCAACGCGCCAATATCGATCCCGGGCAGCGTGAACCTCTCAGCCATTTTCTTCAGGTCCCCGAGCCACGGCATCGTGCCTATGCCCATTGCGTCGGATTGACTGTCATCGGTCCCCATCGATCTCCTCCTTCTGGTATTTGGCTGATGGCGGCGAAATGCCGTCCAGCGGACTGCGCGTCAGGCTGCGGACGCGCGCGGCCAAAGCAGAGAAAGGCTGTTCTCGGTACGATCAGGATCGGGGTAGACCAGGCCGCGAAGACCGCTGCGGTCGAATGGCGACCAATCATCCTCCGGCAGCGCGAGCCGATCGGCGATCGCGTAGAGCGCCGCCGGATTGTGTCCGAGGCCGCAATGACTGCCCTCGACCTCGATGTTCTGCGTCTGCGCGCCGGGCTGCTCCCGGCAACCCCACCACGAGACGATGCCGTCCGTGCGCGAGTAGATTGCCGTGCTCGGCACCGGCGGCGGCAGCTTCATCACATCCCGGTCGGGCCAATCGTCGACCCGACGCTCGCTCAGGACCTCATAGAGACGCCACGCATTGCTCGCCTTCGGCTCGTTCGCGAACGGGCTGCCGAGTGTGATCACCTGACGCACCAGCTCGGGCGTGCGCCGTGCAATCTCGCGTGCAAAGACGCCACCAAGGCTCCATCCGATTAGGCTCACCTTGCGCTGGTAGCGCTCGGCAAGCTCGGCCAGCCGCGCATCCATCGCGGCCTCGACGCCGGGACGCGGTCCGTGGTTGGGCCCAAGCTTCCAGCCGTGCGCCGCATAGCCTTGTGCCTTCAAATACGCGCGCAACGGCCGCGTCGACATATCGCTGGCGGAGAGCCCCGGCAATACCAGCACGGGATGTCCGTCGCCGCGCGGCGCGCGCCGAAGCAGCGGATAGCTTGCGAAGAACGCCTGCAGCTCCCAGATCCCGCGCGCCTCGAGCGCGAGCAGCAGCTGCGACGGCGGTGCGGAACGGTCAACGGCCGTTTTCATGTCTAAATGTCCCCTCCCGGATCACACGGTACGACCCGCACGACCCGTCATTTTTATGATTGCTGCCAAGCCCCGCGAGCGGCTCCATACCAATCCCGATCGCGCAGCCATGCATTCCCTTGGTCTCAAAACGCTATCGGGCAGGTCAGATCGGTAAAAGGTGCAATTGGCCCACTTGAGCGGTTAGTTTGGGACATCCGCCAACAAATCTTGCGTGCATGCTGCGACGCCTGGTGCCCGGCCATTGCGGAAATCCGATGGGCATTTGCCGGTCCAGCGGACGAAGGCGTGGCGGAAGTTCGCCGCGTCGCTGTAGGCAAGCCGCGCGGCGATCTCGTCATTGGTCATTTGGGTGTTACGCAGATAGCCGACCGCGAGTTGCATGCGGAACTCGGAGACGATCTGCCGGTAGGTTTTCTGCTGCAGTTGCAGCCTGCGGCGAAATGTGCGCGGGTGAATCATGAGCTCCGCCGCCATTGCCTCGATGCTCGGGAAGCGGCCGGGATGCTCGACGAGCCGACGCCTTATGTCGGCGGCGAGGCCATCGTCCTGCACGACAGGATCGAGATGCTGTCGGCAGATTCGGACTGCCATCGCCCTGGTCATCTCGTCGGGGCTGATCGCCCGATGGTCGATCCAGGCCGTGTCGAACTCCAGCATGTTCCTGGATTGTCCGAACTCGATCGGACACTGAAAGATCCGATCGTAGCTCCTGGCGTGGGGCGGCGTCGCGTAGGCGGCGCTCAGCTTCGAGAAGCGGAACGCGCCACCATAGACATCGCGGCTCAGCGTCTGACAGGTCGCAAACGCGAACTCCAGCGCGAACCGATAGACGTCATCAGCCGGATCGCGAGATAACAGAGGATCGAGCAGGCAGCTCGTCGTATCGTCCTTGCGGGTAAAGTCGATGTCGGCGACCGTACCCAGGATACGGCCATACTTGGCCGCGAAATCGATGACTTCGGTGCGCGTCCGGCTGCTCAACATCGCATAGCCATACATGCCGTAAGCCAGGACATGCATTCGCTCTCCGGCGCGAAACGCGATCGCCGGATCCTGCGACAGCCGCATCGCATTGCGAAAGACCGTTTCGACCTGCCGGTAGGAGACGCGTACCGACGAATCCCTGAGGTCGGCACTTCTCAAATTGGCGCCGCCGAGCGCGCGCGACGCGGAGATCCCGTCTTCGGCCAGGACATCCACCACGGCAGCGATCCGTTGCGGCGAATAGAGACACTGCACGAGATTTGGTGACGGGTGATACACGAGCCTCCTCGTCCGCCTTCAGCGCCTGTTCGCCGGCCTCGCAATCCGGTTCGTCGCTATCTGCCGGCAGGCTAGTAAGCCGGACCAGGCAGCGGAAGGTTCGATTGGTCGCGTTTGAGGGTGAGTTCCGGACAAGACCGGCCAAAAAAAGACCGCCGAGGGAGGGCGGTCGAGGTTGGGAGAACGCGATCGCGAGCGCAACCACGGCACCGAGCATAGACGTGCTTCGCCCACGCAAAAGGTTCGATTGAACCAGTTTGCCGGTGAACTGCGGACAGAGCGCGCGAAGCCCCCCGTGGATATCTCGGGATCAAAGTCCTTCGTCGCTTCGGAACTCGGAGGGATTCCTGCCGGTCCAGCGCAAAAAGGCGTGGCGGAAATTGGCCGCGTCGCTGTAGCCGAGGCGACTGGCAATCTCCTCATTGGTCATGCGCGTCTTGCGCAGATACTCGATCGCAAGCCGCATGCGCACCTCTGCAAGCAGATCGCGATATGAGGTTCCCTCCGCTTCGAGCCTGCGCCGCAGCGCGCGGGGATAGATGTCGAGCTGCCCCGCGATCGCCTCGATACTTGGATAGCTGCCCGGCTGCTCGATCAATATCCGGCGGATATCGGCGGCAACACCGCCGGCGCTGTTCACCTCGCCGAGTATCTCCTCGCACATCTCCCGCGCCATGGCGTGGGTTCGCGGATCGGCCAGCGCCCGCGGACCGTCGTTGCGCGCGTATTCGTATCCGCAATGAAGTTGGTTGAAGAGCACCGGGCATTGGAAAAGGCTCTGATAGGCCACGGTGGACGGTGGCGGCGCATAGTCGAGCAGCACGCGCGAGAACCCGAAGCCCTGACCGGAGCGGTCGCGAATGGTCGTCAGGTGCGCGGCCAGCGCGAACTCCACTGCGAAGCGATGCACGCTCTCGGTCGGATTCGGCCAGTGCATGGGCTGGAACGTCGCCGCCACCGTCTCCCCCTCATAGGAGAGGCCGAAATCGCAGAACGGCCCCACCACGCGGATATACCGCGCCGCAAAGTCGCGGGCCTCGGCGTGCGTTGCGCTGCTCAGCAGCGCGTATCCGTACATGCCGTAGGCGGTGATGTGCATTCGCGCGCCCGAGCGTAGCGCAATGGCGGGGTCCTTTGCCAGCCGCAGCGCATTGCGGATCACCGTGTCGAGCTGCCGATACGATATTCGCGTCGTATGGGACTCGAGCTGGGCGATGCCAAGCCTGGTGCCATCGAGAACCGTCGATGGATCAATGCCCTGCTGGCGAAGCTCGGCCGCAATGGCCGCGATCGAATGCGGCGGGAAGATACGCTGCGAGAAACCGGCTGACGTTCGACCTGGCGGTTCGCTTGCCTGCGGATCGTGCCTGGTCATGACGACCGCTTGTCCCCTGGCATTCCGCGCGTTCCTCCCTGCGATTGATCTACCATTCCGAGCGTAAGCCCGATCGCGTATGCGACGCAATGACCGCATGCCTGCAGGCCGTACGCGACGCAATCCGCGTCCGGAAGTCACCCGGTCGGCGGTCCAATCGCACCTTTCTACGTTTTGCGAGATCGCTAGGCTCGCGACGCTTGCTCGATAGCCGGCACACAGCCGGAGGCCCGTACGGACCATTGCAAGCTATCAGGGGAGGAGCGGATGCGACGGGAAGACGTTCTCAAGCAGCTGACGACGCCAATCGGCGCACCGGCATTTCCCCGCGGACCTTTTCGTTTCAACAACCGCGAATACTTCAACATCCTCTATCGCACCGACATCGAGGCGTTGCGCGCCGTCGTTCCCGAGCCGCTGGAGATCGACGACCCGCTGGTCCGCTGGGAAATCATGCGGATGCCGGACACCTCGGGCCTCGGCGACTACACCGAATGCGGCCAAGCGGTCCAGGTGCGCTTTGGCGAGGAGAAGGGTGAATACCTTCACGCCATGTATCTCGACAATTTGCCGGCGCTGGCATCCGGCCGCGAGATCAGCGGCTACCCAAAGGTGATCGGCAAGCCGAGGCTTTACGTCGATTCCGACACGCTGGTGGGCACGATGGATTACGGCACGCTTCGGGTTGCCACCGCGACGATGGGCTACAAGCACCGTGCGATAGACCTCGAGAAGGCAAAGACCGAGATCTGCGTGCCGACCTTCATGCTGAAAATCCTCTGGACATATGACAGTCCGAAGCCTGCGGGCGAGCCACGCATCTGCGAGCTGCTGCGCTCCGAGATCACCGACATCACGGTCAAGGGCGCATGGACCGGCCCGGCACGGCTCGAGCTGTTCGCGCACGCATTGGCACCGATGGCGGATTTTCCGGTGCGCGAGATCGTCGCGTGCAGCCACATCATGACCGACCTGACACTGTCCCGCGCCAAGCGCTGCCACAACTATCTGGATCAGCCGCGGTAAGCGGGCGCCTCGGAGGAAATCATGCCAGCAACCGCAGACCGTGCCGCCGTGCTCAACCGCTATCGCAATGTGTGCGTCATCGGAGCCGGCGTCATCGGGTCCTCATGGGCCGCGCTGTTTCTCGCGCACGGGCTCAACGTCGTGATCAACGACCCGCAGCCCGACATCGAGACCGTCGTCAATGCCGCGCTGATCAAGATCGCGCCGACACTGCTGAAGCTTGGTCTGCCGCATGAGGGGCTGGAGCGTAATCTGCGCTTCGAGCCGGATCTCGCCCGCGCCGTCGCCGGTGCCGACCTCGTACAGGAGAACGGTCCGGAGAAGCTCGAATGGAAGCAGCAACTCTGGGCGCGTATCGAGGCCGCGGTGCCGAAACACGCGCTGCTGCTGTCGTCCAGCTCGGCGCGGCCCGCCACAGAGCAGGCTCACGAGATGAAGGATGCGAGCCGACTGCTCGTCGGCCATCCCTTCAATCCGCCGCACCTCATTCCATTGGTCGAGGTGGTTCCCGGCGAACGCACCGATCCGAAGGCCACCGCCGACGCCGTGGCCTTTTACGAAGCGCTCGGCAAGGTACCGCGCGTGCTCAAGAAGGAGATTCAGGGCTTTGTCGCGAACCGGTTGCAGCGCGCGATCATGCGCGAGGCCTGCTACCTCGTGCAGGAAGGCGTCGTCACCGTCGACGAGCTGGACGACGTCGTCACCAGCTCAATCGGGCTGCGCTGGGCAGTGAACGGGCCGTTCAGCTCGTTTCACATGGGCGGCGGACCGAAGGGGCTCGAATCGTTCTTCCAGCACCTCGGCAAGAACATGGCCGCGTCGTTCAAGGTCATTCCACAAGTCGATCTCGACGAGGCGCTGCAGCGCCGGATCATCGACCAGGCCGCCGCGTCGTTCGGCAAGACGCCGATTCCGCAGATGGAGCGCGCACGCGACGACACCCAGGTGGCGCTGCTGCACGTTCTGGCCGCACGCAACGGAAGAGACCGCACATGAGCATCTTCGAGGGTTTGAAGGTCATTGACTGCGGCAGCTTCATCGCCGCACCGACCGCTGCGACGCTGTTGGGAGACTTCGGCGCCGACGTGATCAAGATCGAACCGCCCGGCGCCGGCGACGCGTTCCGTCAGGTGCCAAAGCTGCCGGGCATGCCGAGATCCGACCACCCCTATGGCTGGCTGCTCGATAACCGCAACAAGCGTGGCCTCGCGCTCGATCTTTCGAAGCCCGAGGGTCAGGCGGTGCTGCATCGCCTTTCCTCGACCGCCGATATTTTCATCACCAACTATCCGCTTGCGGTCCGCAGGAAGCTCGCGATCGGCTACGAGCGGCTTGCCACGATAAACGATCGGCTGATCTATGCCTCATTCACCGGATATGGCGAAACCGGCGACGAGGCGGGAAAACCGGGTTTCGACGTCACCGCCTACTGGGCGCGTTCGGGTCTGATGGACATGGTACGGAGCGACGCCAGCACGCCGCCCGCGCGGGCGCTCGCCGGTATGGGCGACCATCCATCGGGTGTCTCGCTGTTCGCGGCCATTGCGGTGGCGCTGTATCAACGCGAGCGCACCGGCCGCGGCGCCCAGGTCGGCTCCTCGCTACTCGCCAACGGCGTCTGGTCGAACGGCATCATGGCGCAGGCGGCGCTGTGCGGGGCGACCTTCACGCCGCGACCGCCGCGTGAGAACCTGTTCAATGCGCTCGGCTGCTACTACCGCTGCCGTGACGGCCGCTGGCTGCTGCTCGCGATCGTCAACGAGCAGCGCGACTGGCCGACCGTCGCGAAATGCCTCTGCCTCGACGACCTCCTCACTGACCCACGCTTTGCCAAGCAAGCAGATCGTTTCGCCCGCTCGTCGGAACTGATCGCCCTGTTCGACGCGGCCTTCGCAACGCGCGACCGCGACGAATGGCGCGCACGGCTCGATGCGGCCGGCATCGTCTTCGAATGCGTCGCCGAGATGGGCGACCTGTCGGCCGACCGGCAGATGCAGGCCGCCGGCGTTCTCGTGCCATTCGAGAACGACCAGATGCTGACCATCGACAGCCCGTTCTTTATCGACGGCGCGACCAAGGTCAAACCGCGCAAGGCGCCTGCGGTCGGCGAACACAGCGCGCAGATCTTGCGGGAGGCCGGCTACGATGACGCGGCCATCGCAGGGATGCGCGACAGCAAGGTCGTGGCTTGACAGTTTGACTGTCAGGTCATTCTCGCCGGATTCACGGCACCCACAAGAAAAGGCCGCGCTCCCGGATGAGAAGCGCGGCCAGTCTCGAGGCGCCCGAACCGGGGGGCTCCACAGCCGCGGTGCGGCGCAGCTGTGGTTCGGGAGGCACCCCTGAGCAGAAGCGCTCAGCACCTGAAGTGCGTGATTGCCGGTTGATCGATTGTTCTGCCGCGCATTGCCCCGTATCTCTCGCACCGCTCGTTGCGTTTGCTGTCGACGACCAATCTAGGCATGAAGTTCGACCGCGAGGAGGTTCGACGAGGCCGGTTCGGAGGTGACTTTTGGACAGCGCGAGGCGACGAACGGTCAAACATGCCGCTGTCCTGAATCACGCAGCCTTCACATATGCGGAGAGACCCGGAAATCGGATGGGCTCTTGCCGGTCCAGCGGATGAAGGCGTGCCGAAAGTTGGCGGCATCGCTATAGCCCAGCCGGTTCGCGATTTCCTCGTTGGTCATCGCAGTCTTGCGCAGATATTCGATCGCAAGCCGCGTCCGCACCTCGGCCAGGAGTTCGCGGTACGACGTGTCTTCCGCCTCGAGCCTGCGCCGCAGCGCACGCGGGTGCATCGAAAGACGTTCGGCAATCGCCTCGATGCTCGGATACCTGCCGGGCTGCTCGATCAGCACACGCCTGACATCGGCCGCGATCCCGCCCGCATGATTGACCTCGGACAACACCTGCTCGCACATCTCGCGCGCCATTCCGTGGGTCCGGGAATCCGCCAACGCCACCGGCCCATCGGCCTGCGACAGTTGGTACCTGTACTCGTTGCCTCGCTGACGAAAGAGAACCGGGCAGTCAAAGATTGCCTGGTAAGCGCAGGCATGCGTCGGCTCGCCGTAGGCAACGGAAATTTGCGAGAAGCGAAACGACTCGCCTGCCAGATCCTTCATCGTCGTCAAATGCGACGACAGAGCGAACTCGGCAGCGAAGCGATGCACGTCCTGCGTCGGATTTGGCCAATGCAGCGGCTCGAACGCGCAGACGACCACCGCACCGTCATACGAGTATCTTGCATCACAAAGTGGGCCTACGACGCGAAGGTATCGATTGGCGAAGGCGCGCGCGTCGTCATAGGTCGCGCTGCTCAGCAACGCATATCCGTACATTCCGTGTGCCGTTACGCGCATTCGCTGTCCGGCGCGAAGTGCGATTGTGGGCTCACTCGACAAGCGCAATGCGTTGCGAACCACAGTATCGATCTGCCGATACGAGATGCGCGTCGTGTGATCCTCGAGCTGATCCTCGGCCAAACCCGTGCCCGCCAACGCCAGGGACGACCGGACGTCCTGCCTGTCGAGCTCGGCAATGATGGCAGCAATCAACTGCGCCGAATACGCGTGCTGGTCGAAATCGGGCGGCAATTGACATGCGGGCACCGTGTCTTGCGGGCGCCTTCCAGCGCTCATGGTCGTCCTCCTCCCGAGCCTAAAGTCTTGCTCAATTCAAAATCATTCGCAATGCCGGCGGCAGCCAACGGGCTGGCCCTATCCCCAGCCTGGGGGCAGGGCGCACCCCGGATTGCCCCTGCGGCGCCAAATTTCTTCCTCAAGGTGTTTCGTCGGCGCCACCGAGCTGCGGGTCAGCATTCCACAACATTCACCGCGAGCCCGCCCAATGACGTCTCCTTGTACTTGGACTTCATATCCTCGCCGGTCTGCAGCATCGTCTTGATGACGGCATCGAGCGAGACATAGTGCTTGCCATCGCCCCGCAACGCCATTCGGGCGGCGTTGATCGCCTTGATGGCGCCCATCGCGTTGCGCTCGATGCAGGGGATCTGCACCAATCCGCCAACGGGATCGCAAGTGAGACCGAGATTGTGCTCCATGCCGATCTCGGCCGCATTCTCGACCTGCGCCGGCGCACCGCCGAGCACGGCCGTCAGGCCGCCCGCGGCCATCGAGCAAGCGACGCCGACCTCGCCTTGACAGCCGACCTCCGCGCCAGAGATCGAGGCATTCGCCTTGTAGAGCATGCCGATCGCGGCTGCGGTGAGTAGAAAAGCTACGATGCCATCGTCGTTCGCGCCCGGACTGAACTTGACGTAGTAATGCAGCACCGCCGGAATCACGCCGGCCGCGCCGTTGGTCGGCGCGGTCACGACCCGTCCCCGCGCTGCATTTTCCTCGTTCACGGCCATCGCGAAGGCGTTGACCCAATCCATCGCAGCGAGCGGATCGATGTTCTCGGTGTCGCTGTTGCGGGCCGACAGTTCGCGATAAAGGGCCGGTGCGCGACGGCGAATATTGAGCGGACCAGGCAACGGTTCGGCCGCGCCCGCATTGTCGATCCCGAAACCGCGATCGACGCATCGTTTCATCGCGTCCCAGATGTTCAGGAGACCTGCACGAACCTCGGCCTCGGTCCGATGGATGCATTCGTTGGCGAGCACCATATCGGCGATCGAGCGGCCGCTCGTCTGCGCGCGCGCGACCAGCTCGGCGCCGGTGCCGAAGGGATACGGCCAGACCGGAGGCACGCCGCCGGCATTGCCGGCCACATCGCTGGAGCCGCGTTCGATCACGAACCCGCCGCCGATCGAGAGGTAGTAGCGTTCCGCCAGCAGGCTGCCGTCGGTAGCGAACGCCACGAGGCGGATCCCATTGGGATGTTCGGGCAGCGTGCTGTCGGGCTTGAACACGATATCGCGCCCGCGCCGGAACGGTACCGGTTGAACATTGAGCAGCCGTAACTCGCCGGAGCGCCGGATGTCGGCAAGCTGTGGTGCCACCTGGGCCGGATCGACCGTATCGGGCTTCTCGCCGAGCAGGCCGAGGATCACGCCAAGATCAGTCGCATGCCCCCGTCCGGTCGCGCCCAGCGATCCATAGAGATCGGCGCGAACCTGGGCTGTCCTCGACAGAAGCCCATCGCGCTCGAGCGCTCGGACGAATTGTCCGGCCGCGCGCATCGGCCCCACCGTGTGCGAACTCGAGGGGCCGATGCCGATCTTGAAAATGTCGAAGACGGAAAGCATCAGTCAGCAGGCAGTTGTTGCTTCACCAGCTCGACCCAGTAGGCGGCGCCGAGCGGCAGGATGGCGTCATTGAAATCATAGTATGGATTGTGCAGCGGCGCATCATTGGCGGTTTCGCCCGCGCCGATGCAGATATAGGCACCCGGACGCTCCTGCAGCATGAAGGCAAAATCCTCCGATCCCATTGCAGGCTTGATGTCGGTCTGCACCTGCCCGATGCCGACGAGGTTTGCGGCTGCCGACGCCGCAGCATCGGTCTCGGCGGGCGTGTTGATCACACCCGGATAGCCGCGCATGTAGGTCAGATCGACTTTCGCACCATGGGTTTGCGCCACGCCGGCGCAGACCTGCTTCATGGCGGCCTCGACCTGATTCTGTATCTCGGCGTCGAGCGTCCGCACCGTGCCGCGCAATGTGACCGTCTCGGGCACGACGTTCCAGGTGTCGCCGCCATGGATCTGGGTGACGCTCACCACCGCAGCGTCCATCGCGCCGATCCGGCGGCTCACGATGCCCTGCAGCGCGGAGACGAGATCGGCCGACACCAGGATCGAATCGATGCCCTTCTCCGGGGTCGCGGCATGACAGCCGCTGCCGGTCACCTGGATCTCGAAGGTATCGAGGAAGGCCGTCGCAATGCCGGTCCGGATTGCGAATTTTCCGCGCGGGATGTTGGGGATGTTGTGCATCCCATAGACCGCATCGGCCGGAAACAGCTTGAACAGCCCCTCCTCGACCATCTTCTTGCCGCCGCCTTCATTCTCCTCGGCGGGCTGGAAAACGAAATGAACGGTGCCGCGGAACGGCCGATGACGGGCAAGCTGCACGGCAGCCCCGAGCAGCATGGTGGTGTGGCCATCATGGCCGCAGCCGTGCATCTTTCCGGTGCGGGTTGATTTGTACGCGCGATCTCCCAGTTCCTGGAGGTCAAGCGCGTCCATATCGGCGCGTAGCGCAATCGTCGGGCCCTCGCCGTTCTTCAGCGTCCCGACCACGCCGGTTCCGCCGAGGCCGCGATGGACCGGGATCTGCATTTCCGTCAACGCATCGGCCACGAGCTGCGCCGTGCGATGCTCTTCGAACGCGGTTTCCGGATTGGCATGAATGTCATGACGCCAATCCAGCATCCGCGCACAAATATCGTCGGCGATTCCAAATTCCTTTGACATGTCCGGGTCCATTCGGTTGGTTAGCGATGGAAGTATTCGGCGATCAAGGTCGCGCCGAGGAATGTGCCGGCAGCAGCGGTCAGCGAAACCACGACAATACGCCAGCTCAGCTTGCGGAAGATCGGGAGGTCCTTGGCGACCGAGAAGCCTGCGAGCGTCAGCACCGGGGTCGTGAAGGCCAGGAAGTTCAGCTTGTCGACCGCGGCAATCATCGCGTCGGAGAACGGCGGCAGGCCGGGAATGCCGAGCACGGTGGTTACTGCGACCAGGATCAGGATGTGCGGCACCTTCGACAACACCCGGGCCAGAACGTCGACCAGCAGCACGACCGCGAGCACGACCAGCAGACCCGTACAGGTTTGCAGCAGCGGAACCTTGTAGGTGAGCGAATTGCCGATCAAGACGCCGCTCGCAATGGTGATCCAGGCGAGGAGCGAGTCGGAGAAGCCGAACGCGCCGTGCTTCGGTGTCTCGCCGGCGCCGGCGATCGATGGCCCGAGGTCCTCCGACTTGAAGTTCGAGAACCGGCCGAGCCTGGGCTCCAGCCTGTCATACAGCCAGGAGCACACCGGCAGCGAGAAGAACAGGGCAAAATAGAAACCGAGCACTGCGGTCATCAGATTCGCCGCCGAGGCGATTGCAATCAGTTCCTTCGCCATCTCCGGCGGGTTATGGCCGTTGATGGTCCCGATCGCGGCCGCCATCATGCTGCCGGATCCGACGCCGGCCCCCATCGCAAGCGACCGCGGATCGAAGATGTGCAGGCTGGCAACGAAGCCGGCCAGGAGCGCGATGAACAGCGCGCCGAGCACGGTGCCGGTGATGTACTCGGCCAGCACGCCGCGCCCTTCGGCAGAGTTCATGCCGTATTTCTCGCCGATGATCACCATGTTGCCTTCGCGGCCGATCGAGAAGGTTGCGCCGACCGCTTCGCGCTTGACGCCGAGCAGAAGCGCGATCGGAAGACCCAGCACCAACGTACCGAAGGTGTGGCCGAGCTCCTGGAAGATCAGCGCCCAGCCGGCCTTCTGGACCTCCGGAAGCGCGCCACCGACCGTGAAAGCCATCTTGATCACGAAGAGCAACAGTCCTGCGTTGAGCAGTTGTCCCGCATAGGTCTGCAGGCCTGGACCGATCTGCGCGACTGCGGGCAGATAACGCGCTGAAAGGCCCCACGCGGCCGCGATCAGGAGCGCCCATACCATCGGTTGGAGCAGCACCTTGCCCGGTCCGATCTGGAACTGGACGACTCCGACCGTCTCGGCAACAGCGACGATGATCGAAACAGCAACGAACAACGAGAGCTTGCCGCCGAGTGCGGAAGGGACCGCCTCAGCGGCCTGGCCTAAGGAAGGAGAAGAGGTCGACGTCATAGTGCAGTACACCTCCGGAAAATGATTGCGAGGCAATGCGGTGAACGGTGAACCAACTTACCCGCCCAGCATCGGGGCAAAGGCATCTTGCATCAATGATCGGCTTGTCCAATTTCTGTTGCATTTTTTGCAACACTTGGAGTCACGGGTCCAAGCCGCGAGGAGCGGCCGCATGAGTGATGATTTGGGCTATTCTCTCATCGTCCGGCGCGCAGCGGACGTTGTACGATGCTAAGCGCCCTCCCGCGGGGCGCCCCGCGCTACTCAATCACGTCGGACGAGTCGCCCTGTTCGGAACGCTGCACCTCCGACACGTCGAGGCCAAGGACCACGATGTCGTGCGTCTTGCCCTGGAGATCCTTCACATGATCACGAAGCAATGCCTCGGTGCGAAAGCCGAGCCCTTCGAAGATCGCGATAGCCCGGGATTGATCCGACGTCATCTGCACGGTCAGGCGTTCCAGGCCCGTCGACAACGCGATGTCAAAGGCTTCATTCGACAGCGCCCGTCCGACGCCGGTGCCGCGCACATGGGAGGAAATCACGGTCCTGATCTCACCGACATGGGCCGACCACGACAGTGGATCCCGCGCGATCGTGCCGCACCCGACCACGGCACCGTCTTTGACTGCGAGCAGGCTGACGATGGAGCCGCGCTCGATCTCCTTGATCCAGGCCGAGAGCACCTTCGGCTCGCTGATATTCCGCGGCAGGAAAAGCATGTCGTGCACGGCAAGCGCCCTGGCGAATTTGAGCGTGGCCACCTCGTCAGCCGGCCCCATCAACCGAAACTCGACATCTCCGCTCTCGAAGTTGACGCGACGTGGATAGGATCGCATCCTGGTGTTCCTCATGCAGACAGCTCGCTCAGTCAGGAATTCTCACTTCGCAGCAACCGCCCTTGCGGCGGCACCGCGTTTCTCCCGCCTGTCCTGCACGCGAGAGCCAGATCAGGCAAGCCGAGCGCGCACCAATGTCCTAATATAACCCCCGAAGCGGCCAGTTTGCACCTTTCCGAGTTGGCATGACCACAAGAGCCTTTCGACAATGACCAATACAAGCACGCCGATGGGCAACGACGAACGACCGCTGCATGAAATACTCCGGAGTCACGCTCGTGAGCGGCCGGAAAAACCGGCCTGCATCTGGTATGGCCGCGCCATCACGTTCCTCGAGCTCGACCGCGCGAGCGATGCATTTGCGGCGAGCCTGCAACAGCTCGGCGTCGCCAAGGGCGAGCCGGTAGCGCTGTTCATGAACAACTGCCCGCAGTACATGATGGCGCAATACGGCATCCAGAAGATCGGCGCCGTCGCTTCGCCCTGCGGAGCGCTGAACAAGGAGCACGAGCTCGCCTATCAGCTCGACGATCTCGGCGCGCGCGTCATCGTCGCGGCCGAGCCGTTGTTGCCGATCGTGCAGCAAGTTCGCGACAAGACGAAGCTCGAGCATGTGTTCGTAGTCCGCTATCCGGACCTGCTGCCTGAGCGGCCGCAGATCGGCGTTCCGGACGAATTGTTGGGATCCGCCCCCGGGCCGGCTAGCGCGACGGGCGACACCGAAGACTTCCTCACCGTCGCGGCAAGCGGTGCAAGGCCAGACGCCGTCGCGATCGACATGAACGATACGGCGCTGATGATCTACACATCCGGCAGCACGGGCCGGCCCAAGGGGGCGATGCTGTCCTATCGCAACGTCATCTTCAAGACGGCCGCGACCGTGAACTGCAACGGCATCGGCACCGACGACGTCCTGCTCTCGATCGCGCCGCTCTATCACATCGCGGGCATGGTGATGGGCGTGAACGCGCCGGTCTATGCGGGCGCTACGTCCGTCCTGCTGTACCGGTTCGATCCGCTCGTGACAGCGCAGGCGATCGACCGCTACCGGGTGAGCTGGTGGTACAGCGTGGCGCCGATGAACGTCGCGATCACGCAGCTTCCGAACATTTCCGATTTCAGGCTTAGCAGCCTCCGCGTCAATCCCGTGACCAGTTTCGGCATCGATTGGACCGAAGCGCTTGCCAAGAAGTGGCAGGCCGTCGCGTCGAACTGCGAAAGCTTCGAAGCGGCGTACGGGCTGACCGAGACGCACACGGTCGACACCTTCATGCCGCGCACGGCGGTGCGCTGGGGCACCCACGGCAAGCCGGTGCCCGGCAACGAGATCCGGATCATCGATCCTGACACCCGCACAGACACACCGACCGGTACGCCCGGCGAAATCGTGATCCGTGGCCCCGGCGTGTTCAAGGGCTACCGCAATCGCGCTGATGCAACCGCAGAAGCGCTGCGCGACGGCTGGCTCCACACCGGCGACATGGGCCGCCTCGATGCCGAGGGCTATCTGACCTTCATGGGGCGCTTCAAGGAGATGATCAAGGTCTCCGGCTACAGCGTCTTCCCGGAAGAGGTCGAATCGATCCTGAACAAGCACCCGTCAGTGGCGGCGTCGGCAGTGATCGGCATGCCCGATGCGACGAAGGGCGAGGTGGTTAAGGCGTTCATCGTTCTGGCCCCCCGCGCCGAACTGGACTCGGCGCAGCTCGTGGCGTGGGCGCGCCAGAACATGGCCCCCTACAAGGTGCCGCGGGACGTCAGCTTTGTCACCGAATTGCCGCGCTCACCGGCGGGCAAGCTGTTGCGGCGGCTGCTCAAGGACTGACGTCGCAACGAAGTGTCCCGAACGGCGGACAGCGCCACTATCGGCTCATATCCTAAAATCACCGTCCATTCGGTCCGACAGCACCTTTTCGCGAATCGATGCCCATGTTGGACATGTCGTTTTGACCCCGGCGACTCATCGACAAGAAGCAAGATTGCAAGCCTGCCACATGTTCAGTCACGACGACGAATGTTCCAGCATCAAATACCAGCGACGCATCAAGCGGATGATCGAAGCCTTGCGAGGAGAACTGACTCTGCAGGGCATCATCGGTCAGGGCACCACCACGGATTTGCGCGTGGATATTGTTAGCCTGGCGGAAACCGCGCTCATGGTGTGCGACTTCGATAGAGTCGCGGACTGACGCGTCCGATACCCTGCCGCCACCGTTACGAAATGCTTGCCAATAGATTCAAGAGCTGGACCGAGACCGAAGAACTCTTGCTTGTTGCGTTGCACGAATCCGGTATGAGCCACCGGCTCATTGCGCTCACGATGCGTCGCACTGAAGCCGGGGTTGATAACCGGCTCGCGCAGATCACCCACAGGTCGAGACGGACGGGAGACGCACCTGGTTCGGGGCATTAGTCCGCTCCTCAAGCGCAACGCAGGACACCCGGTGCAGCACCTTGACCAGCCACGCGGGCTTCGCGTGGCGCAGCGACGCCAAGGCTGCAAGGGCGAAGCGTGTCCGGCGCCCCCAAGCTCACCTCACTGGTTCAGAATCGGTGGAATATCCTTCGCAGCCTTCGGGCCCGGCAGCGAGCTGAGATAGGCGTGGATGTCGGCGGCGTCCTTGTCCGACAGCACGTCCGCTGAGAATGACGGCATGTCGTTCGGCGCCTCGCGCAGGAAGGCGATGAAGGACTCCACCGGCAGTGCGATCTGCGCCAGTGCCGGCGTCAGGTAGTTGAAGCGGCCGCCCTGCCCGGCGCGGCCGTGGCACTCGAAACAGCCGTCGGCAAGATAGAGCCGCTTGCCGTTGACGAGATCGCCCGCCGGCGCGTCCTCGGCGCGCGATGCAACGGCGCCGCCGATTGCGATAGCCGCCGCGATCGCGGTGGCGGCGGCCAGGCGCTTCACAGATCCGATCATCATCGCCAACTCCGCCTCACCGCTGATCCATCACGACATCGAGCAGCGCCGGTTGGCCGCTCTTGACCATGGCGATCGCGCGCTTCAGCGCCGGCGCCAGCGCATTCGGATCGCTGACCGGCCCTTCGCCATAGACGCCGAATCCCTTGGCGACGGTCGCATAGTCGACGAGTGGATCCTTGATCGTGGTGCCGATATCGGCGTTGGTGATGCCGCGGCCAAGGCGCGCCGCCATCGCCTGCAGATACATGTATTCCTGATGATAGGCGCGGTTGTTGTGCACGATGTAGAGCATCGGGATCTGATGATGCGCGGCCGTCCACAGCGTCGACGGCACGAACATGAAGTCGCCGTCGCCACCGATCGCAACCGTCAACCGTCCGTGCCGCTTGTTGGCGAGCGCAGCGCCGAGCGAAGCCGGCAAGGTGTAGCCGACACCACCGCCGCCGGCGAGTCCGTTCCATTGATACGGCTTGGTGAAATTCCACAGCCGATGCGGCCGTGCCAGGCCGATCGAGGTGCCGACCAGCGACCAGTCCTCATCCTTGATCTGGCTGTAGAGCTCGGCACACAGCCGCGCCGTGGTGATCGGGCTCGCGTCCCAGCCGATGGTGGCGTCAAGCTTCGCCTGCTCGACGGTGGCAAGCTTGGCCGCCGCGAGCTTCTTGCCGCGCGCATCGAACGCGGCCTTGCGGCCCTCGTCGATCCCGCGTTTGACCTGCTCGATCAGGATGGGCAGGCTCGCCTCGGCGTCGCCCGAGATGTCGAGGTCGACGTCCTGGTAGCGGCCGAGATCCTGATAGTTGGCCTTCATGTAGAGGCCGCGGGTGCCGAGCATGACGATCTTCGCCGTCTTGTAGCGCGGCTCGGAGGTGCGCACGATGCGATCGTGGAAATCGCTGAGCGAGCCCAGATGTCGTTGACCTCCATTGCCACGACTAGGTCGGCCTGCGACAGGATCGAGCCGCGGAACGACTGGTTCAACGGATGGCGCGAGGGGAAATTCATCCGCCCGAAATTGTCGATCACGGCGCATTGCAATGTTTCCGCGAGCTCGACCAGGCGCGGCATGCCGGCCGGCGTGCGCGCCATGCGGTCGCACAGGATCACCGGATTGTCCGCCGCGACCAGCATCTTCGCAAGCTGGGCCAGCGCCGCGTCGTCGCCTTGCGGCGGGGTCGCCGGGGTGAACTTCGGGATCCGCAGGCGGTCGCGATTCTCGATCGGATTCTCCTGCAGCTCCTGATTGACCGACAGCATCACCGGCGCCATCGGCGGCGTGGTTGATATCTTGTAGGCGCGCAGCGCCGATTCCGCGAAATGCTGCAACGAGGCCGGCTGGTCGTCCCACTTGACGAAGTCCCGCGTCAGCGCCGCGGGATCGATCGCCGAATGTGGCCACTCGGCGCCCGGCGCTCGCTTGTCGGCCTCCATGATGTTGCCGCCCATCACGATGACGGGGACGCGCTCGCACCAGGCGTTGTACATCGCCATCGATGCATGCTGCAGACCAACCACGCCGTGGCAGATCATGGCGAGCGGCTTGCCTTCGATCTTGGCATAGCCCTGGCCCATATGCACCGCGATCTCTTCATGCGGACAGGTGATGATCTCGGGCTTCTTGTTGCCGCCATGATTGATGACGGCCTCGTGCAGCCCGCGGAAGCTCGAGGCGCAGTTCATCGCGAGGTAATTCGATGTCGAGCGTCTTGAGCACGTCGACCATGAAGTCGCCGCCGCTCGAGGTCTGATGATTGACCGGATCGGCCGGCGGCGGCATCGCGTCCGCGGCCGCAAGCCTTGGACCGGGGAGCGCGGCTTTGGAACGCTGTTCCGGAAACGCCGACATCGCGGTGTTGGCTGCGGCCGGTGTGCCCAGCGCTGCCGCGCCTGCGATCGTTGCACCTTTCAGGAAATTCCGGCGGCTGGAATCGGGCGCGCCATCGCGGCGCGAGCTGCTTCGCTTCGACATGGTGTCCTCTCCGGGAACGTGACCAGATGCCTACGAGCTCATTGTTGCTTGCCGCGAGTGTCGTCCCCGATCTCGCGGCCCGTCAAGACACAGAGGCGTCAGCGCGCAGTGCCGGCCGGGCTGCTCCGCGAAATCGGCATGGGAATGGAAGCAATTCAGCCACGCATCTCCGCGCGCCACGCAGCCTGCGGAGGCGAACACCGGCGCTGCGCGGGACCATTGAGACAGAGCCAGAACATGTCAGTCATGGCGTCTGCGCAGGGCGCCATGTCAGCCGGACTTCGCGCCATATTTTGGCCATAGCCCGTTTCTTAAAGGCCGCAGCGGGCCATGTCCCCGCCTCTGTTTTGCGTCGCCTGACCGATGCGGTCGCTTCGCAACCAAATCGCAGATCATCGCTGCGTCCCTTCCCACAACACGGATGGTCTGCCAACAACAAGAGGACTTTGTAATGCGTAAAACTCTCGCGGCTGTCGCCGTGCTCCTGGCCTTTGCTTCATCTGCTGCTGAAGCCCGCGGCCGTCACCATCATCATCGCCACTATGCACACGCACATTCGGGTCGCCCGGCGGCGTGGTGCGGTTGGTTCATGCGCACGCAGGTCGGCAGCGATCCGGGCCCGCAGTACAATCTGGCGCGATCCTGGGCGCGATACGGCAGCAATGCAGGCGGCCCCTCGGTCGGCACGATCGTCGTGTGGCGTCACCACGTCGGCAAGATCGTGGGTCAAGAGAACGGCAAGTGGATCGTCACGAGCGGCAACGATGGACACGCCGTGCGCACGCGGCCGCGATCGCTGGCCGGCGCCATCGCATTCCGAAATGCTTACGCTCAGTTCTAGGGAACTTCGCTTCAGCGCCGACATCCGAGCGTGCGACGCCGAGCGGTATACGAACCGTTCATAGTCGCGGCCTACGCTGAGGCGGGGTTTCGCCCTGAAGCCCTCAGACGGGCGCCGTCACCTGTGTTGACCAGGTGGCGGCGCTTTTTCAGGAATGCATTCGCTTGCCTCGGAAACCGAAAAAGATCGCCACGGCTTCGACGACCGCTTCCTGTTGGTCAGCCGCTTACGTCAGCATCTGCAATGGCGTGATGGTTTTCGCTGTGACGGGCGGCGTGCTCGGTTTTCTGCTGGCCGCCAAGCGCTACCTGTGAACGCTGCTCGATAGGCTGCGCGTTTCACTGCCTTCCGAGGCTCTTCAGATACGCGCAGAACATGTCGGCCATGGCGTCGGCATAGGCGGAGATCTCCGCGCGCGTTCGTGGGCTCTCCGAAAAATCCTTGCCCACCGCACTCAGTGTCGTCGTGATCAGATCGCCCGCCATCCTGCGCATGGCATCGGGAGCCTTCGGCAAAGCTTCGCGCATGAAGGCTTCGATGGTGCCCTCGCTGGAGGCCCTCGCCTCGTGCGCCTCCGGCGCATCGCGATAGAGCGGCGCGGCGTCGCTCAGCGCGACGCGCACCGCGGCCTCGTCGCATTCGGAGCGGATGAAGGCGTGCACCAGCGCACGCAGCCGGTCCAATGGCGGCCGCGCGGCATCTTCGAGGATGTCGCGCAGCAGAGCGGTGGTCTGCCGCCACTCGTCGCTCTGCAGCCGGAACAGGATCGCCGCCTTGTTCGGAAAATACTGGTACAGCGAGCCGACGCTGACGCCGGCCCGCTCTGCCACCCGCGCCGTCGTGAAACCCTGCGCACCCTGCTTCGTCAAAACCTGAACAGCGGCATCCAGAATGGCCGCGACGAGCTCGCTCGAGCGGGCCTGTTGCGGCTGTTTTCGTGAGGAAATTGAAGGGCTTCGCCGGCCGGCCATCGACGCCTTGAGGGAATGCGATTAGCGAATGCGAATAATTATTCGTATTTCTGACGAGGCGCAAGGACGCGCCGCTTTTTTGACCGGAGACCCACATGACCACGCTTACCTCACCCAAGCTCGCGGGCCTGCTCGATCGCCTGTTCGCGCAAGCTTCCGCCGCGGTGCAGGAAACCCGGCTCGCGGTGGCCGACCTTTCCGACCAGGAACAGGCACGCCTGATGCGAAGCAGGACCGACTACCGCGCGCTCTATGGCCGCTTCAACTATGTACCGCTCGCAGTCTCTCGCGAGACCGGCGCGCTGCTCTACATGCTGGCGCGCGGCGCACGCGCGCGGAACATCGTCGAGTTCGGCACATCGTTCGGCATCTCGACGCTGCACCTCGCCGCCGCACTGCGCGACAATGGCGGCGGGCGCCTGATCACCAGCGAGTTCGAATCGTCCAAGGTGACGCGCGCGCGGGACAATCTCGTCGCCGGCGGGCTTGACGACCTGGTCGAGATCCGCGAGGGCGATGCGCTCCAGACGCTGCGCGCAGGTCTGCCCGATGCGATCGAGCTCGTGCTGCTCGACGGCGCCAAGGCGCTCTATCCCGACATCCTCGATCTCGTGGAGAGCCGCCTGAAGCCGGGCGCCTTCGTGGTCGCCGACAATGCCGACTATAGCCCCGACTATCTGGCGCGCGTGCGCGCACCAGAGAGCGGCTACATCTCGACGCCGTTCGGCGGAGACGTCGAGCTGTCGATGCGGCTTGGCTGAGGTGAATGTCGGCGAAGCGCAGGTTCGGTTACGACCGAACCCTGCGCTCAGATCATCGCAGCGACGCGTTCGAGGCCAATCAGGCGCGCCAGCGAACGGACCTCGTTCTTCTGATCCTCACGGAGCTGGAACAGCAGCGGCATCGCCGCCGACTTCAGCTGCTGAACTTCCTCGGAGTCGGGATCGATCGGCATGTTGCCCGCGGCGGGATCGCCCTGACGCTTGGCGTGGATCTTGCGGGCGACGGCGCGCAGCGCGGTCTCGACGGCGGGCCAGTAATATTCCTGCGACGACGACAGCTTGAGCCGATCCTTGATGCCGGCGATCTGCGCATCGCTGAGCAGTGCGTAGGTCCTCTGCGGCGCCGGCTTGGCGGCAGCCTTGGGCTTCGGCGCAGCCGCGACCGGCGCAGGTGCGGGCTCGGCGATCTTTGGCTGGGCCGCTTCGACAGGATCGGTGATCTGCGGCAGGCCGATATCGGCGGGTTCGACGGAGGCGTAAGCCTGGCGCACCGTATCGGTTGCGCCCGGGATCGCGGCTTGCGCACGCAGCAGCAGCGGCGACGGACTGGCCGGAGGTGCGGCCGGCTGGGGCACTTCAAAGGCGGCAGTGGCGAGCGTCGTGACCGCAAGCTTGTCCTGCTTGCTGGCGCGATTGGCAACCGGGCCGACATCGGCCTGCGCCGCCGGCAGGCTGTCACGACCCAAAATGGCTGTGATCGCAGCGCCTGCGAGAAGGAAGCAAGTCAGCGCGGCGAGGGTGATGGCTCTGGTCAAAAACAACTCCATTGCCGGCCGGTGTCACCGCAAACTGCGCGCGAAATGCGGCGTTAGCGTGCCGTGACAGCGCCAAATAGGTGAAATCGTCCCGAAACGGACCGAAAATCAGGCCACGGCGTCAAGCTCATAGGCTTCCTGGATGTCGGCCACGATCTCATGCGCGGTCCATAGCGCGCCGGGCTGGACCGAATGCATGCTGACGGTCCAGTTGGTGCGGCGGGTGCGCGGGGTGCTGACGATGTCGAATTCGACCTGACGGCACAGCGGATGCCGCTGCAGGGCGTAAAACACCCGGGTCCGGAGTTCGTTGAGTGAGGCCGGGGTCTTGGCCGAATCCCTGGCAAGGAGCGCCTCAAAAGCCATGTCGCATTCCCACAACTTGCCGGGCGGCCAGCCGTGGCGGCGGACCATCCCGTGACGCATAGTTGGGACTGGCATGGTTAATGCCGCGTTAAGCGGACATGCGGGGTTTTTAGGCGGTCAGACCAGCCGCACCCGCGCACTCGCCGCTTCGTACTCCGCGATCGTCTGCGCCACGAGTTCGTCGACGCCGAGCACCCCGGTCACCCCCGAAGCGGAATGACCGCCGCTCCAGATGTCGCGCCAGCGCTTCGGCCGGCTTTCGCGGGCGCCGATGTCGATGTCCTTGCCGATATCGATCGCGCCGCGCGCCGGCAAGTCATTGGGATCGAGACCGGCGGCCTCGATCGAGGGCCGCAGCATGTTGGTCTGCAGGCCGGTGAACGCCGTCGTCAGCAGGATGTCGTCGGCTGTCGCCTCGACCAGCATCTGCTTGTACCTGTTGTCCGCCATGCTCTCACGCGTCGCGATGAACTTGGTGCCCATATAGGCGAGATCGCAGCCGAGCGCCTCCGCGGCGCGCAGCGCATGGCCATCGCTGATACCGCCGGCGAGCACGATCGGGCCGTCGAAGAATCCGCGCACCGCGCGAACGAACACGAACGGATTGAGCCAGCCGGTCTGCCCGCCGGCACCCGCAGTGAGCAGCACGAGTCCGTCGGCGCCGGCTGCTGCCGCGCGTTCGGCATGGCGGATCGAGGCGACATCGGCGAAGACAAGCGCGCCGGCATCGTGCAGGGGGCCAAGCACCGGCGCCGGCGAGCCGACCGAGGTGATCACAAGCTCCGGTCTGTGCCGCAACAGTGCGGCGAGATCCTGCTGTAGCCGCGTGTTGGAGCGATGCACGATCAGGTTCGGACAGATCGGCGCTGCCGCCCTTCCGCTCGCATCCTCGTGCGCCTGCAAACGGTGCGCGATATCGCCGAGCCAGGCGTCGAGCTGTTCCGTCTCACGGCAATTCACCGTCGGAAACGAGCCGATCACGCCGTTGCGGCAGGCGGCTACCACCAGCTCGACGCCCGATACCAGAAACATCGGCGCTGCAATCAGCGGCAGCCGAAGGCGAAAACGCGCGAGAGGATCAGCGGACAAGTTGTTTCATCCCTGCATCATTGTGTTAGCGTTGCCGCCAACATTGGCACGCAAGAGGCCAAAGACAAAGCGGGAGGAGACCACGACATGAGCAATCCGCTCTATGCATTTCCGGCAGTGTGCGAACAGACCCTGCGGGCGCTGGCGCGCTATCCGTCGCGCACGGCGTTCGCGTGGCCGGGCGGCTCGCTCAGCTATCAGGGCGCGACCGACCTGATCGGACGGATGCAGAGCGTGTTCATGCGGCTCGGCTTTGCGCCGGGCACCCGCGTCGCGATGCTCACCGCCAACCGCGCCGACAGCTGGTGCGCCGGCGTCGCCGCGCAATTGTCGCGGCTCGCGATCACCTGGCTGCACCCGCTCGGCTCGCTCGACGACCAGCTGTTCCAGATCGAGGACTCCGAGGCCGAGATGCTGATCGTCGACGGCATCACGTTTCGCGGTCGCGGTGGCGAGCTCACGGCGAAGGCGACGGGCCTGAAGACCGTGTTCACGCTCGGGGCGGCGGACTACGGCGCCGACCTGTTGCAGGTGGTCGAGGATGCCGGCAGTGCGACCGCGAAGAACTTCGCCCGCGAGGACGACATCTCGACCTTGAACTACACCGGCGGCACCACAGGCAAATCCAAGGGCGCGCTGCGCTATCACCGCGAATATGGCGGCTTCGCCGCCGCCATCCTCGCCGACTTCGAGATTCCCGAGACGCCGCGCTACCTGACGGTGGCGCCCATCAGCCATGTCGCCGGCACCAAGGTGCTGCCGACGCTGATGCGCGGCGGCACCGTGCACATGCTGAAGGGATTCGATCCGGAGGCCGTGTTCACGACCATCGAGCGCGAGAAGATCAACTTCACGCTGTTCGTGCCGACCATGATCTACGTGATGCTGGATCATCCCGCGCTGCCCAGAACCGACCTCTCCTCGCTCGAGCTGTTGCTTTACGGCGCATCGGCGATGTCGCCGAGCCGGCTGGTCGAGGGCATCGAACGGATCGGCCCGGTGTTCTCGCAGCTTTACGGCCAGACCGAATGCTATCCGGTCTCGGTGCTGCGCAAGGCCGACCATGATCCGAAGACGCCGGAGCTGTTCCTGTCCTGCGGCTTCCCGATCACCGCCTGCCAGGTGAATATCCTCGATCAGGACGACCAGGAGGTCGCGACCGGCGAGGCCGGCGAGATCTGCGTGCGTGCTACGCATGTGATGGCCGAATACTGGAAGCGGCCCGACATCACGGCGGAGACGCTGAAGAGCGGCTGGCTGCACACCGGCGACATCGCCCGCAAGGACGAGCGCGGCTACATGTTCATCCTCGACCGCAAGAAAGACATGATCGTCTCCGGCGGCTTCAACATCTTTCCGCGCGAGGTCGAGGATGTGCTGTCCCAGCATGCCGATGTCGCGATGGTCGCGGTCGTCGGCGTGCCCGACGACAAATGGGGCGAGGCCGTCACCGCCGTCGTGGTGGCGCGCGAAGGCACGACGCCCGACGCCGACGAGCTGATCGGCCTGGTGAAGGCGAAAAAGGGCTCGGCGCACGCGCCGAAGCAGATCCAGTTCGTCAAGGAGCTGCCGATGACGGGCGTCGGCAAGGTCGACAAGAAGGTGCTGAAGGCGCGCTTCTGGACCGGCCGCGACCGCATGGTGGGGTGAGAGCGCTATCCCCGTCATCCTGAGGTGCGCGCTCTTGCGCGCCTCGAAGGATGCACGGCCCCCGACACGGCAGCTCGAGCTATCCCCGCTTGCGGCAACCAGCCGGGCCGTCGCCCTTCGAGGCTCGCTCCGCTCGCACCTCAGGGTGACGGTGAGAGAGCGGGCACTCAGGGTGATGGTGAGAAAGTGGACGGCGTGGCAACACTGTCGGTGGCGGCTGTTGCTACTTGCTGCTTTGCGCCCTGCCCCAGCAGCTGATCGAGCCGCTCGCGCAGCTGATCCTGATGATAGGGTTTGGCCAGCCGCGGCAGATCGACCTGGATGCCGTCGGGCAATTCGGCATAGCCGGTGGCGAGCAGGACGAGGAGTTGCGGCCGCACCTTGCGCGCGGCCGCCGCGAGCTCGATCCCGGTCATGCCGGGCATCACGTGATCGGTCATCATCAGGTCGATCTCCTGGTCGCTCCTGAGGATATCGAGCGCGTGCGGTCCGGAGCTGGCGCCGATCACGCGATGACCAAGGTCCTCCAGCATCTCCATGGTCGACATCGCGATCAGCGGATCGTCATCGACCAGCAGAATGATCGCCGAGCGCTTGACCGTCTGCGCCGCAGGCGGCGGGCTCTCGACCGCCGGCACGGCAGTCGCGACCGGCAGCACCAGCACGGCCGTGGTGCCCTTGCCGACCGCGCTTGACAGTTGCAACTCGCCGCCGAGCTGGACCGCGAGCCCATGTACCATCGACAGGCCGAGCCCGGTGCCCTTGCCCACCGGCTTCGACGAGAAGAACGGCTCGATCGCCCGTTTCAGCACGTCCGGCGACATGCCGGTGCCGCTGTCGACCACCGACAGCTTCAGATAGTTGCCGGGCTCCAGCGCCTGATCGCTCTTGATCGGATCGTTCTTGGCCAGATCGTTCCTGGTCTGCGAGGCCGCGAGGCGGATCTCGATCACACCGCCATCCGGCATCGCATCGCGCGCATTGATCGCCAGGTTGAGCACCGCAAGCTCGAGCTGGTTGGTATCGACGCAGGCCGGCGGCAGCCCCTCGGGTATGTCGAGCCTCAGCACGATGCGCGGTCCGAGCGAGCGTTCGAGCAGATCGCTCATGTCGCGCACGAGCAGACCGAGATCGACCGGCACCGCGCGCAGATCCTGCTGCCGCGCGAACGCCAACAGCCGCTGCGTCAGCGAGGCGCCGCGCTCGGCGCCCTGCAACGCGCCGTCGACCAGCCGCTGCAGGCGCGGGTCTTCCGGCATCCGCTTGCGCAACAGATCGAGATTGCCCATCACCGCCATCAGCAGATTGTTGAAGTCGTGTGCGACGCCGCCGGTGAGCTGGCCGATCGCCTCCATCTTCTGGGCATGGCGGAGCTGCTCCTGCGCCCGCTCGCGCGCGGCAACCTCCTTCATCAGGTCGGCAGTGCGCTGCTCGACCCGCTGCTCCAGCGTCGCGGTGAGTTCGGCAAGCGCGGTGCGCTCGGCGGCGAGCTGCGCCAGCAGCGCCTCGCGCTCGATCTCCGCGGTCTTGCGCGCGGTGATGTCGGAGCAGACCCCGACCAGCGAGCGGATGCTGCCGTCGGGCCGGCGCACCGCGCGGGCACGCACGTCAACCCAGTGCTCGGTGCCGTCGGGCCAGATGTTGCGGTATTCGATCCGGTAATCCGCGCCGGTGCGCAACGTTTGCTCGACGATCTCACTCCGGCGGGCCCGGTCGTCGGGATGCACCGCATCCAGCAGTTCCTGATAGGTGAAGGGACCGCGGGGATTGCGCCCGAAGAACGTCTTGCAGGTCGGCGACGCCTCGAGCTCGAAATCTGGCAGATGAAGCTCGAGCGCGCCGAGATGCCCGGCATCGAGCGCGGTCTGCAACAGGCCTTCGCTCTCGGTCAGGTCCTCGAGGATCTGACGGGTCTGGTATTGGCGGCGGCGGCCGCGCACCGTCGCGGCGACCAGGCTCACCAGCGTGGTCGGATGAAACGGCCGCTCGATGAAGGTGACATTGCCCAGCGCACGGCCGAGCCGCGCCGCTTCGGGATTGCGCTCGGGGCCGCCCTTCTCACTGATCAGCACGATGGGAAAATCCGACCATGACGGCTGCTCGTTCAGCCAGCGCGTCAGGCCGGCGAGGTCGGCGGTCCTGATCGCCTCGTCGGCAATGATCGCAAGGCCCGCCCCGCTTGCGATCTGGTGCTCGAGCTCGGCGAGGTCGCCGCAGATGTTGGCGTAGTAGCCGGCTTCCTTGATCAGATGGGCAGTCCTGACGGCGTCCCGCTCGCTCGCGGCGAGGATGACCGCGCGTTCCGAGGACGGGCCGGGCTTCATCGCGTCTGTCCCTGCGGCGGCCGGGCGCAGGGACCGGCCGGCACAGCACGAAGCCGCCGGGCGGCCAATGCCACGATGCCGGCGGCGGGATCGATAGGCGTCATGGGGCCCCCTAACCGGAGCGAAACTCGCTGGTGCCGCCAACCGTTCCCGCCAGGCGGGGTTATTTTTCGCCGTAGCCGCAGCCGGTTGGCGCCGCGCCTGGATCGCGAAATCGGTGAAACAACCCCATGCACCGTAGACGTGGCCGGCCTTCGCCTTCCCCCTGAAAGGGGGAAGGTCGGGATGGGGGTCAGCCGCAGACGGCGGTGTTTGTGGAGAGAACAGATCCCCACCCGCTTTGCTCTCACGAGCAAAGCGACCTCCCCTTTTCAAGGGGAGGTGGGAGACGAGCAGGCTAGCGCCGCTCGATGACCAGGCTCTGGACCGCGCGGCCGAAATAGCCGCCGGTGTCGGCGAGCCGCGACATCGCAAGCCCGGCGCCGTCGGGCCCGATCCAGGATTCACCGTCGAGCAGGATCCAGTCGCCGACCGGCTCGCGTGCCAGGCTGACGGTGAGATCCGCGTTGATGAAGGTCCATTGATTGAAATCGAGCGCCGGCGAGGTGCCGTTGGAGAAGTCCGAGGCGACCACCGCGCGCATCGCCTGCGAGACGGCCGCGCCCGCGATCAGCGGCTGGTTGACGCGGAACCAGATCGCGCCAGGGCCCATCACGCCGAAGCGGCCGCGCGCGGCCCGCATCGAGATGCATTTCACGAACGGACTGTTCGCAAGATTACCCGGCTCGGCCGGACTTTCGTCGGGGCCCGGCAGATCGACCGGAAGGGCCGCGATATCCGGCGGCAGCTCAGCCGCCTGCTGCTTGATCTTCAGCACGCTGGCCGAGACGACGAGAACGCCGTCGGCAAGCAGCCTGACGCCGCAGAGCTGGATCTTGCGGCCGTCGCGCAGGATCTCGCTCGCAACCGTCAGCGGCGCCACCGGTACCGGGCGCATCAGGTCGATGGTGACCCGCGCGATCCGCATCGGCACCGGCGTCGGGATCGCTTCGGCAGCCCATACCACCAGCGCCGCCGGCGCGGAGCCGTGCTGCATCCGCGGGTCCCACGGACCCGCGGCATCGGGACTGGTGACGACGCGGTCGCCGTCAACGCGAAAGATCGGCTCCATCAAAGCGCCGGATCGACCGCTTCGTCGTATTCCTTCTTGAACCGGCCAATCAGCTCGGCCGCGGGCACCACCTTGGAGATGCTGCCGACGCCCTGGCCCGAGCCCCAGATTTCCTTCCAGGCCTTCGGCTTGGCGCGCTCGCCTGACGAGTCGGTGCCGAAGCTCATCTTCGATGGATCTGATGTCGGCAGGTTTTCCGGATCCATGCCGGCCGCGACGATCGACGGCTTCAGATAGTTGCCGTGCACGCCGGTGAACAAATTGGAGTAGACGATGTCCTCGGCCGAGGAATTGGTGATCATGCTCTTGTAGCCCTCGACCGCGTTTGCCTCTTTGGTCGCGATGAAGGCGGAGCCGATATAGGCGAAGTCAGCGCCGATGATGCGCGCGGCGCGAATGGCGCGGCCGTTGGCGATGGTGCCCGACAGCGCGATCGGCCCGTCGAACCACTGCCGCGTCTCCGACACGAACGGGAACGGCGACAGCGTACCGGCATGACCGCCGGCGCCGGCCGCGACCAGGATCAGGCCGTCGGCGCCGTTCGCGGTGAACCAGATCGTGCACAAGTCGAACAACCGGCTCGATCACGACATGGCGCTTTGCGAGAAGCACAAGGTGCCGATGATCATTTCCTCGCTCGGTGCGCGCGAGGA
>NZ_VKHP01001003.1 GCF_010811875.1 Bradyrhizobium uaiense
TGGTGCTGCCGGCGGTCACCACCTCGGTGATCCCGATGGGCATCGTCACCCGCACGGTCCGCGCACTGACCGGTGACATCCTGAGCCAGGATTTCGTCGAGGCGCTGCGCGCAAAAGGCCTGCGCGATGTCGACCAGGAGATTGAGCAGCACGAAGAACAGCGCCAGCACCAGGATCGTGCCCTGCAGCAGCGGCAGATCGCGCTGGAAGATCGCCGAATTCAGCAACAGCCCCGAGCCCGGC
>NZ_VKHP01001004.1 GCF_010811875.1 Bradyrhizobium uaiense
GGGTTCGTGGGTCGGTCGCGGCCGATCAGGATCGCTCGACGCTGATGTACTTGTAGGTGAGATCGTCGGCCGACTTGGCGCCCGGCTGATAGGGATTCCGCACGATGAAACCGAGTCTGGACCACTCTATGGTGGCCTGCGCATCGGCCGTTACAGTCCTTTGAAATTGCCTCGATCGACAACGGCCAGCCCAACTACGTCTGGGCGACCTGGAGTCGCGGCGTGCCGCAGACGCCGGCCGGC
>NZ_VKHP01001005.1 GCF_010811875.1 Bradyrhizobium uaiense
CATCGCCGCGCCGCCCATCGCGCCCCAGAGATAGAAATTGCTCGCGTGGTCGCCGGCATCGAACACATCGTAGGACGAGGAGCCGAGCCCGGAGATCACGAGCAGGTCGCCGCGGTCGGCGAGCAGCTGATGGGGATCGGCAGCCTCCTGACCATCGCGACCAAGCAGCCCGGCAATCTCTCGGTCGCCGTGCTCGACAACGGGCATTTCGGCGAGACCGGGATGCAGCCCAGCCACTCCGGC
>NZ_VKHP01001006.1 GCF_010811875.1 Bradyrhizobium uaiense
TAGCCTGGGCAACGGATTGGGCTCCTGAATCTACAAATATCGATTGATTTTCAGATACCAAATGATATCTGTTTTCAGATAGCAGTCGGTATTTGTAAATCAGCGTGTCGGACGGACGCGCGAGGAGATCATCAAGAAGGGGTTTGCGCAGGCCTCCGTGCGCGATATCGCCGACGCGGCCGGATTTTCGCAGGGCGCGTTCTATTCGAATTTTCCCGACAAGGAGGCGATCCTCCTGGAACT
>NZ_VKHP01001007.1 GCF_010811875.1 Bradyrhizobium uaiense
CTCATGCCGCGTGCCTGAGCGCACCGCAGCTGAGCGTGACGCCGGGCCCCAGCGCCGTGAGCAGCGAGCGCTGCGGCAAGCCCTTGGCGCAGGCCCGTTCGAGGACAAAGAGCACCGTCGGCGCCGATCACTACCCGCTCATTGTGCTGGTTCACGCCGGCTGGCTGATCGCGCTGTGGGTCTTTGGTCGCAACCAGGACGTCAACCTGGCTGCGCTGGCGGCTTTTCTGGTGCTGCAAGGCT
>NZ_VKHP01001008.1 GCF_010811875.1 Bradyrhizobium uaiense
GTCCCGATCATGGCGATGCGGCGAATGGGTTTATTGTTCGACATGGTTTGATTCTCCTGCTCGATTTTCAGACTTCGGCGTAGGCGATGCCGGTGAGATTGCCCTGGGCGTAGAGAAAGTTGCGCTCGTTCTTGCCGTCGAGATCGGCGGAATAGACTGAGCCGGCGAAGTCGGTGATGAACATCCGGTTGCCGGGCATGTCGAGGGCGATACCGATGCCCTCCATCAAATGCGTGACCAGGA
>NZ_VKHP01001009.1 GCF_010811875.1 Bradyrhizobium uaiense
ATGCCGTCGACGTCCTGCAAGTCGACCTCAACGCGAAGTTCTGACCATGCGCATCGCACTCTTTGTCTTGATGATGGTGATCGGAGCATTGAGCTCCGGCACCGCATTCGCCCAGTCCGAGACCGATATTGCCGCCGACGAAATAGCCCTTGAGGTTGGTGCCGCCGAGACCGAAGTCGGAATCTGCGAAGGCATCGATGGTGGCATCCGACTCGAGGTACTTGTAGCCGGCGTGGACGTTCC
>NZ_VKHP01001010.1 GCF_010811875.1 Bradyrhizobium uaiense
CACCTCGACCGGCTTGATCGGCATCGACAGCAGGCTTTCCATGGTGCCGCGCTCGATCTCCCGCGTGACCGACAGCGCGGTGAAGATCAGCATGGTCATGGTCAGAATGGTCCCGACCAGGCCGGGCTGATCATCGGGATCGGCGTGTTGCTGTTCGGCGTGCCGGTGCTCGGCAGCCTCACATTGCTGGGGCTGCTGACCACCCTGTTCATCACCACCAACCTGTCGATCGGCTATACGTTC
>NZ_VKHP01001011.1 GCF_010811875.1 Bradyrhizobium uaiense
CCGCATTGATCGAAGGCTTGGCCGCCGAGGTCGTCATGGCCGACGCCGCCTATGACGCCGATCACTTGCGCCAAGCTATCGCCGCCAAAGGCGCGCTCGCCGTCATTCCCAACAACCCGTCACGCGCACTCAAGCATCCGCTCGACAAGCATCTCTATGCCCAGCGCCATCTCGTCGAATGCTGCTTCAGTAAGCTCAAGCAGTTCCGCCGGGTCGCAACACGCTTCGAAAAGACAGCCAGAA
>NZ_VKHP01001012.1 GCF_010811875.1 Bradyrhizobium uaiense
GAAGCAGCCCCTCACCCCAGCCCTCTAAGAGCGAGCTTCGCTCGTCTCGACCCCGCAAGAGCGGGGCGAGGGAGATCAAAGCGCTAGCCCGGGCGATAGGCCCCGGTCACGGGGTCGCGGCGCAGGGCCGGTTGCGCGAGAATGGCTGTCATTGGGGGCCTGACAGACGTGAACGACAAGGATCGACCGATGCCGCCGCTGATTGCATTCGCAGGCGTCCAGGGGGGCCGGGCCGTGGTCCGC
>NZ_VKHP01000102.1 GCF_010811875.1 Bradyrhizobium uaiense
GTCGCTAGTCAGTACCCCTCCGCGAGTCTTTCTTACTTCGATGTTGCTGACGCAATCCGCGGCACGAGGTCTTTCCGAGCAAGCGGCCTACCCCTCTCCCCAGCCCTCCCCCGCAAGGGGGGAGGGAGCCCTGGCACCGGCGCAAGTATCACAGTAACCACCAACAAGAACCGAGGCATGCAGCCGTGAAGTTCACCCTCTCCTGGCTGAAGGAACATCTCGAGACCGACGAGCCGCTCGAGAAGCTCGCCGACAAGCTCACCATGATCGGGCTCGAGGTCGAGAACATCGAGGACAAGGCGAAGGCACTGGCGCCGTTCACTATCGCGCGCGTGATCTCGGCCGAGCAGCATCCGAACGCGGATCGTCTGCGCGTCTGCATGGTCGACACCGGCGACGGCGGTGCGCCGGTGCAGGTGGTGTGCGGCGCGCCGAATGCGCGGGCCGGACTGATCAGCGTGTTCTCGCCGCCCGGCACCTATATTCCGGGCAAGAACATCACGCTCGGCGTCGGCACCATCCGCGGCGTCGAGAGCCGCGGCATGCTGTGCTCCGCTGCCGAGTTGCAGATCTCGGAGGACCACGACGGCATCATGGAGCTGCCGGCCGACGCGCCGCTCGGCAAGGGCTATGCCGACTGGGCCGGACTCGGCGATCCCACCATCGAGATCAATTTGACGCCGAACCGGCAGGACTGCACCGGCGTGCACGGCATCGCCCGCGACCTGTCCGCTGCCGACATGGGCAAGTTCAAGGACCCCGGCATCAAGCCGATCAAGGGTGAATTCCCTTGCCCGGTCCAGGTGAAGGTGGAAGATGCTTCGCTGTGCCCGGGCTTCGCGCTGCGGCTGGTGCGCGGCGTGAAGAACGGCCCGTCGCCGGAATGGCTGCAGAAGCGGCTGACCTCGATCGGCCTGCGCCCGATCAACGCGCTGGTCGACATCACCAACTTCATGACCTACGACCGCGCCCGTCCGCTGCACGTGTTCGACGCCAAGAAGGTGCAGGGCAACCTCACCGTCCGCCGCGCGAAAGACGGCGAGACGCTGCTCGCGCTCGACGGCCGCACCTACACGCTCGACGGCAATGTCTGCGTGATCGCGGATGAGCACGGCGTCGAGTCGCTCGCCGGCATCATGGGCGGCGAGGCCTCGGGCTGCGACGACAACACGACCGACGTGCTGATCGAATCGGCGCTGTGGAACGAGATCAACATCGCGCAGACCGGCCGCAAGCTCGGCATCAATTCGGACGCGCGTTATCGTTTCGAGCGCGGCGTCGATCCGGCCTTCATGGTGCCCGGGCTCGAGCTCGCCACCAAGCTGGTGCTGGATCTCTGCGGCGGCACGCCGTCCGAGAACGTCGTGGTCGGCAAGCAGTTCGGCGAGGATCGCGTCATCGACTTCCCGCTTACCGAGGTCAAGCGTCTCGCCGGCATCGAGGTGCCGCTGGTCGAGGTGAAGCTGATCCTCACCCGGCTCGGCTTCATGCTGGCCGGCAACGGCCCCGTCGTGAAGATCGCGATCCCGTCCTGGCGCACCGACGTGCAGGGCAAGGCCGACATCGTCGAGGAAATCGTGCGCATCGTCGGCGTCGACAAGGTGCCGATGACGCCGTTCGAGCGTGGCGAAGAGCCGCGCAAGCCGGTGCTGACGCCGATACAGCTGCGCACCCGCCGCGCCAAGCGCGCGCTCGGCGCCCGCGGCATGGTGGAGGCGGTGACCTGGTCGTTCATCACCAATGACGCGGCAAAGCTGTTCGGCGGCGGCCAGAGCGAGCTCGTGCTCGCCAACCCGATCGCGGCCGATCTCTCCGACATGCGGCCGAGCCTGCTGCCCGGCCTCGTCGCGGCCACCCAGGCCAACATCAACCGCGGCTATCCCGATGTCGCGCTGTTCGAGGTCGGCCAGGTGTTCCGCGGCGACAAGCCCGAGGACCAGCTCGTCGCCGCCTCCGGCGTGCGCCATGGCTACGCCTCGTCGAAGGGAATCGGACGCCATTGGACCGGCTCGGCTGTTGCAGACGCAATGGATGCCAAGGCCGACGCCTTCGCCGTGCTGGCGGCTGCCGGCGCGCCGATGCAGGCGCTGCAGATCGTCCCCGGCGGCCCGGCCTGGCTGCATCCGGGGCGTTCCGGCACCATCCAGATCGGCCCGCAGAACGTGCTCGGCACTTTCGGCGAACTGCATCCGCGTGCGGCCGAAGCGCTCGGCGCCGACGGCCCGATGATCGTGTTCGAGGTGATCCTCGAACGCATCCCGCAAGGCAAGCAGCGGGCGACGCGTGCCAAGCCGGTGCTGGATCTCTCCGCATTCCAGCCGGTGTCGCGCGACTTCGCCTTCATCGTCGATCGCAGCGTCAAGGCCGGCGACATCGTCCGCGCGGCGCAGAATGTCGACAAGAAGCTGATCACGGATGTGACCGTGTTCGACGTCTACGAAGGCAAGGGCATCGATCCCGACAAGAAGTCGATCGCGATCGCGGTGACGATCCAGCCGCGTGAGAAGACGATGACCGATCAGGAAATCGACGCGGTTGCGGCCAAGGTCGTCGCCGAGGTGACCAACAAGACCGGCGGCACGCTGCGCGCGTGACGCGGTCCAAAGGCGGTCTATTGCACCGTCACCCTGAGGAGGCCGCGTCGCGGCCGTCTCGAAGGGTGGACCGCCTGTCTGTGGCCGATTCATCCTTCGAGGCTCGCCCAGCGGCGCAATTGCGCCGCAAGGCTCGCACCTCGGGATGACTGATCTGAATTTCGCAGGCGCTTGTATCAAGCCACGAGTTTGTTTGCTGGCTGGCTGATTGAACCGTATTTCGCATCATGCCCTCCCTCAGCCTGATCCCGTCAGACATCTCGACCAGCATCGCGCTCGCGATCTGTGCGATTGCCTTCGTGTCGGGAACGGCGCGCGGCTTCTCCGGCTTCGGCTCGGCGTTGATCTTCATGCCGCTCGCGAGCAGCGTCGCCGCGCCGCGGCTGGTGGCGGCGCTGCTGCTCGTCATCGACTTCGTCGCAGCCACACCGCTGCTGCCGAACGCCTGGACTCACGCTGACCGCAAGGCCACTGCAGTGATGGTCGCCGGCGCGCTGGTCGGCGTTCCCATCGGCACCTATTTCCTGACGGTGCTCGAGCCGGTGACCACGCGCTGGATCATCTCCTGCTTCGTCGCGGCGTTGCTCGTGTTGTTGCTGTCGGGCTGGCGCTACCACGGCAAGGATCACGCCGCGCTCTCGATCGGCGTCGGCGGCCTCTCCGGATTTTGCAGCGGTCTCGCGCAGACCGGCGGCCCGCCGATCGTCGCCTACTGGCTGGGACGCCCGATCTCGTCGGTGATCTCACGCGCCAACATCGTGCTGTTCTTCGGTGCCTCGGATTTCTTCTCGCTGGTCAGTTACTGGTTCACCGGATTGATCACGATCGAGTCGGTCAAGTTCTCGCTGATCGTCGGTCCGATCTACGGCATCGGCGTCTGGTTCGGCGCCTCGCTGTTCGGCAAGGCAAGCGAGCAGGTATTTCGTGCGATCTGCTACGCGCTGATCGCCGCGGCCGTCATCGTCGGCCTGCCCGCGCTTGATGGCATCCTGCGCGGCGGCTAGGGTCGCCTCAAAGAGTTCAGGGAGGAACCGATGATCGATCGCCGCAATGCTCTGAAACTGGCGCTCGGCAGCGCCGCTCTGCTCGCGGCGCCGACGGTGCGCGCGCAAGCCGCAAAGCCGCGCACCCGTATCGTATTCCTCGGCACCAAAGGCGGCCCGCGCGTCGGCATCGGCGCCTCCAACCCTGCCAATCTCCTCGTCGTCAACGACACGCCGTTCGTGATCGATTGCGGCATGGGCGTCAGCCGGCAGCTGGTCAATGCCGGTGTGCCGATCCCGTCGGTTAAGTACATCTTCATCAGCCACCACCATTCCGATCACAATCTGGAATACGGCAATCTGTTCTACAACGCCTGGGCGGCGGGTCTCTCGACGCCGATCCATTCGTTCGGCCCCAAGGGCATCGAGGCGATGACCAAGGAATATTGGGAGCTGAACAAGTTCGACGTCGAGACCCGGATCGAGGACGAAGGCCGCCCCGACCCGCGCAAATTGCTGGTCGCGAAAGACATCACCGACGACGGCGTGATTTTGAAGACGCCTGACGTCACCGTCACCGCGTTCCGCACGCCGCATCCGCCGATATCAGACAATTTCGCCTACAAGTTCGAGACGCCGGACGGCGTGATCGTGTTCTCCAGCGACACGGCTTACAATCCGAAGCTTGCCGAGTTCGCCAAGGGCGCCGACGTGCTGGTGCATGAATGCCTCTACATTCCCGCGGTCGATCGCCTGGTCGCAAAGACCAGGAACGGCGCGACGCTGAAGAAGCATCTGCTCGACAGCCACACCTCGACCGAGGACGTCGGCCGCATCGCAGCCGCCGCCGGCGTCAAGACGCTGGTGCTGAGCCACTTCGTCCCCGGCGACGATCCCCAGGTGACCGATGACGACTGGACGCGGGACGTGAAGACGAATTTCAAGGGCCGGATCGTGGTGGCGAAGGATCTGATGGAGCTGAAGCTGCCGGTGTGACGGGGCGCCCCCGACCCGTCAGTCCGGGCCTGCACAGTTCGTCCTGGTGAAGGCCCGGACCCACTTAGCCCCGCCGCTCATTGTTGCGCAGAGCTGGGGCCCCGGTCCCTCTCCCGAAGCCCTGTTGTGATGGGATGGGTACTGGCTTTTCGCCAGAACGACGGGGGAGGCAACAGGCGCCGCCCCCCTGCGACAGCGGCAGGGCGGGTGCGCGACGGGATGGGGCGTTTGGAGGCCCCAAGCCGTTGACCCCGCAGGCGCTTTTGTGGCCTAGTCCGCCGTCCCCGGATGGGACCCGAAAATCACCAAAGCCACCCAGAATCCCTGCGATTTCATGACCGCTGAACGCTACAACGCCCGAGAATCCGAAATCCACTGGCAGCGCGAGTGGGACGAAGAGGCGATCTTCGCCTCCAAGAACGACGATCCGCGGCCGAAATACTACGTGCTCGAGATGTTCCCCTATCCGTCGGGGCGCATCCATATGGGGCACGTTCGAAACTATACGATGGGCGACGTGCTGGCCCGCTTCAAGCGCGCCAAGGGCTATAACGTGCTGCACCCGATGGGCTGGGACGCTTTCGGCCTGCCGGCGGAGAATGCCGCGATCGAGCGCAAGGTGGCGCCGAAGGCCTGGACCTACGACAACATCGCCGCGATGAAGAAGCAGCTCAAGTCGATCGGGCTGTCGCTCGACTGGGCACGCGAGTTCGCGACCTGCGACCCCAGCTACTACAAGCATCAGCAGAAGATGTTCCTGGACATGCTGGCCGCCGGCCTCGCCGAGCGCGAGAAGCGCAAGCTGAACTGGGATCCGGTCGACATGACCGTGCTCGCCAACGAGCAGGTGATCGACGGCCGCGGCTGGCGTTCGGGCGCCGTCGTCGAGCAGCGTGAGATGAGCCAGTGGGTCTTCAAGATCACGAAGTACTCGCAGGAGCTCTTGGAGGCGCTGGACGGTCTGGACCGCTGGCCCGACAAGGTGCGGTTGATGCAGCGCAACTGGATCGGCCGCTCCGAGGGCCTGCTGATCCGGTTCGCGCTGGATCCGGCGACGACGCCGGCCGGCGAGAGCGAGCTGAGGATCTTCACCACGCGGCCGGACACGCTGTTCGGCGCCAAGTTCATGGCGATCTCGGCGGATCACCCGCTGGCGGTCGCGGCTGCCGCGAAGAACCCGAAGCTTGCGGAATTCGTCGCCGACATCAAGAAGATCGGCACCGCGCAGTCGATCATCGACACCGCCGAGAAGCAGGGCTTCGACACCGGCATCAAGGCCGTGCACCCGTTCGATCCGAGCTGGAAGCTGCCGGTCTATGTCGCGAACTTCGTGCTGATGGAATACGGCACCGGCGCAATCTTCGGCTGTCCGGCGCACGACCAGCGCGACCTCGACTTCGTCAACAAATACAATCTCGGCAACGTGCCGGTGGTCTGCCCCGAGGGGCAGGACCCGAAGACGTTCGTCATTACCGACACCGCCTATGACGGTGACGGCCGCATGATCAATTCGCGCTTCCTCGACGGCATGACGATCGAAGCAGCAAAGGAGGAGGTCGCGAAGCGGTTGGAAGCCGAGCTGCGCGGCAACGCGCCAGTCGGCGAGCGGCAGGTGAATTTCCGCCTGCGCGATTGGGGCATTTCGCGGCAGCGCTATTGGGGCTGCCCTATCCCGGTGATCCACTGCCCGACCTGCGACGTGGTGCCGGTGCCCGACGACCAGCTGCCGGTGACGCTGCCGGAGGACGTCAGCTTCGACAGACCGGGCAACGCGCTCGACCATCATCCGACCTGGAAGCACGTCAACTGCCCGAAGTGCGGGGCTAAGGCCGTGCGCGAGACCGACACGATGGACACCTTCGTGGACTCGTCCTGGTACTTCGCGCGCTTTACCGACCCATGGAACAAGGATGCGCCGACCACGCCTGATATCGCCAACCGGATGATGCCGGTCGACCAGTATATCGGCGGCGTCGAGCACGCGATCCTGCATCTGCTGTACAGCCGGTTCTTCACCCGCGCCATGAAGGCGACCGGCCACATCGACATGTCGGAGCCGTTCGCCGGCATGTTCACCCAGGGCATGGTGGTGCACGAGACCTACCAGAAGGCCGACGGGGCCTGGGTCACGCCGGCCGAGGTGAGGATTGAGGTTGATGGCAACGGCCGCCGCGCGGTCCTGCTGGCGACCGGCGAGGACGTCGCGATCGGCTCGATCGAGAAGATGTCGAAGTCGAAGAAGAACACCGTCGACCCCGACGACATCATCGCAAGCTACGGCGCCGACGTCGCGCGCTGGTTCATGCTGTCGGATTCGCCCCCGGATCGCGACGTGATCTGGAGCGAGGAGGGCGTTCGAGGGGCAAAGCGCTTCGTTGAGCGCGTCTGGCGGATTGTTCAGACTTTCGTTCAAACGAGAGGGCAGCCTCTCTACACCGAGAAATCTGGCTTGACCGATTCCGAGCAGGCTCTCGCACTTCGGCGAATTACACACAAGCGGCTTGCGCGGATTACCGAAGACATTGAACGGCTGAGTTTCAACACTGCAGTTGCACAAATCTATGATTTTGTTGGCGTACTCCGGACCGTGGTTGACCCGGAGAAGGTCGCGGGACCGCTGTCGTTTGCTGCGGTGAATGAGGCGGTCATTGTTCTGGTCAAGATTATCTCACCGATGATGCCGCACTTGGCCGAGGAGTGCTGGAACGCCCTTGGACAACCGGGGCTGGTTTCCGAGGCCGATTGGCCGCAAATCGAACGCGATTTGCTGGTCGAAGACAGTGTGACCCTGGTCGTCCAGGTCAACGGTAAAAAACGAGGTGATGTTACCGTGCCACGGGCGGCACAAAATGCGGATATAGAGGCTGCCGTTTTGGCGCTCGATGCGGTAAAAGCCGCCTTGGGCGGCAAACCCGTCCGCAAGGTGATCGTGGTGCCCATGAGGATCGTCAATGTTGTCGGCTAGGATCAGGATCGCCGCCCGGCTCGTCGCCGTGGCCGCCTTGGCCGCGCTGACGGCCGGCTGCTTCCAGCCGATGTACGCCGAGCGCACCCTCGACGGCCAGTCGTCTGCCCTGCGCGAAAAGCTGATGGGCGTCGAGGTTCCGCCGGTCGACAAGCCGAACGCCTCCCGCGAGGCCCGGGTCGGCGTCGAGGTCCGCAACGCCCTCGCCTTCAAGCTCTACGGCACCGCCACCGGCGTGGCGCCGACGCACCGGCTGGTACTGCGCTTCACCACCAGCCGCTCCTCGTTGATGATCGACCCGACCACGACGCTGCCGACCAGTGAGAATTACGGCATCGACGCCCAGTTCAACCTGGTCGAGATCGCCACGAACAAGTCGGTCATGACCGGCACGACGTTCTCGCGCGTGTCCTATGACATGCCCGGCTCCTACCAGCGCTTCGCCCGTGCCCGCGCCTTCCGTGACGCCGAGGACCGCGCCGCGCAGGAGATCGCCGACAACATCCAGACCCGGCTCGCCTCCTTCTTCTCCGCCGGAACCTGATCGCCACATTGGTCGCGCTTCGCGGAAAAGAGATCGACAGCTTCCTCGCCCGACCTGACGCCGGCCGCCCGATCATCCTGCTTTACGGCCCGGACTTAGGGCTCGTGCGCGAGCGCGCCGACGCGCTGATGGCGTCCGCGGTCGACGATCCCAACGATCCGTTTTCACTGGTGCGGCTCGATGGCGACGAGCTCGCCGCCGAGCCGTCACGGCTGGTCGACGAAGCCATGACGGTGCCGCTGTTCGGCGGCCGCCGCGCCATCCGCGTCCGCGCCGGCTCGCGCAACTTCTCGAGCGGCGTCGAGACGCTGACCGAGACCACAGCCCTCAGGGATTGCCGCATCGTGATCGAGGCCGGCGAACTGCGGCCGGAATCGCCGCTGCGCAAGATCTGCGAGCGGGCGAAGAACGCGGTCGCGATCGGCTGCTATCCCGACACCGAACGCGACCTGACCAAGCTGATCGAGGACGAGCTGCGGGTGTCCAATCTGCGGCTCGCCGGCGATGCGCGTGCGGTGCTGATGTCGCTGCTCGGCGGCGACCGCATGGCCTCGCGCAACGAGCTGCGCAAGCTTGCGCTGTTCGCCCACGGCAAGGGCGAGATCACGCTCGACGACGTGATGACCGTGGTCTCCGACGCTTCCGAGCTGAAGCTCGATCCGATCGTCGACGGCGCCTTCGCCGGCAACGCCGCGCTGGTCGAGAGCGAGTTCACCAAAGCAATGGTCGCCGGTAACTATCCCGGCGTGATCATCTCGGCCGCGCAGCGCCAGGCGGCGTGGCTGCACAAATCGGCGCTCGCGATCGCGGACGGCGCGCCGGCATCGACCGTGCTCGAAGGCGGATTCCCGCGGCTGCATTTCTCGCGCAAGCCCGCGGTTGAGATCGCGCTGCGCAATTTCACGCCGCCGCGACTGGTGAACGTGATCGATCAGCTCGCCACCGCAGCGCTCGACATGCGCAAGCAGGCCTCGCTGGCCGGCGTGATCGCGCAGCGCGCGCTGCTCTCGATCGCGTCGAATGCGAAGCGGCGGGGGTGATTTTTGAATGAGTCATTCCGGGGCGTGCGAAGCACGTACCTCAGATGCGCAATTGCGCATCGGGGAATCCAGAGGTGATTGAGAGAGATTCCGGGTTCGCGCTACCGCGCGCCCCGGAATGACGAAACCGCTAACCGCCCTCGAGCCGCCGCACCACCTCGTCGAGCTGCTCGAGATTGCGGTAGTTGATCTGGACGGTGCCGCCGGGATCGCGATGGCTGACGGTGACGGCAAGGCCGAGCGCATCGCTGACACGCTTCTCCAGCGCCAGCGTATCGGCGTCCTTGTCGATCTTGGGCGCACTGCCACTGCGTGCCTTCTGCGGCTTGCGCTCCGGCACGCCCTCCTCATGCGCCAGCGCCTCAGCCTGGCGGACATTGAGGCCCTCAGCAACGATGCGCTTTGCAGCGGCAAGCGGATCCGGCACGCCGATCAGCGCGCGGGCGTGGCCGGCGGAGAGATCGCCTTTCGAGATCAGCGCCTGCACCTCGGCGGGCAGCTTGGTCAGCCGCATCATGTTGGCGACATGGCTGCGGCTCTTGCCGACGATCTTGGCGATGTCTTCCTGGCTGCGTTTGAATTCGTCGGCGAGCGAATGATAGCCCAGCGCCTCTTCCATCGCGTTGAGGTCTTCGCGCTGGACGTTCTCGATGATCATGATCTCGAGCGCGTCGGAATCAGAGACCTCGACCGGCACGATCGGCACTTCGTGCAGGCCGGCGAGTTGCGAGGCGCGCCAGCGCCGCTCGCCTGCGATGATCTCGTAGCGGTCCTGTGCGCCCTTGATTGCGCGCACCACGATCGGCTGGATCACGCCGCGCGCCTTGATCGAATCGGCGAGCTCGCCGAGCTCGGCATCGGCGAAGCTGCGCCGCGGATTGCGCGGGTTGGGCTTGAGGAACTCGATCGGCACCTTGCGCTGGTTACGCGGCCGCTCGACATGTGCGGCCGCCTCGCCGCCGACATCTCCGATCAGGCTTGCCAGCCCGCGCCCCAGTCGCGAACGCGCTTCATCGGCCATTGTTGCGAGCTCCCTTGGATTCACACGCAGTACTCCAGAAATCGAATCTTGAATTGTCGGGTGGGCAACGCGAGGCGGACCCACCGGGCGGCGCGAAGGGCGGTGGATTTGGCGAAGCTGCCATCGTCCACCCCATCGTCGTCAATGCGCGCGCAGCTCGCGCTCGCGCTGGATCACTTCGGTGGCGAGCTTGAGATACGCATCGCTGCCGGCGCATTTGAGATCGTAGACCAGCACCGGCTTGCCGTAGGACGGCGCTTCCGAGATGCGCACGTTGCGCGGGATCATGGTGTCGTACACCTTGTTGCCCATGAACTGACGCACGTCGGCGACCACCTGGTTGGAGAGGTTGTTGCGCGAGTCGAACATCGTCAGCACGATGCCGTGGATCGACAGGGTCGGATTGAGCGTCGAGCGCACCTGCTCCACCGTCTGCAGCAATTGCGACAGACCTTCGAGCGCGAAGAACTCGCACTGCAACGGCACCAGGATCGCATCCGACGCGGCCATCGCATTCACGGTGAGCAAATTGAGCGAAGGCGGGCAGTCGATCAGCACATAGGTGTAGTCGGCTTCCGGGGAGACGTTGTTGTTCAATCCGGCGATCGCATCGCGCAGCCGGAAGGCGCGGCCCGGCGTGGTGCCGAGCTCGAGCTCGAGGCCGGAGAGATCCATGGTGGAGGCGGCGATATGCAGCCGCGGCACCGCGGTTGCGACCACGGAATCACGCAGCGGCGCTTCGCCGATCAGCACGTCGTAGGTCGAGCAGCTGCGGTTGCGGCGATCAATGCCGAGGCCGGTCGAGGCGTTGCCCTGCGGATCGAGATCGACGATCAGGACACGCTCGCCAATCGCAGCGAGCGCGGTACCAAGATTGATCGCTGTGGTTGTCTTGCCGACGCCGCCCTTCTGGTTGGCGAGCGACAGGATGCGCGGCTGGCCGGGCGGCTGCGACGTCCTATCTTCTTGATAAACCTCGTCCATCACGGTCATACCAAAATACCATTTACTCTCGCGGACTCCCCTGGCGCCGCTCGATTGACCCGAGTTCGACGATCCAGCCCTGTCCGCCGGTCCGGCTGGAGTGTAGCCTTGGCTCAATAATCCAATATTTAGTGGCCTCGGTCAATTCGGCCTCTACATCTTGACCCTTCAAAAACAGCGCCTTGGCGCCCTTTTTGACCCACGGCTCCGCAAAGCCGATCAGTTGATGTAACGGAGCCAGCGCTCGCGCGGTGACGCAATCGATGGGACCCGCGATTCTATCCACAGTATCCCCGATATCAGCCAGATGCACCGTCCCGGGAGACGCCGTCACGCGAATCGCCTCACGCAGGAATGCCGCTTTCTTGGCTACTCGCTCAACCAGATGGACCCGTGCGCCCGGCGTTTCGGTCAAGACGCAGGCGAGCACGACGCCGGGAAAGCCGCCACCGCTGCCGAGATCGACCCAGGACTTTGCCGTCGGCGCGAGGCTCAGGAGCTGCAACGAATCGGAGACGTGACGGGTCCAGAGATTCGGCAGCGTGGAGGGCGCGACGAGATTGGTCTTGGCCTGCCATTCCAGGAGGAGGGCGATAAAGCGATCGAGTCGCGCCTCTGTTTCACGTGAAACAGGCGTGAGTGCGAGCGCCGCCGCCTTGTCCTTGGCGGAGACGCTGAGTTCGGCGGATTGCGGAGCTGGAGCCATTCTGGGAGCAGGGCCGTGTCTGACGATGGGAAATCGATCGTAGCTGAGTCTGGCAGACGATGGCGTCGCCGATCGCTTCCGTCTCACAAAAGATAGGCGCTCAGCCCGCCCGTTTCACGTGAAACGTCAGGCGGTCGCCTTGACCGACTTCCTTCGCGCCTCACGCCGAAGATAGGCGGCCAGGATACCCAGCGCCGCCGGCGTCATGCCATCGATCCGGCCCGCCTGCCCGACCGTCCGCGGCTGCGCCTTCTGCAACTTGGCGCGCGCTTCGTTGGAGAGACCAGGCACGTCGGCATAGTCGACATCGGTCAGGACCAGCCCCTCGTCGCGCCGGAAGGCGTCGACGTCGGCGGTCTGGCGCTTCAGATAGACGTCGTATTTGGCATCGATCTCGAGATGCACCGCGATTGCCGGGTCAATGGCCGACAGCTCCGGCCAGATTGCCTGGACTGCAGGCCACTCGATCTCCGGATAGGCCAGCAGCTCGAAGGCGGATCGGCGATGACCGTCGCGATTGAGCGCGAGCCCATGCTTGGCGGCCTCATTCGGCGTGATCGCGAGCGACTGCGCGAGCCGCTTGGCTGCCTCTAGCGCCGCCATCTTGGTGCGGTGACGCTCCGCGCGCGCTGTTCCGACGCATCCGAGCGCGATGCCCTTGTCGGTCAGCCGCTGGTCGGCGTTGTCGGCCCGCAGCGTCAGCCGGTACTCAGCCCGGGAAGTGAACATGCGATAGGGTTCGGTGATTCCGCGGGTCACGAGGTCGTCGATCATCACCCCGAGGTAGCCGTCAGCGCGGTCGAATACGATCGGGTCCGCACCACTGGCAGCCAAAGCGGCATTGAGCCCGGCGACAACGCCCTGCCCCGCCGCCTCTTCGTAGCCCGTGGTGCCATTGATCTGACCGGCCAGGAAAAGCCCGTGCAGACGCTTGGTCTCCAGGGTCGGAGCGAGCTCCCGCGGATCGACATGGTCGTATTCGATCGCATAGCCCGGGCGGACCATCTTCACGCGCTCCAGGCCAGGGATGCTGGCGAGGATCGCGAGCTGGACCTCCTCAGGCAACGAGGTCGAGATGCCGTTCGGATAGACCGTGGTGTCGTCGAGCCCTTCCGGCTCCAGGAAGATCTGGTGGCCGTCGCGATCACCAAAGCGGACGATCTTGTCCTCGATCGAGGGGCAATACCGCGGTCCGGAGCTCTTGATCTGGCCGGAATACATCGGCGAGCGATGCACATTGGCCCGGATCACCTCATGGGTCGCCGGCGTGGTCCGGGTGATGCCGCATTGGATCTGTGCGGTCGCGATCCGGTCCGTCATGACCGAAAACGGCGCCGGCGGATCGTCACCGGGCTGCATCTCGACCGCCGACCAGTCGATCGTGGTGCCGTCGAGGCGCGGCGGCGTGCCGGTTTTGAGCCGGCCGAGCACAAAACCGGCACGCTCGAACGAGGCGGACAAGCCCATCGCCGGCGCCTCGTCGACCCGGCCCGCCGGCCAGTTCTTCTCTCCGAGATGGATCAGACCGCGCAGGAAGGTGCCAGTCGTGATGACGACCGCACCTGCTGAAAGCTCTCGGCCATCGCCCAGGCGAATGCCGGTGACGCGGCCGTCGACGACGATCAGTTCGTCCGCCTCGCCCTCGATGACGCCGAGATTTGCGGTCTCGGTGATCGCCGCCTGCATCGCCGCGGCATAGAGCTTGCGGTCGGCCTGAGCACGGGGGCCGCGGACCGCTGGACCCTTCCGGCGGTTGAGCATGCGAAACTGGATGCCGCCGGCATCGGCGACCCGGCCCATCAGACCATCGAGAGCGTCGACTTCGCGAACCAGATGACCCTTGCCGAGCCCGCCGATCGCTGGATTGCAGGACATCGCACCGATGGTTGCGAAGCGATGGGTCACCAGGGCGGTCTTTGCGCCCATCCGGGCAGCGGCGCTCGCGGCCTCGCAGCCGGCATGGCCGCCGCCAATGACGATGACGTCAAATGAGTCTGCCCTGAAAGTCATGGCGGGACTTCTATCGTGGAGTAGTGAAAGCCGGAAGAACGAAGTTGGGATCGCCGGTCTGAGACCCGAGATATGGATGACTTCGGCCTTCGCCTAGGCTTAGGCGGACAAGGTCCTGCATCGCAATGATGAGACGAAGGCGTTTCACGTGAAACAGCTCGGCCGCGCCGCGACAATTGTTTCACGTGAAACGGGAGGGCCGCCCTTAACCAGATCGAAACCATGTTTCACGTGAAACAGCCGGCTACTTGCTACTTCCCGACACAGAATTCGCGGAAAATAACGTCGAGGATGTCTTCGACATCCACCCGACCAAGCAGACGACCCAGCGAAGTTGCAGCTCTGCGAAGCTCCTCCGCCGCGAGCTCTTCGCCCTGCTCGACCACATCGATGCTGCGCTGGAGAGATCCGATGGTCTCCTCAAGCAGTCCACGCTGTCGGGTCCGGCTGATCAAACCGCTTTCGCTGGTCGCAAAATAGTCGTGAGCGAAGCCGACCAATGCGGCAATGAGTTCAGAGAGGCCGTCGCCGCGGGCGGCCGAGATCCGGAATTCAGGATGACGACCTCCCTCGCCTGGCGGCGTCCTGACGAGATCGATCTTGTTGCGCACCAGCCAGGTCGGCGTCGGGCCGCCATGGCCTGCCTTCGCATCGCCGTTATCGGCCAGCCAAAGCACGAGATCGGCTTCCGCGGCGCGGGCGCGGGCGCGACGGACACCCTCTTGCTCCACCGGGTCGCTGGTCTCGCGGATCCCGGCGGTGTCGATGACCGTGACGGGATAGCCATCGAGATCGAGCTGGACCTCGATCACGTCACGGGTCGTGCCGGCATGCGGCGAGACGATCGCGACCTCGCGCTTGGCGAGCTGATTGATCAGGGTCGATTTGCCGACATTCGGCGGACCCGCGATCGCGACCACCAGGCCGTCGCGCAGCCGTTCACTTTGCCCCTGCCCCGCCAGCACTTGCTTGATTTCGTCGTGCAGCGCCCGGATCCGCTCCAGCGCCGGCGCGATCAGCTCCGCCGGCACATCGCCCTCATCGGAGAAATCGATGCCCGCCTCGATCAGCGCCGACGCCGCGATGATCCGCTCGCGCCAGTCACGCGCCCGATCGCCGAGCAATCCCTTCAGCTGACGCAGCGCCTGGCGCCGCTGGCGATCGGTATCGGCGTGGATCAGATCGTCGAGGCCCTCGGCCTCGGTCAGGTCAAGCTTACCGTTCTCGAATGCCCGCCTGGTGAACTCGCCCGGCTCGGCCGGCCGCACATTCTCGAACTTGGCGATGGCATCGAACATCGCCGACAACACCGCGCGTCCGCCATGGACATGAAATTCGGCGACGTCCTCGCCGGTCGCGCTCGCCGGGCCCGGAAACCACAGCACCACCGCATCATCGATCGGTTGATGGTTCGAATCCTGGAGCAGCGCCCGGGTCGCCATCCGCGGAGCCGGCGTTTTGCCTGTCAGGCCCGCAATGACCGACTCGGCCATTGGGCCAGACAGCCTGACAATGGCGATCGCACTCGGTGGCCGTCCGGAGGATAAAGCGAAGATGGTCTGGTCGCGCGGATGCATCGCCTATTTCTTCCCAAGCAAATCGGCAAAGGCAATGCCGCTTCTATCTCGCACACGATATCGCAGAATGTTGCATCGCAGCATTCCCGAGTCTCATCGCAGCTGCCCGGCAGTAATTATGCTGCGGATTCGCCGGCCTGCGGCGCAACTCTAAGGCACAAATATAAATTATATCAGTCGGTTAAATAAATATTCGGCGCAATGGCGGAGGTCGATCCATGCAGCACTTTGCTGCAGCAAATCCGCAGCATGAAAAAGGCGCCCCGGTTGAGCGGAGCGCCCTATTCCTTTCGGCCTCACTATTCCGTGCGGCCTCAGGTGTTCATGGAATCGAAGAATTCCGAGTTGCTCTTCGTGTTCCGGAGCTTGTCGAGCAGGAAGTCGATCGCGTCCATGGTGCCCATCGGATTGAGGATGCGGCGCAGGACGTACATCTTCTTGAGCACCTGCGGATCGGTGATGAGCTCCTCCTTGCGGGTGCCGGAGCGGGCAATGTCGATCGCCGGGAAGGTCCGCTTGTCCGAGACCTTGCGGTCGAGGATCAGTTCGGAGTTACCGGTGCCCTTGAACTCTTCGAAAATGACTTCGTCCATGCGGCTCCCGGTATCGACCAGCGCGGTCGCGATGATGGTCAGCGAACCGCCCTCCTCGATGTTGCGCGCGGCGCCGAAGAAGCGCTTCGGACGCTGCAACGCATTGGCGTCGACACCGCCGGTCAGCACCTTGCCGGATGACGGCACCACGGTGTTGTAGGCACGGCCGAGGCGGGTGATCGAATCGAGCAGGATCACGACGTCGCGGCCGTGTTCGACCAGGCGCTTGGCCTTCTCGATCACCATCTCGGCGACCTGGACGTGACGCACCGCGGGTTCGTCGAAGGTCGACGACACCACCTCGCCCTTCACCGAACGCTGCATGTCCGTGACTTCTTCCGGACGCTCGTCGATCAGAAGCACGATCAGATAGCAGTCAGGATGATTGGCGGTGATCGAGTGCGCGATGTTCTGCATCAGCACCGTTTTGCCGGTGCGCGGCGGCGCCACGATCAGCGCGCGCTGGCCCTTGCCGATCGGCGCGACGATATCGATCACGCGGGCAGAAAGGTCCTTCTTGGTGGAATCCTCAAGCTCCATGCGGAAACGCTGATTGGGAAACAGCGGCGTAAGGTTGTCGAAATTGACCTTGTGCTTAGCCTTCTCGGGATCTTCGAAATTGAGCGTATTGACCTTCAGCAGCGCGAAATAGCGTTCGCCCTCCTTCGGGCTGCGAATGTGCCCTTCAATCGTATCGCCGGTACGCAGGCCGAAGCGGCGGATTTGCGAGGGCGAGACGTAGATGTCGTCGGGACCAGGCAAATAGTTCGCGTCGGGCGAACGAAGGAAGCCGAATCCGTCCGACAGCACCTCCACGACGCCCTCGCCGACGATGTCGGTCTCGGCGGCGGCGAGGTTCTTGAGAATTGCGAACATCAGCTCCTGCTTGCGCATGGTGCTGGCATTCTCGACCCCATTCTCTTCCGCAAACGAGACGAGCTCGGCCGGCGTTTTCGATTTGAGGTCCTGGAGTTTGATTTCCCGCATTGGGGTCGTCCTGTGAGGAAGTAAGTAGGGAAGGGGTGCGAGGTGGCTTGGAAAAAGCGGACGCCAAAGGAAGGTCCGCAGGTCTCAGCCAGGAAAGTGCCGTTTGGGCTTTCAAACCTGATGCGGCGCCGGCCCGAAAAGAACCGAAACGCGACCACATCCGCCTGCGTGGGGTGGGATAAAACCTATATAGAAAATCGATCCGTCCTTCGCAAGAAGGACTGAAGCATGCTTCCTGGGCATCGCAATGTCTAGAACGGCTTCACGACCACCACGATCACGATCACGATCATCAGAAGTGTCGGCACCTCGTTGATAATACGATAAAATTTCTGGCTTCGCTGATTCCGGTCGGCGGCGAAATCCTTCACGCAGCGAGACAAAAAGCCGTGGATACCCGACATGATCAGCACCAGCATAAATTTGACGTGAAACCAGCCGGAAAGGTACCAGTGTCCGGCCCAGACCAGATAAAGCCCGGCGAACCAGGTCACGATCATCGCGGGATTGATGATCGCCCGCAAAAGCCGCCGCTCCATGACCTTGAAGGTCTCGGACTGCTTCGAGCCGGCCTCGGCCTCGCAATGATAGACGAACAGCCGCGGCAGATAGAGCATTCCGGCCATCCAGGAGATGACCGCAACGACGTGCAGCGCCTTGATCCAGTCGTACAACATCGCAGCGATGCCTTTCAGGGAATAGCTCGGCGGGGAACAGCTCGGACAGCCTCGGCGTTGCGAACCAAGCTTTGCAAGCGAGGGACGGATACATATCCGCTCACACGGCTCTCCCAAACCTAATTAATTTTAGAATCTAAGGTTTGAGTCTTAATGGCAGTGAATTTGACTCATGCAATGCGATCCAGCGGTTCGCATGGTGTTGTTCACATCCCTCAACATTCCGGCGGGCGAGGGTGGTGATCCGGAATCTGCCGCTCGGCTCAATTGGTTGCACGGCTCTGTGGCCAGCTTATGAAGAGACAAATCCACACCGCTTCACTATCATCCTGCCTATGCCGTCGACTTATCCTTTCGCGGGGTGCTGTGAAGAAAGGGATGGGTTATTCACGGGCCGGGCGGCGGACCCGGATTCTCCTCCCCGACCTCCACAGGGATTCACAGGATAGACAGGGGTTCTGGTGCCGACGACTTCCAATTATTTCCACCTGCATCTGGTGTCGGACTCGACCGGCGAGACGCTGATCACCGTGGCGCGCGCGGTCGCCGCGCAATACGCCAACGTGACCGCGGTCGAGCATGTCTATCCGCTGGTGCGCAGCCAGAAGCAGCTCGACCGCGTGCTCGACGAGATCGAGGAATCGCCCGGGATCGTGCTGTTCACGCTGCTCGAGAAGGATCTGGTCGGCCGGCTCGAAGGCAAGTGCAAGGAAATCAACGTGCCGAGCCTGTCGATCATCGGGCCGGTGATGCAATTGTTCGAGGCGTATCTGGGTGCCGCGACCACCGGCCGCGTCGGCGCGCAGCACGTGCTGAACGCAGAATATTTCAGCCGGATCGACGCGCTGAATTACACGATGATCCATGACGACGGTCAGCACGTCGAAGGCCTCGAGGAGGCCGATGTCGTCCTGGTCGGCGTGTCGCGCACCTCGAAGACGCCGACCTCGATCTATCTCGCCAACCGCGGCATCCGAACCGCGAACGTGCCGCTGGTGCCGGGCATTCCCTTGCCGCACCAGCTCGAGACCTTGAAGAAACCGCTGGTGGTCAGCCTGCATGCGACGCCGGAACGGTTGATCCAGGTCCGGCAGAATCGCCTGCTCACCATGGGCGACCGCGACAACGACACCTACATCGACAAGCAGGCGGTGGCAGACGAGGTCGCGTTTGCCCGGCGCCTGAGCGCGAAGTTCAACTGGGCCTTGCTTGACGTGACGCGGCGCTCGATCGAGGAGACAGCCGCTGCGATCATGAAGCTCTACAATGACCGCCAGCGTGCCCGGCCGTCGGAATGATCGTCTCGTCATGAGCATCTGGCGCGGCCCACAGAAGTTGATCCTCGCGTCGCAAAGCCGCGCACGAAAGATGCTGCTCGAAAACGCGGGCCTCGATTTGGAGGCGCTGCCGGCCGATATCGACGAACGCACAGTGCAGAAAAATTCCGGCCTTTCCGCGCCCGGCGAGATCGCTTCGCTGCTCGCGCGCGAGAAGGCGCTGTTCATCTCCAGGCAGAAGCCGGGTCAATATGTAGTCGGTGCCGATCAAACGCTGGCGCTGGGCCAGCGGATGTTCAGCAAGCCCACCGGCCGTGCGCAGGCTGCCGAGCAGCTCGGCCTGCTCGCCGGGCAGACCCACGCGCTGCATTCCGCCGTCTCGGTTGCGTACGACGGAAAGGTGCGGTTCGACGATGTCTGCGTCGCCCGGATGACGATGCGGCGGCTCGCCGCCGGCGAGATCGATGCCTATCTGGACCAGGCCGGAGCAGCGGTGACGACCAGCGTCGGCGCTTACCAGCTCGAAGGCCTCGGCGTGCATCTGTTCGAGCGGATCGAAGGCGACCATTTCACCATCCTCGGCCTGCCGCTATTGTCGCTGCTCGCGTTCCTGCGCCGTGAGAAGCTGTTTGCGGTGTAAGATGCCGAGGGATGGCGACGGAGAGATGCTGAACCGATGTTGATCGTTGGACTAACCGGCTCGATCGGGATGGGGAAATCGACCACGTCCAAGCTATTCATGGAAGCCGGCGTGCCGGTGTACGACGCCGATGCGGCCGTGCATCAGCTCTACGAAGGCGAAGCCGCGCCGGCGATCGAGGCCGCGTTTCCCGGCACGACCGCCGACGGCAAAGTCGATCGTACGAAGCTGTCGGCGCGCGTGGTGCACGACCCTGCGGCGATGAAGCAACTCGAGCAGATCGTGCATCCAATGCTCGGCACGTCGCGCCAGAAGTTCTTTGCCGATGCGGAAGCCTCGGGCGCGCCGATCGTCGTCGTCGACGTGCCGCTGCTCTACGAGACCGGCGGCGAGAAGCGCGTCGATGCCGTCGTCGTCGTCACCACCTCGCCGGAACTGCAGCGCGAGCGCGTGCTGGCGCGGGGCACCATGGATGCCGCCAAGCTCGACGCCATCATCGCCAAGCAGATGCCGGACGCCGAGAAACGAAAACGCGCTGATTTCATCGTGGATACCTCGCACGGACTTGATCCGGTGCGGGCGCGCATCCGCGACATTCTGGCCGAGGTTGTTAAGATGCCGAAGCGGCGCGCCTGATTCGCCGCTTTTCGGATTCCTTCACGTCATGCGCGAAATCGTTCTCGATACCGAAACCACTGGCCTCGATCCGCTGCGCGGCGACCGGCTGGTCGAGATCGGCTGCGTCGAGATCTTCAACCGCATGCCGACCGGGCAGACCTACCACGTCTACATCAATCCTGAACGCGACATGCCGGCGGAAGCGTTCAACGTGCACGGGCTGTCGACCGAGTTCCTGGCCTCCAAGCCGCTGTTCGCGGAAGTGGTCGATGAGTTCCTGGCCTTCATCGGCGATACGCCGCTGGTGATCCACAATGCGTCCTTCGACATCAGCTTCATCAACGCCGAGCTCGACCGCACCAAGCGGAAGGCGATCCCGAAGGACCGGCTGGTCGATACGCTGCTGCTCGCGCGGCGCAAGCACCCCGGCGTGTCGAACCGGCTCGACGATCTCTGCTCGCGCTACCAGATCGACAATTCCCGCCGCACCAAGCACGGCGCCTTGCTCGACGCCGAGCTGCTGGCCGAGGTCTACATCGATCTGATCGGGGCACGGCAGTCGCAGCTGATTCTGGCATCGGACACGTCGGATGCGCGTGCCGGTGGCCACGGCGATATGCCGCGGCGGCAGCGCGAGACCCCGCTGCTGGCGCGGGTCACCGACGCGGATCGGGAAGCCCACAGGGCCTTCGTCGCGACGCTCGGCGACAAGCCGCTCTGGAACGATTACTTGCCGCCGCCAGCGCCTGCTGAAGCACCGGCGGCTTGATCTAGATTTCGCTATCTATTTCTCCGTCATCCTGAGGTGCGAGCGGAGCGAGCCTCGAAGGATGAACGGCCCGGCCGGTGGCCCGTCGATCCTTCGAGACGCGCTTCGCGCTCCTCAGGATGACGGGAGTAGGCCTTTGAACGGGATCAGCTCGGCTTGACGCCGGAGGCGGCCTGGGCGGCTGCCTGCCGCTCCATGTTCTGACGGTAGAGACCGACGAAATCGACGGGGTCGAGCAGCAGCGGCGGGAAGCCGCCGTCGCGGACCGAGGTCGCGACGATCTCGCGCGCGAACGGGAACAGCAGCCGCGGGCATTCGATCATGACCAGCGGGTGCAGGTTCTCCTTCGGCACATTCACGATCCGGAAGACGCCGGCATAGGCGAGATCGAAGCTGAACATCACCTTGCCCGCCGTCTCGGCCTTGCCCTCGACCGAGAGGACCACCTCGTACTCGTTCTCCGACAGGTTGTTGGCGGAGACATTGATCTGGATGTTGATCGCCGGCTGCTGCTGTTGCTGGCCGAGCGAGGCCGGTGCGTTCGGGTTCTCGAACGACAGGTCCTTGGTGTACTGCGCCAGTACGTTGAGTTGGGGAGCGGCCTGTTCGACGGGCGCGCCGTTGCCATTGGTCATGAAAATGTCTCCTGGAGCGACGCTCGATGGACAGAATGTCCGACGGTACGCGTTAAGGTGTTGGGAATGCCGATGCCGGGCGAGTGGCTATCATAGGCCCGGCTCGGTCCACAAGGACGACGAGTGGGCGTGTCCCGGCGGGGCTGCGGCCAAATCTCCGGCGACAGGCGCGTGAGCGCAACTCCGCCCAATCTCTTAACAGCTTCCTAAATTATTGAAGATGCGCGATTTCCGGGCAGGAACGGGTTTCCCCCCGGGGTCAAAACGCGCTACACTTGCCCGTGCCAAAAAGCGCCATTGGCCGGGCATAGTTTCGTGCCTACATGCTGCGGACTCACTCGGTGATGTAATCTCTGCCGTTCCCGACCGGGAACGCTTTGATGCCCGGCCCGTTGCCGGCAGAGACCAGAAAGCGAACTCGACGTGGATATCTACACCATCATCTTCCTGGCGCTGGCCGTGTTTATCTTCCTGCGGTTGCGCAGCGTTCTCGGACAGCGCACGGGAAGCGAGCGGCCGCCGTATGATCGTGCCGCACCCAACGTCGTGCAGCGTGGCCAAGATAACAACGTCGTCCCCATCCCCGGATCGGTGATCGACCAGCCGGCAACGGCCGCGCCCGCCGAGCCGGTCGAACCCACCGAACGCTGGAAGGGCATTGCCGAGCCCGGCACGCCGCTGGCGCAGGGTCTCGACGCCGTCGCCGTCCAGGATTCCTCGTTCGATCCACGGCATTTCCTCTCAGGCGCCCGCTCGGCCTACGAAATGATCGTGCTGGCCTTCGCCAACGGCGATCGCCGCGCGCTGCGGGACCTGCTGTCGACCGAGGTCTATGAGAGCTTCGAGGCCGCGATCAAGGATCGCGAGAAGCATGAGCAGAAGACCGAGACGCGGTTCGTCTCGATCGACAAGGCCGAGATCGTCAGCGCGGAAACGCGCGATCGCTCGACCCAGCTGACCGTCCGCTTCGTATCGCAGATGATCTCGGTGACGCGTGACAAGGCGGGCACCATCGTCGACGGCAGCCCGGACAAGGTCGCCGACATCACCGACATCTGGACATTTGCCCGCGACTCGACCTCCCGCGATCCGAACTGGAAGCTGGTTGGCACTGGAAGCGCTCACTAAACATCTCAGCTACGGGCGCCTCGCGGTCGCGTGCTGCGCGCTCGCTGTTCTGTGCTCCACCGCGGCGATCGCCGCGCGCTACCGGGCGAGCCGGCACACAGCGCCACGACACGAACATACCCACCCGATCCCCTATCCCAGTCTGGAACTGCCGCTGCAGGTCAACGGCAGTCAGTATGAGCCGCTCGGCTGGGCCAATGTGTCCGGCTGGAGCGACGACGACCATCTCGCCGCCTACAAAGCATTTCGCGCCAGCTGCAAGCCGATCGCGGCCCAGCAGGGTACGCCCGCGGATTCGAAGGCGCTCGGAAGTTCGCTGCGCGATCCCTGCCGCATCGCCAAGGGGCTCGATCTGGGCGATGGAACCAAGGCGAAGGAATTCTTCGAGCAGAATTTCGTGCCGCTGCGCATCTCGCGGCTCGGCGAGAATGCCGGCTTCGTCACCGGCTATTACGAGCCGGTGCTCGAGGGCTCGCGGACCCAGAGCGACGTCTACAATGTTCCGGTCTATCGCCGTCCGTCCAACCTGTTCGTGCGCGGCAAGACGCAAGCCTCGGTAGGCCTCCCCAACAGCGGTCCGGTGTATCGCAAGATCGGCCGGCGCAAGCTCGTGCCCTATTACGATCGCGGCCAGATCGAGGACGGCGCGATCGCCGGCCGCGGGCTCGAGATCTGCTGGCTGAAGAGCCAGACCGATCTGTTGTTCGCCCAGATCCAGGGCTCGGCGCGGATCAAGCTCGAGGACGGCACCACGCTGCGCATCAATTACGACGCGCATAATGGCTATCCCTATACGCCGGTCGGACGGGTCCTGATCGACCGCGGCATCATCCCGAGGGACCAGATGTCGATGCAGAAGATCAGGGAGTGGATGGAGCAGAACCCCGACGGTGCCAACGAGGTGCGGCGGCAGAACCGTGCCTACGTGTTCTTCCGCGAGGTCCCGCTGTCCGACAAGGACGAAGCCGTCGGTGCGCAGGGCGTGCCGCTGACGCCGGGCCGCTCGATCGCGGTCGACAAGGCGCTGCATGTCTACGGCACGCCGTTCTTCATTGCAGGCGAGCTGCCGATCGACTCCGAACAGTCGAAGACGCCGTTCCACCGGCTGATGATCGCGCAGGACACTGGCTCTGCGATCGTCGGCCCGGCGCGCGCTGATCTCTATTTCGGCGCCGGCGCGGACGCCGGGAAGGTCTCGGGGCGGCTGCGGCACAACATGCAGTTCGTGATGCTGGTGCCGAAGGGTCTCGACCCCGGCGCGCGCGGCCACAAGCTGCCCATCCCGGAGGAGCGGCCGTCGGCGAAGATCGCAAAGCTGTTTCCGCAGACCGATCCGCAGAAGGACAAGCCGGAGGCGAAGCCCGCGGATCTGCCGACGGTGACTGTCGCCAAGGCTGGGGCAAAGGCCGGGACAAAAGGCGCCGGCAACGGCGCCGCCAAGAGCCCGGCCGTGAGCCCGCCTGCGAAAGATGCTCCGCCCGCTGCGCCTGTCCCAACGACCCCTGTCGCGCAGGCCGCGCCTGTGGCAGAACCGGTGCCGTTGCCGGCAGCCCGGCCCGACATTCCGCAACGTCAGGAGAAGCGTCGCACTCGGCGCTATCGCCATCACCGCGATCAATGAAACGACCCGCGCCGATCCTCGATTTGTCCGCTCCGTCGCGGCGCAAGCGTGCGCTGAGCGAGGAGGAGCGTGTGCTCTGGGAGAGCGTGGCCAAGCAAGTCAAGCCGCTGCGCAAGCGGCCCGCCGCCGCGAAAGCCCATACCGCGGCCTCTGACCCGGCCGCCCATCACGCCGCGGCCAAGCCCATCCCGGTCAAGCCGGTCACGTCCGTCAAGGCCGCGTCGGCACCACGCCCGCAGGCGCCACCGCTGGCACCGATCGGCCGCCGCGAGCGCGCAAAGCTGTCGCGCGGCAGGCAGGAGATCGACGCGCGGCTCGATCTGCATGGCATGACGCAGCTGCGCGCGCATCGCGTGCTGTACGCCTTCCTGCAACGCGCGCACTCTGACGGGCTCACCTTCGTGCTCGTCATCACCGGCAAGGGCAAGGTCGGGGGCCTCGAGTCCGAACGCGGTGTTTTGCGCCGCCAGGTGCCGGAATGGCTCAGCCTGCCGGAATTCCGCTCGCTGGTCGTCGGCTTCGAGGAAGCGCATATCGGCCATGGCGGCGAGGGTGCGCTTTATGTGCGCGTCCGGCGCGCGCGTTGAGCACGATCTGGAAGATCAGAACGGGCGGACGATCCCGACGCGCGGGATCAGCGTGACGATCCAGCCAAGGATCGTCGTCTTGCGCTCGTCCGACGGGATCGGCGGCACATCCTTCGACGTCGGCAACATCTTGGTGGCGTGCAGCACCAGGAACATGCAGACAGCCCAGTTCGAGATCCAGCGCGAATAGTCGAACACCGTCACGAACATCACGAGATAGCCGGCGCTGATCATGATGAGCGCGGCGATCACGATCCGCCGATGCAGCTCACTTGCGAGTGCCTCGATCAGCCGCGCGAAATAGCGCCACAGCGGCGTGTGCAGCCAGATCAACAGCGCAAACACCGGGACGCCGAGGATGTTCGAGGGCATGCGCGCCCAGGTGTCGGCGAATTCCTTCGACAGCGGCTGGTACCAGATGTAGCCGAACTGAAGCAGATCGGTCCGTGACGGGTCGGTCATCCGGCTCTGCAGATGGCGGATGAACTCGTCATAGGGCACGTCCACCGTGCCGACGAATTGCGCGACTAGGAACAGGATGCCGACTGCGGCAAGCGTCACCAGTCCAATGGCGACGTTTCGCGGCGTCGCGCCCTGCACCAGATAGAAGCGCAGCACCGTGATCGCCGCGATGGTCGGCACATACATCAAGACGAAGATGTGATGGACCAGGATCAACAAAATCGAGAACAGTGCGGCAATCAGCACATACAAGACAGAGCGCGCCGGGATCAGCAGCAGCACGATCGCCAGCACACAGCCATAGATGTCGAAATGGCCGAGCGTGTGCATGAAGTTCTTCAGGAAGAACGGCGATCCCGCGATGAAGACGAACAGCGGCCAATGCGCATCGTCGAAGCCGAATGTCCGGTGAAACAGTTTGACGAACAGGCCAAGCGTCACCAGCCAGATCGTGCCGGCGAGCGCGAACACCAACCCCACCGGCACCTTGTCGGTGAACAGCGAGACGATCGCGCCGATCAGCGCGCGCTTGGTGAAGCCGTAGTGATAGTCGACCAGCAGGTGGATGTAGGGGACGAACGGCGGCAGCGCGATCTTGTGCAGGAACACCCCGACCAGCACGGCCGCATTGACGGCCACCATCAAGCGCCAGGGGTTTTGCCACCATCCTTGCATCAAATTCATTGTCGTCCCGGCCAAGCGAAGCGCGAGCCGGGACCCATAACCACCGGCCTGCGTTTGACCAGCGCTGGGGCCGTAGCTTGCTTCAACAATGGGGGCCGGTGGTTATGGGTCCCTGCTTTCGCAGGGACGACGATTGTAGCGGGGCGGCCTACAAAATAAACCGGCTCAGATCGGTATTCTTGGCGAGGTCGCCGACATGCTTGGTGACGTAATCGGCATCGACCCGGATGGTCTCGCCGTGACGATCGGGGGCGGTGAAGGAGATGTCGTCCAGCACCCGCTCCATCACAGTCTGCAGCCGCCGCGCGCCGATATTCTCGACCGTGGAATTGACCGCAACCGCAACGTCGGCCAGCGCGTCGATCGCGTCGTCGGTGATGTCGAGCGTGACGCCTTCGGTCTTCATCAGCGCGACATATTGCTTGATCAGCGACGCTTCCGGCTCGGTCAGGATCCGGCGCATGTCGTCGCGGGTCAGCGCCTGCAGCTCGACGCGGATCGGCAGGCGGCCCTGCAACTCCGGCAGCAGGTCGGACGGCTTGGCGATGTGGAAAGCGCCCGAAGCGATGAACAGGATGTGGTCGGTCTTGACCGCGCCGTGCTTGGTCGAGACCGTGGTGCCTTCGATCAGCGGCAGCAGGTCGCGCTGCACGCCCTCGCGGGAAACGTCGCCGCCGGCGCGGTTCTCACGCACGCAGATCTTGTCGATCTCGTCGAGGAAGACGATGCCGTTGTTCTCGACCGCGCTGATCGCTTCCTGCACCACCTGGTCGGTGTCGAGCAGCTTGTCGGATTCCTCGTTGACGAGGATCTCGTGCGAGCCTTCCACGGTCAGGCGGCGGGTCTTGCTGCGTCCGCCCATCTTGCCGAAGATGTCACCGAGCGAGATTGCCCCCATCTGGGCGCCGGGCATGCCGGGGATTTCGAACATCGGCATGCCGCTGCCGGACGACTGCGTCTCGACCTCGATTTCCTTGTCGTTGAGCTCGCCGGCGCGCAGCTTCTTGCGGAACGATTCGCGCGTCGCCGGGCTTGATCCCGGGCCGACCAGCGCATCCAGCACGCGCTCCTCGGCGGCGAGCTGGGCGCGGGCCTGAACGTCCTTGCGCTTGCGCTCGCGGGTCTGCGCGATCGCGACCTCGACGAGGTCGCGGACGATCTGCTCGACGTCGCGGCCGACATAGCCGACCTCGGTGAATTTCGTGGCCTCGACCTTGAGGAACGGCGCGCCCGCAAGCTTGGCCAGCCGCCGCGCGATCTCGGTCTTGCCGACGCCGGTCGGCCCGATCATCAGGATGTTCTTGGGCAGAACCTCCTCGCGCAGGGAACCGGCAAGCTGCAACCGCCGCCAGCGGTTGCGCAGCGCGATCGACACCGCGCGCTTGGCGTCGGCCTGGCCGACGATGAAACGGTCAAGTTCAGAAACGATTTCGCGGGGGGAGAAGTCAGTCATTGGCTCTAGCTAGGTTGAAAGCACTGTCTCGGCAAGCGCCGTTCCGCGCCTGCGTTTTGGTTCATTTGTCGCGGATCATCAGCAGCCCCGGGCCATCAGGGGTATCCACTAGCCCTGCCTCCCGAAAGCTCGCTTTCGCATAGGCGTGCACGGCGCGCGCGTTGGCGGGATCGGGATCGGGATCGGTGACGATGCGCGTCGCGCCTTGCGCCAGCCGCTCCTCGACAAAGGCATCGATCAGCGCCGAGCCATGGCCGCGTGCCACCATGTCGGGCTCACCGATGAAGAGATCGATGCCGCGGGTGCCGTCCGGCTGCTTGCCGAAGCCGGAATTCCACGCCGTCAGGTCGTAGCACTGGATGTAGCCGAGATCGCTGCCCTCGGTGGCGACGATGAATTGGTCCATCGCCGGCTCGTCGAGGTCGCCGCTCACCAGCGCATATTGCTCGGCCGGATCGCCCCACCACTCCCGGACATGCGGCAGCGCCAGCCAGCGCTTGATCTGCGGCAGGTCGGCCGTCGTCATCGGGCGGAAATGGTAGGGGGCGGCCATGCTCAGCCGCCGATCGTCTCGATCGTCACGTTCCGGTTGGTGTAGACGCAGATATCGGCGGCGATATCCAGCGCGCGGCGGACGATGGTCTCGGCGTCCTTGTCGGTATCGACCAGCGCGCGGGCCGCAGCGAGGGCATAATTGCCGCCGGAACCGATCGCCATGACCCCGGATTCGGGCTCCAGCACGTCGCCGGTGCCGGTCAGCACCAGAGAGACGTCCTTGTCGGCCACGATCATCATGGCCTCCAGCCGGCGCAAATAGCGATCGGTCCGCCAGTCCTTGGCGAGCTCGACCGCCGCCCGGGTCAGTTGCCCCGGATACTGCTCCAGCTTGCTCTCCAGCCGCTCGAACAGGGTGAAGGCGTCGGCGGTGGCGCCGGCAAAGCCGCCGATCACGTCGCCCTTGCCGATCCGGCGGACCTTCTTGGCATTGGCCTTGATCACGGTCTGGCCGATCGAGACCTGCCCGTCACCGCCGATCACCACCTTGCCGCCCTTGCGGACCGTGCAGATCGTGGTGCCATGCCAGACCGGCAACTCATTTTGGGATGCTTGCATAGGTTACCTCTCTCCGGGGCAGATTTAGGTGGTCGGGCAGGGGGTTACAATCGGGGCCGATTTAGCAAGGATTTCCGGTCACCATGGCCCGAGTTGGGTCATTTCGGGGTCATCCCGCAGTAGCGAAGGTGACATCAGCCTGTTAAAAGACCGGCGTTTTCGGCACGGGAAAGCTTAATCTTCATGCGCACGGCAACCATCAAGCGCAAGACCAAGGAGACCGACATCGAGGTGACGGTCAACCTCGACGGAGCAGGCGTATCCACGGTTTCGACCGGGATCGGCTTCTTCGACCATATGCTCGACCTCCTGGCCCGGCATTCGCGCATCGACATCACGGTGAAGGCGGATGGCGACCTCCATGTCGATTACCACCACACCACCGAAGACGTCGGGATCGCGCTCGGGCAGGCCGTGAAGCAGGCGCTCGGCAACATGGCCGGCATCACGCGCTACGCCTCGATCCACATGCCGATGGACGAGACGCTGTCGCGCGTCGTGATCGATATCTCCGGCCGCCCGGTGCTGGTGTTCAAGGTCGACTTCCCGCGCGACAAGATCGGCGAGTTCGACACCGAGCTGGTGCGCGAATGGTTCAACGCCTTCGCGATGAACGCCGGCGTGACTCTCCACGTCGAGACCCTATATGGCGAGAACAGCCATCATATCTCCGAATCCTGTTTCAAGGGTTTGGCGAGGGCGCTGCGGACGGCGGTTGCGATCGATCCGCGTGCCCAGGGCGAAGTGCCCTCGACCAAGGGTCAGCTCGGCGGCTGATCTCGGAAGCATGATCCGGAAAGGCGAGTGCCGATTTCCGGAGATCGTGGTCCAAATGAGAGTCCATCCTCGGCGGAGCGTTCGATGCCGGTCTATACAGTGCATGCCCCCGTGGCCAACGGTGCCGATCTTGCGGCGACCGACAAGTTCGTCTTCGTGCGCGACGGCTTCCGTTTCTGGGCCGCGGTTGCGGGCGTGGTCTGGCTTGCGTGGAACAGGCTCTGGCTGGCGCTGATCGGCTGGCTCGTCGTCACCTTCGTCGTCGACTATGTGCTGGCCAAGCTCGGCATTGCCCGCGGCGCGATCTTCCTCGTCGACCTGGTGCTGATGGTGCTGCTCGGGCTGGAGGCTGCGAGCCTGCAACGCTGGACGCTGTCGCGGCGCAAGTGGCGCCAGCTCGACATCGTGGTCGCCGACAATGCGGATGCCGCCGAGCGCCGGTTCTTCGAGCGTTGGACCGCGCGACATCGCGGCGTCGTCAATGATCAACGCTCGGTCGATCGCGGCGGGCCACCGCCGACCCGGGACGTTCCCGGTCAATCATTCTCAAAACCCCCACCGATGCCGCAGGGCGGCATCATCGGATTGTTTCCAGAGCCAGGAGGATCGCGATGACCGTTGCAATCATCGATTATGGCTCCGGCAATCTGCATTCTGCGGCCAAGGCCTTTGAGCGCGCCGCGCGCAGCATGGAGGATCCGCAAGCCATCAAGGTGACGCGCGATCCCGATGCGGTGTATCGCGCCGATCGGATCGTGCTGCCCGGTGTCGGCGCGTTTGCCGATTGCCGCCGCGGCGTCGATGCAGTCGACGGCATGCTGGAAGCGCTCACCGAGGCGGTACGGGTCAAGGCGCGGCCGTTCTTCGGCATCTGCGTCGGCATGCAGTTGATGGCGACGCGCGGCAAGGAGCACGTGATCACCGAAGGCTTCAACTGGATCGGCGGCGATGTCGTGAAAATCGAGCCGCGCGACGAGAGCCTGAAGGTCCCGCACATGGGCTGGAATACGCTCGACATGGTGCGCGAGCACCCGGTGCTGGAGCGGCTGCCGCTCGGACCGAAGGGGCGTCACGCCTATTTCGTGCACTCCTATCACCTCAACGCCGCCAATGAGGCGGACGTGCTGGCGCGCGCCGACTATGGCGGGCCGGTGACCGCGATCGTCGGCAAGGACACCGCGATCGGCACCCAGTTTCACCCCGAGAAGAGCCAGCGCTTCGGCCTCGCCCTGATCTCCAATTTCTTGAAGTGGAAGCCGTGATCCTTTTTCCAGCGGTTGATCTGAAGAACGGCCAGTGCGTGCGCCTCGAGCAGGGCGACATGGCGCGCGCCACCGTGTTCAATCTCGATCCGGCGGCGCAGGCGGCAAGCTTCGCCGCGCAGGGTTTCGAATATCTCCACGTCGTCGATCTCGACGGCGCCTTCGCCGGCAAGCCGATGAATGCGCATGCGGGGGAGGCGATGCTGAAAGCCGTCACCAAGCCGGTGCAGCTCGG
>NZ_VKHP01001013.1 GCF_010811875.1 Bradyrhizobium uaiense
AGCCTTCGATCAATGCGGCGGCTTGCGGTGCATCGCCCTTCTGGCCCGCGGTGAGCGTGAACCGCACGGGACATCCCAAGCCCCGAACCGCCATATGTATCTTGGTGCTCAAGCCGCCGCGCGAGCGCCCGATCGCTTGATCTTCAGACCCCCTTTTTTCGCCCCGGCGGCGTGCTGATGCGCCCGGACGATGGTGGAATCCACGATCAGATATTCGAAGTCCGGATCATCGGACATCGCCTC
>NZ_VKHP01001014.1 GCF_010811875.1 Bradyrhizobium uaiense
GTCCCGAATACCTCTATGACGGCAAGGAAATCATCCGCGCCGGGCTCGAGGATCATTTTTGCGGCAAGCTGCTCGGCCTGCCGCTCGGGATCGACGTCTGCTACACCAACCACGCCGAAGCCGACCACGCTGTTGACGAGCAGCGGATCGAACGCGCGTGCCACCGCATAGGCCCGCGCCTCGCAGGTCTGCTGGTCGACCTGGTGGTGGGCATTGGCCGACAGTGCCGAGCCCTGCCCGGTC
>NZ_VKHP01001015.1 GCF_010811875.1 Bradyrhizobium uaiense
AATACTGTCGATGTCGCTACCGCGACCGAGTCCAAGATGTGACGCAGCGAGAGGCTGTGTCGTCGCACTATGCGCTTACTTGGTTAGTGTATTCATTATTTCCACCGTCATCCTTCCAGCGCAGGCAAAGATGGCGCCATGAGTTCAGACTTTCTGCCAACGTTGTCGACACGAGACGCCGGCACTGTTCGTCGCACGCGCCTGAAGGGTAGTCGAACGCAATCGCTAATACTGGGGCATCGA
>NZ_VKHP01001016.1 GCF_010811875.1 Bradyrhizobium uaiense
TCCTGCAGCTGATGACGGCCGGGGCCGAGTCGCGCAACCTGCCGGTCGCTGTGCTGATGGACAAGGACGGCAAGATCGTCGCCAGCGCGGAAACCGGCGTCCGCCTGAACTATGAAGCGCCGCCGCCCGGCCGCGCCGCCTCGCCTGCACCATCTGCCAGACTTCCCGGACGATGATGCCGACCAGCAGCAGGATCGTGGCGGCATTGATCATCAGGAAGGATCGGACCACCTCGGAGGTGGG
>NZ_VKHP01001017.1 GCF_010811875.1 Bradyrhizobium uaiense
GGCCAGGGGCTGGATTACTCCTACGCGCTGATGATGGCGGAGGAGCTCGGCGCCATCACCTGCGGCGGCGTGCCGATGGCGATCGGGGTGCAGACCGATATGGCGACGCCGGCGCTGGCGCGGTTCGTCGTGGTCGGCGGTGAAGAGCATTTTTCCCTTGTCCTCGTCATTCCGGGGCGATGCGAAGCATCGAACCCGGAATCCATTTCACATCGAATCTGCTGCCCGCTGGATTCCGGGTTC
>NZ_VKHP01001018.1 GCF_010811875.1 Bradyrhizobium uaiense
TGAACAGCCAGCACTTTCGGCCAGTTGCAAAAACCCTGATGTCGCGCTCCAGAAGATTATTGTCGATCGGCATCCTGCCATCTTCGGTGTAACGCGTCAGATAGTCCCATTGGTTCCGGGTGTAGGATACGGCGTCGCCGAGCTTGCTGTCAGGCAAGACCTTCGGGGCCATGTCATCGAGCCATACCTTGAGAGCATTGAGGATGGGGACACTATGTTGCTGGCGGAAGCGGCGCATGCAGT
>NZ_VKHP01001019.1 GCF_010811875.1 Bradyrhizobium uaiense
CGGGACAGATGTGAGGGATCGGTTCGATTGTATCAACGGACGCCGAAACAGCCGGGAGACGGGTCCGCTTTCTCAATCGGCAGCGGAGCAAGCGGTACCCCGCTCCCCAACCCTCCCCCGCAAGGGGAGAGGGAGCCTGAGCGCGGTGCTCACCTCACAGTCGCCCAGATGCTCACCCTACGGCCGCGCCCCCGCTTCCGCGCAATTGGTCAGCCGGGCCGGCACGCCGACAACGGTGCAGCC
>NZ_VKHP01001020.1 GCF_010811875.1 Bradyrhizobium uaiense
GCCGTACATGTGCCGGAGCGGCACCGGCGTCGTCTCGGCGAAGTCGCCATACATGCGCTGGCAGATGCCGTTGGGTTCGGTGGCGCGGATCGCCAGCAGCATGCTGGCGTCGGTTGCGGCCGCATCGTCTATCTCGACGATCACGCGCCGCGCCTCGCCAAGGCGAAGTCGCTCGGTGCCCAGATCATGGAGGCGCCAGCCGGCCTGGCGATGGAGCCGCCAGGCTTGTTCCCGATCGTGATC
>NZ_VKHP01001021.1 GCF_010811875.1 Bradyrhizobium uaiense
CTGCATCTATCTGACCATGGCCAGCGTCTTCCTCGCCCAGGCCACCGACACGCCGATGTCGCTGGTCCAGCAGATCGGTCTCGTGGTGGTCTGCCTGCTCACCTCGAAGGGTGCAGCCGCCGTGCCGATGAAGTTGGTCAGCGCACGCGCCTCCGACATGAAGCGGTCGATGCCGAGCAGCAGCGCGATGCTTGCCACGGGCACGTGGCCGATCGAGCCCAGCGTTGCGGCGAGCACGATGAA
>NZ_VKHP01001022.1 GCF_010811875.1 Bradyrhizobium uaiense
GTCGCTGTCGCTGTGCGGCGCCCTCGTCGCCACGGCGATCGCGCTCGGCGGCTGCAATCTGACCGGCGACAATCTTGCCACCGGCACCGTGCCCGACGACTACCGGCAACGACATCCGATCGCGATCGCGCCGGTGCCTTCACGGCGCCAGGTGCGGGCCAGCCCCATGACGTCGTCGCGCTGCGTTTCGGTGAGATTGCCGCGGGCATGGCCCACGAACACGACGATCGACTGCTCACCCTC
>NZ_VKHP01000103.1 GCF_010811875.1 Bradyrhizobium uaiense
GGGCGGGCTCTATCTGCGCGACGGCAATCTGCGTGCGCTGCTGCCGTTCCGTCGTTAAGCTATTGCTCAATTCACCCTGTGGAGACAGTTATGTTCGAGACCATTGCCATCATCGCGATTGTCCTCGCCGTCGCGATCGCCGTCATCCTCGTCATCGCGGCGACCAAGCCGGGCACGCTTCGGGTCACGCGTGCGGTCAGCATCAATGCGCCGGCCGATCGGGTCTTTCCGCTGATCAACGATTTCCGTCAGTGGACGGTCTGGTCGCCTTATGAAAACCGGGATGCCGACATGAAGCGCGTCTATAGCGGCGCCGAGCGCGGGCAGGGCGCAGCCTATGCCTGGGACGGCAACAAGAATGTCGGTTCCGGCCGCATGGAGATCCTGCAGTCCGCCGCGCCGTCGAAGATCGTCATCAAGCTCGACTTCTTCAAGCCGTTCGAGGGCCACAACACCGCCGAGTTCACAATGCTGCCGCAGGGGGATGCGACCAGCGTCACATGGACCATGTATGGTCCGGCCGTCTTCATGTCGAAGGTGATGCAGGTGTTCATCAACCTGGATCACATGATCGGCAAGGATTTCGAGGCCGGTCTCGCCAATCTGAAGAAGCTGACTGAAAAATAGCGAGCGTTTTCGAGCGAAGTGGTTGTCGGTCCGCGTGAAGAAAACGCGTCAAAACGAGAATCTACCCCAGGGAGCATGCAATGCAGGTCAACCCCTATCTCTCCTACGACGGCAATTGCGGCGCCGCGCTGAACTTCTACCAGAAGGTTCTCGGTGCGCGGATCGAGGAATCCTATGCCTATGGCGAGGGCAATCCGGAGATGCAGACGCCGCCCGGCTGGAAGGACAAGATCATGCACGCCCGCCTCACGATCGACGGCGAGGTCATCATGGCCTCCGACGCCCCGCCCGGCCACTTCCAGAAGCCGCAGGGCTTTCACGTGTCGCTGCAGGTCGAGGATCCCGCAGAGGCCGAACGCCGGTTCAAGGCGCTGGCCGACGGCGGCACCGTCACCATGCCGTTCGGCAAGACCTTCTTCTCCAACGGCTTCGGCATGTGCGTCGATCAGTTCGGCATCCCCTGGATGGTGAACTGCCCGCAGGGGATGTAGGCATGCTCGCTCTATCACCGTCACCCTGAGGTGGCCGCTCCTTCAGCGGCCCTCGAAGGGTCGACGGCCCGGCTGTCGTGACGTGTGGCCTCAGCCAGCCGGGCCGTGCATCCTTCGAGGCTCGCTCCGCTCGCACCTCAAGGATGACGGAGCGGAGAGCCATAGCCCGGATGGAGCGTAGCGAAATCCGGGGCATCCTATCCGCACAGGCAAACCCGGATTGCGCTGCGCTCCATCCGGGCTACGACCCAGTCGGAGACGTCACCTGCACCGCGGATAGATCGCAGCGAGCTCGCGGCCGCGCAGCAGCAGCAGGCGCGAGGTCAGGCCGCCGCGGCGCACGATCCAGCCGCGCACCGGCGCCGGGTAGGCTTCCAGCACCGCCTCGGAGGCTTCCGGCTCCGCATAGGTTCGGCCGCGCCGGTCGATCGAGCGCGCGGCATGGAAGCCGAGCACGGCGCGCCGCGTTACGCAGATGCGGTCGCCGGGCACCATCGAGAGCACCAGCGTGCAGGCCGACAGGCACGGCCCGTCGATCACCACGCGCTCGCCGGACTCGCGCACCTTGTCGAACAGATCGATGAACGGGCCGACCTGGCCGCCGGGGCTGGCGAGGATCCGGACGTCGGCCTGCGCGCAGCCAACCGTTGCGCAGAGGGCTGCCGCCGCGACGAGTATCTTCATGAGCGCAATCCGTGCCGAGGATGCGATCGTGGTCCCGCCGCATCCGAGGCCGCAAGGCTCGCGCCGGAATGGGGCATCGTCAAGACCGATGCCCTATCCGCGATGATCGGCGGGCTCAGGCTGCCCGGTTCTTGAGCGCGCCCACGATTGCCGTCAGCACCGCGCCGGCAACGCCGCCGCCGGCCACCTGTCCGATGATGCTGCCGATGTCGGGCGCAGCCCCGGAATTGGCGAGCAGCGGGATCAGCATGCCCAGAAGCTGTCCGCCCGCGCCGCCGCCGATGGCGCCTGCGATGGTGTTTCCGAGCGTGCCGAGATCGATGTTCTTGGCCGCTCCCGCGGCGACATTGCCGCCGACGGCTCCGCTGATGATTTGAATGATCAGATTGATGAGGACGCCCGACATGACGCGATTTCTCCCCGGTATCTGGTTCGACATGGCCGAGGCTGGTGCCCCAGCGGCACAAAGGTAACCCTCCGGCGCGTAGAGGTCATGCTGCGCACGCGAAGATTGTGACCCGCGCGGACGGTATGCACCGGCTTTTTGTGGAGCAGTTCGGCTAGCGGCGGCCTCAGCCTGCGCCGGAGACGCCGGCCTCGGCAAAGGTCGCCATGCCGCCGTGACAGGCAAGCGCCGCGCGCAGCAGCAGGATCGCAATCCCCGCACCGGAGGCTTCGCCGAGCCGCATCTCGAGATCGAGCAATGGGGCGAGCGCGAGTTCGCGCAGCAGTTCGCGGTGGCCGAGCTCGGCCGAGACATGCCCGGCGCGGCAATGGGCGAGGCCTCCGGGGGCAAGCCGCGCCAGCGGCAGCACGGCCGACGTCGCCACGAAGCCGTCGAGCAGCACAGGGATGGATCTTGCACGTGCCGCCAGCACAGCGCCCGCGATGGCGGCGAGCTCGCGGCCGCCGAGCGCGACTGCGACAGCCAGGGGATCGTCGAGCAGGTTGCGATGGATTTTGAGGGCCGTATCGATCGTGGTGCGCTTGCGCAGCAGGCCGGCATCGTCGACGCCGGTGCCGCGGCCGGCCCAGCGCGCGCCGCGCCCGCCCATCAAGGCCGCACACAACGTCGCCGCCACCGTGGTGTTGGCGATGCCCATCTCGCCGACGACGAGCAAATCGCACTGCTCGGGCACCGTGCGCCAGCCGGTATCGAACGCGACCAGGAAATCGGCGCCATCCATCGCAGGCGCCATCGTGAAATCGCGGGTTGGACGCGCCAGCTCGAGCGGCTCGACGCGCAGCTCGGCGCCGGCAAGCTTGGCGATCTGGTTAATCGCAGCACCCCCCGCGGCGAAATTCGCCACCATCTGCGCGGTGACTTCGGACGGAAAGGCGGAGACGCCGCGCTCGGCGATGCCGTGATTGCCGGCGAACACCGCGATCGTGACCTGGTCGAGCCGGGGGATCTCGCGCCGCTGCCAGCGCGCCAGCCAGATCGCAACCTCCTCCAGCCGGCCGAGGCTGCCCGGCGGCTTGGTCAGGTTCTGCTGGCGAACCGTCGCGGCCGCGGCACTGGCCTCGTCGCCCTGGGGCAGGTCGCGACAAAAGCTGCGGATGTCGTCTAGAGTACTGAACTGCATGCGATTCCCTCGTCGAGCGGGGCGCAAACTAGTTCAATTTTCAGGCCTTCACCATGAATCAATGGCTCGACGATCTCAGGACCGCGACCGCCTTTCTGACCCGCCTGCCGATGCCGCATCCGGACGGAGCGCGGCCGGAGAGCTTTGCGCGGGCACAGCGGCTGTTCCCGCTGGTCGGCGCCGCCATCGGTGCGGCGATCGGCCTGTTCTGCCTGCTGCTGCGGACGATCGGCGTGCCGGACCTTGCCGCGGCAGCGCTTGCGCTTGGCGGCAGCGCCCTCCTGACCGGCGCGCTGCATGAGGATGGGCTCGCCGATGTCGCCGACGGGTTCGGCGGCGGCCGCGATCCTGCCGCCAAACTCGAGATCATGCGCGACAGCCGACTCGGCACCTATGGCGCGCTGGCGCTGGTGGTGAGCTTTGCCACCAAGCTGGCGGCACTGGCTTCGCTTCCCAATGACATGGTGGTGCAAAGCCTGATCGCGGCCCATGCGCTCGGTCGCGGCATGCTGCCGTGGATTGCGATCAGTCTGCCCTATGCACGCAAGGATGGGCTCGCGGCCAATGCCGGCCGGCCTGACGGCACGATTGCGGTGGTCGCGGCCGGCATCGCGCTGGTGATCACAATCCTCGCTCTGCCCTTCAGCAGCGCGCTGCTGGCGGCGATCGCGGCCGGCGCGAGCGCATTGGTCATGGCGCAACTCGCCAGGCGGCAGATCGGCGGCCAGACCGGCGACGTGCTTGGCGGCACAGAACAGGTCGCTGAGACCGCGATCCTGGTGCTGCTCGCGGCGCGGTTCGGTTAGAGCATTTCGAGCGAAGTGGATACCGGCTCGCGTGAAGATGACGCGATCCCACACAAGAGCCGGCGCGAAACTCAGCCATGGGCCAGAACCGGAAGCCGCGCCGATCGTGGCGTTGCTGCGGGACGAGACATCGATGAGCATTGCATCGACCGTCACCAATCGTCGTAGAGCCACTCCCTGGGCATTGGAGGCCGCGCTCTTGCATACGGGGGCTGAGACGTCCGCTCGGGCTTGCGCACGCTCGGAGTCGGCAGGGGCGTCGGAAGCGGCAACGGCTTCTGCTCGGAGACCTTCGCGAGCGCCCGTTTCATTTCGTCCTGGCTCGCCTTGAGTTCATCAATGGCTTTGGAGCTCACGCGGGCCATCTGTTGCTGGTCCGCCTTGAGCTGCTCGATACTTTGCTCCACATTTTGGAGGTTGCGGGCGATCGTTTGCAGCAGCAGGGTCTGCTCGGGAAGAGCCGTATTGGCTGTCGGCGCGGCGTCCTGTGGCGGTGCGGCCTGAACCTGGGGCGTCGCCTGGGGCGGAGCGGCGTCTGCCGCTGCGGCCTGAACGGTGGGTGGAGCGGGCTGCGCCGCAAGCGGCGGATTGTCGGGCGGCAATGATGGAGTTGAAACGAGCTGAGGCACCCAACGGGCGACAACCTGTCTGGCTCGCCCACCATACGACGACTGCAAAGCCAGAGCAGCGACAACGATACATGCCAGCAACAAGCCGGCGAGAACTCGGAGCCTCGGCATTCGGCGCGGCGATCGCGAGCGAGGTGCGGAAGAGGTCGGGCCAGGTCCGGAAGCAGCAGGGGTGGGTCCGGCCGCAGGCGGGGCAGGTCGCGGCGGAGCTGGAGACGCGGCATCGCGCTCCATTCTTGCAAGCTGTTCGCTCAAACGCGTGAGCTCTTCATTGGCGCGCGTGATCTGCTTGTGGGTTTCGGCGAGTTTCTCGTCGGCGGGTGTGGTCCGGCCGTCGTTCGATTCGACCGGGTTCGGGGTGGGGGCAGAGTTCACTGACGCTTCCCTTTCCATCCAATGTCCTCCAAGCGTGCCGACTCGATTATCCGTTAGGGGCGATCAGCCCCCAGCACTCCCGTCAGTCTTGTCCAAAAAATGGCCGGATGATAGCGCCCTTGAGGTCTCGTGATAATGGAGGAGGGCCGGCTCGTGCCGTGCACGCTAACGCATATCCGCCTTACCCGATAAATCAGGCATCAACTGTCCATGAGTACACGCCCTGATCAGGATGGAAGGGCTCCTGCAGCGATGGGCCGCGAGACGCATCTCTGGCTGATCCGCCACGCGCCGGTCGACGGGCCGCGCGGTGTGATCTATGCGCCGGATGCGCCTGCGGACCTCACCGGTGCCGCCGCATTCGCAGCCTTGCAGGCGAAGCTGCCGCGCGCGACTTATGCTGTTTGCAGCCCGGCGCGGCGCACCCGCGAGACCGCGGCGCGGCTCGGTCTCACGGCAACGGATGATGATGCGTTTCGCGAGCAGGATTTCGGCGACTGGACCGGCCGTCGCCACGGCGAGATCGAAGCCGAGCTCGGCGCCGCGGCCTATCGCGCGTTCTGGAATGCGCCGGGCACCAACAAGCCGCCGGGCGGCGAAAGCTTTGCCGACCAGATCGCGCGCGCACGGACCGGGCTTGCGCGCTTGCCGGCCGGCGACGTCGTGCTGGTCGTGCACTCCGGCACCATCCGCGCGGTGCTTGCGATCGCACTCGAGCTTACGCCGGACCTTGCGCTGCGCTTCGTCATCGATCCGCTGTCGCTGACGCGGATCGATCGGCTGCCGAATGCCTGGCGCGTGGTTGCCGTGAATGGTCGCTAAGCCAATCGCGCCCGCGTTTGTCCCGTCGTCCTGAGGTGCGAGCGAAGCGAGCCTCGAAGGATGGGCGGCCCGGCTGGTGGCCGTCGATCCTTCGAGACGCGCGCAAGAGCGCGCTCCTCAGAATCACGGTGGTAGAATGAATGAACTACCCATTCCGCCGCTGGCCGCGCAACGTCGGCAGGCCGATGCCGGCGGCGTCGAAGCCGCCGTCGACGGCGAGGATCTGTCCGGTGATGTAGCTGGCGCGATCCGAGCACAGGAAGAAGATCGCTTCCGCCAGCTCTTCCTCCAGCCCGTAGCGGTTGAGCGGGATGGCGTCGTGATAGTCGGCACGGATCTCCGCCGTGTGGACCGCCTTGGCCATCGCGGTCTCGACCGGACCGGGCGCCACGCCGTTGACGCGGATGCCGAGCGAGGCGAGCTCGACCGCGAGCTGCTTGGTGAGATGCGCAAGGCCGGCCTTGCTGGTGCCGTAGGCCGAGCGCAGCGTCGAGGCGCGGACCGCCGAGATCGAGGTGATGTTGACGATCGCGCCGCCATGTTCGCGCATCAGAGGCGCCGCGGCCTTGGTGCACAGGAACGGGCCGGTGAGGTTGACCGCCATGATCCGGCTCCAGTCGGCGTCGGACGTCTCCAGCACTGGCGCGAACACCGCCGTGCCGGCGTTGTTGACCAACGCGTCGAGCCGGCCGAAGCGGCCCGAGATCGCGGCGATCGCGGCTGCCACGCCGGCCGCGTCAGATACGTCGCAGGTCAGCGCCAGCGTGTCGTCGGGCTGCTTCAATGCTGCGACCGCGGCGTGCAGCAACTCACCCTCGATGTCGAGCAGCGCGACGCGCCAGCCGTCAGCGAGAAAGCGTTTCGCGGCGGCAAGCCCGATGCCGCGCGCGGCGCCGGTCACGAGTGCGACTTTTTGTGCAGAGGGAGTCATCGGGCGGTCCATCGGTTCGGGCAGGAAGCTCCGACCGTCTGCGACCTTTACTCTGACGTGTCAACCCGATGGAGGTTCTTCATCGAGGGAATGCGAAGAGTGCGTCTCGAAGGATGGACGGCCCCCAGCCTGGGCCGTCCATCCTTCGAGGATCGCACCGCAACCTACGCCGCGAGCTCGGCGGAGGCGCGCTGCATATTGGTCGACATGTCCTGCGTCACGATGCTCTGCTCCTCGACCGCAGCGGCGGTGGAGGTGATGTACTCGTTGACGCCGGCGATCGCGGCCTTGATCTCGGACAGCGACGTGACCACCTCGGCGGCGATCGAGTTCAACGCATCGATCTCCGAGGAGATCGTGTCGGTCGCCTGCTTGGCCTGGTTGGCGAGGCTCTTCACCTCGGAGGCCACCACCGCGAAGCCGCGGCCGGCTTCGCCCGCGCGTGCCGATTCGATCGTGGCGTTGAGCGCGAGCAGATTGATCTGCCCGGTGATGCTCGAGATCATCTCGACGATGCCGCTCATCGCCTGCGCTGCGGCGTTGAGCTTTTGCGCCTGGCCGTCGGCGGCCTCGACGCGACCGGTGGCGACCGCGGCGTTCTGCTTCGACTTGGTCATGGTCTCCGAGATCTCGCGGATCGAGGCGCTCATCTCCTCGCTGCCGGCGGCGACCGCCTCGATCAGGCCGCGTGCGCTATCGGCCTTCTTGCGGCCGATCGCCTGCGCGGTGATGTCGGTGGCGTATTTCACCACCTTGTAAGGCTTGGCGTTGAGATCGAGGATCGGATTGTAGGAGGCCTGGATCCAGATCTCGCGGCCGCCCTTGGCGATGCGCTTGTATTCGGCGGCCTGGAATTCGCCGCGGTTCAGCGCGCTCCAGAACTCACGGTAGCCCGTCGAGCTCGCCTCGACCGGTTCGACGAACATGCTGTGATGCTTGCCCTGGATTTCGGCCAGCGAATAGCCCATCGCGGCGAGGAAGTTCGGATTCGCGGTGCGGATCGTGCCGTCCATGTTGAACTCGATCACGGCTTGCGACTTGCCGATCGCGTTGATCTGGCCGTCATTGTCGGCGGCCTTCAGCTTCTGCTGCGTGACGTCGGTCGCGAACTTGACGACCTTGAACGGCTTGCCGCGATCGTCGAGGATCGGATTGTAGCTGGCGAGGATCCAGATCTCCTTGCCGCCCTTGGCGAGCCGCTTGAATTCGCCGGTCGCGAACTCGCCGCGGTTCAGCCGCGCCCAGAAATCGCGATAGGCCGGGCTATCGCGGTCGGCCGGCGGCATGAACATGCCGTGATGCTTGCCCTGGATCTCGGCGAGTGAGTAGCCCATCGCGCCGAGGAAGTTCTCGTTGGCGTTGACGATGGTGCCGTCCATGTTGAACTCGATCACCGCCTGCGCCCGGCCGATCGCGTCGACCTTGCCGGAGTCTTCCATGCTGTGGATCTTCTGCGCGGTGATGTTGGTGGCGAATTTGACGACGCCGACCGGCTTGCCGTTCTTGTCCATGATCGGGTTGTAGGAGGCCTGGATCCAGATCTCGCGACCGCCCTTGGCAACGCGCCGGTACTGCGCGGCCTGGAATTCGCCGCGGTTCAGGTTCGCCCAGAACGCGCGATAGTCATGGCTGTCGCGCGTGGCGGCGTCGACGAACATGCTGTGGTGCTTGCCCCTGATCTCGTCGAGCGAGTAGCCCATTGCGTTCAGGAAATTCTCGTTGGCGTCGACGATGGTGCCGTCGAGCTTGAACTCGATCACTGCCTGCGACTTGCCGATCGCTGCGGCTTGCGCCAGCGCGTTGTCGATCTTGGCCTTGTTGCTAAAACTGAACATCAGGGCTCCGTGAAGTTTCGAAAATGAAACGGGATGGGGAAAAGCGGATCACTGCAACTCACGGAAAGGTTGCAGCGAGCCGTTTAGCATCGGTAAAGCCTGTGGTCCGTGTGAGCCTGGCACGAATTGCACAAGGCGTTGATGCGCGCATGCATCTATCTCAACTTGCGGAGCATTTTTTCGGTATGCACGTTATCATCCATAGTCGGAATGCGATGTTCGCCGTAATCTTACGGATGAAAAATCGACGACAACTTGGTCTGATGCGAAGCATCGCAGCGTGCGCACTTTACCAGCGCTGATAGGCCTATTACGAAGTCTGATATTGTTGATCGCTTCACGGATCAATCCAGCGCCGTGATTCGCGTGCTCGACGCGTGCGCGTTGCGCCGATGCTTCCTCCTCGCGCCCGGTGCCAGAAAAATAAATCGCAGCACGAGATGTCGGCAAAGCGGTCTCCGGTTCGTCCTGCGGGTACTGGTTCCATGATGGAGTTCTGATGTCGCTCACCCTGCATTACCACCCGCTGTCCTCGTTCTGCTGGAAGGCGCTGGTCGCGCTTTACGAGAACGGCGCACCGTTCACGCCGAACATGGTCAATCTCGGCGATCCCGCCGAGCGGGCGGCGCTGCTCGCGCTGTCGCCGATCGGCCGCTTTCCCTTGCTCCGCGACGAGACGCGCGGCGAGACGGTGCCTGAATCGAGTATCGTCATCGAGTATCTCGACCGGCACTATCCCGGCACCGTCAGGCTGATCCCCGACGATCCGGAGCTCGCGCTGCAGACCCGGCTGCGCGACCGCTTCGTCGATCTCTATGTCCATCTGCCGACCCAGAAGATCGTCGGCGACCGGCTGCGGCCTGCGGACCGCAGGGATCCGCATGGCGTCGTCGTCGCGCGGGCGGAGCTCCGCAGCTCCTATGCGATCCTGGATCAGCAATTGCTGATCCTGGATCAGCAACTCGCGCGTGGCGGCTGGATGATGGGCGAGCAATTCTCGTTGGCCGATTGTGCAGCCGCGCCGGCGCTGTTCTACGGCAACAAGGTCGAGCCGATCGGAGAGGGCCACCGCCATCTGGCTGCCTATCTCGAGCGGCTGAAGGTGCGTCCGTCCTTTGCGCGCGTCCTGAAGGAAGCCGAGCCCTATTTCGGCATGTTCCCCCAAGAAAGCTGAACCTCGAAAAGCTGAACCAGGAAAGCTGAACCGAGACGGAACCCGACTCCCGGTCCGGTTCCGAAAAATAAATCGCGGCGCGCTGTCGCTTTCGCGCCGTCCCGTTCGTCATCTCCCTGAAGCCCGGGTTCTGGAGCACTTCGCGCTCCGGTGGCCCGGGCGAATGACGTGGAGACGACATGGCTGCAGCTGGCAACAGGGCGGAGATCATCCGCTCGCTCTTCGCCGCCTATCTCGCCAATGACCGCGCGGGCGTGGAAGCGGCGTTCGCGGAGGATTTCCGCTTCTCGACGCCCTATGGCGAGAACATCGACAAGCCGCGCTATTTCGCCGAGTGCTGGCGCGACCCTGGCTGGATCGGCCGTCACGAGATCGAGCGCATCATGGTCGACGGCGCCGAGGCTTTCGTCACCTATCGCTGCGTCGCCCGCGACGGCAAGAGCTTTCGCAACACCGAATTCTTCGTGTTCAACGGCGACAAGGTGTCGCGGATCGACGTCTATTTCGGTCCGTCGCATCAGGACGGCGAACTGGTCCGGCAGGAGCGATAAACAGCCGTGATGATGTCGCTCACTCGATCATCGTCTTCGGCGAGCGCGAATTTTGACGAAGGAAGGCTGGCAAATGCCCTTAGCAAGTGACAATGGCGGCCTGTCGCAGGCACGGCTCGGACGCATGCACGACGTGCTGGCGCGCCATATCGAAGATGGCGACGTGCCTGGTCTCGTGGCGCTGGTCAGCCGTCGCGGCGAGATCCATGCCGATGTGATCGGACGCATGGCGGTGGATGGCCCGCCGATGCAGCGCGATACCATCTTCCGCATCGCCTCGATGACCAAGCCGGTGACGGTGGTCGCCGCGATGATCCTGGTCGAGGAATGCCGGCTCAGGCTCGACGATCCCCTCGATCGCTGGCTGCCCGAGCTCGCCGATCGCAAGGTGCTGCGCAGCATCGAATCCGAGGTCAACGACACGGTGCCGGCGAGGCGCGCGATCACGTTGCGTGATCTTCTGACCTTTCGCTTCGGGCTCGGCATGATCCCCGCTTATCCGGCGCGCTATCCGATCCAGATGGCGCTGGCGGATGCGGGCTTCGCGCCCGGGCCGGTGTTTCCGTCGTTTCCGCCGGACGAATTGCTGCGTCGCTACGGCACGCTGCCGCTGGCCTATCAACCCGGTGAACGCTGGCTCTACAACACCGGGAGCCTGATCCTCGGTGTCTTGATCGCGCGCCTCGCCGGAACCTCGTTCGGCGGCTTCCTGCAGGAACGCGTGTTCGAGCCGCTCGGAATGAAGGATACGGCTTTCCATGTGCCGCAACACAAGTTGACGCGGCTTGCGACGGCCTATGCCCGCGATCCTGCGAGCGGCGCGTTGAAGGTGTTCGACGCGCCCGCGACCGGCAAATACGCTGCGCCGCCGGCGTTCGAGAACGGCGGGGCCGGGCTGGTCTCGACCGCGGATGATTTCAACGCCTTCGCGCAGATGATGCTCAACGGCGGGCGGCTCGGCACCGAGCGCATCCTGTCGCGTCCCTCGGTGGAGTTGATGACCTCGAACCAGATCACGCCGGAACAAAAACTTGGCTCCGAGTTTTTGCTTGGCACGCGGGGCTGGGGTTTCGGGCTGTCGGTCGTGACCGCGCGCGACGATCTCTGCGATGTGCCGGGCCGCTACGGCTGGGACGGTGGCTATGGCACCTCCTGGTATTCCGACCCGCGCGAGGCGATGACCGGAATCCTGCTGACCCAGCGCATGATGGATTCGCCGCAGCCGCTGCCGGTGTTCTCCGATTTCTGGACGCTCGCCTATCAGGCGATCGATGACTAGCGCGAGGCCTGCGTCAATGACGTCGAAGATAATTTCAATGGTCGTGTCGGGAGCGCAAACCCTCCAACGTCTTTCAACCGAGCGCCGGTGCTGTGATCGGCCGAGAGACAACGGAGCAGGACGATGAAGTTCATGGTGATCGTGAAGGCGAACAGCGATACCGAGGCCGGTGTGATGCCGGGCACCGAGCTGCTCGCGGCGATGGGCAAGTTCAACGAGGAGATGGTCAAGGCCGGCGTGATGCAGGCCGGCGAGGGGTTGCATCCGACCAGCAAGGGCGCCCGCGTCAAATATGCCGGCGGGCAGGGCACGGTATCGCACGGACCGTTCGGCCTGAGCAGCGATCTCGTCGCGGGCTTCTGGCTGATCGAGACCAAATCGCTCGATGAAGCGCTCGACTGGATGAAGCGCGCGCCGTTCGGCGGCGGCTCCGAGATCGAAATCCGTCAGGTGTTTACGCCGGACGATTTCGGCGCGGCGCTGACGCCGGAGCTGCGCGAGCGGGGAGAGCGCCTGCGCGCGCAGGCAGGCAAGAAATGACACCCGACGTCATTCCGGGATATCGCCGAGGCGATCCGCCCGGAATACATAACCACCGTCGCAAGTCATGGATTCCGGGCCTGACACGTCCGCGAATGACGAGGGTGAAGATTGCGAGTGCGTCAACAGATAGGGAAATCCGACCAATGCGTTTCATGATGCTGATGATTCCGCTCGGCTACGAGTCCGCGCCGGCCAAGCTCGAGCTCGACCCCGAGCGGGTCGCTGCGATGATGCGATACAATCAGGCGCTCAAGGACGCCGGCGTGCTGATCACGCTGGAAGGCCTGCATCCGCCGGCTGCAGGCGCGCGCGTCAAGTTCGACACCGGCGAGCCCGTCGTGATCGACGGCCCGTTCACCGAGGCCAAGGAAGTGATCGGCGGCTTCTGGATGATCGAGGTCGCCTCGCGCGCCGAGGCGATCGCATGGGCCAAGAAGTGCCCCGCCACCGCGAACGAGATGATCGAGATCCGCCAAGTGCAGGAGATGAGCGATTTCTCCGAGGAGGTGCAACAGGCGGCCGCCACCTTCGAGCATCCGCAGGGCGGCTGGGGCAAGGCGCTGCGCTGATGTTTTGAACGACAGGCGATGCTGCCGCACGGCGGCATCGCGCCACCAACCGATCGTCGAACCACCAACCACCACAACGGAGAAGCATGATGAGCAGCAACACCTTCCTCGCCGTCTATCTCGGCGGCGGTAAAACCGGCGCGCGCATGGAAGCCTGGAACGCGATGCCCGAGGCTGAACGGCGCGCCAAGGAGCAGCAGGGCATGGCGGCGTGGGGCGCCTGGGTCGAGAAGCATCACGACGTGATCGTCGAGATGGGCGGACCGCTCGGCAAGACCAAGAAGGTCGGCGCCGGCGGCACGGCGGACATCACCAATCTGATCACCGGCTTCACGGTGGTGCGCGCGCCCTCGCATGAGGCGGCGGCCAAGCTGTTCGAGAACCACCCGCACTTTGCGATCTTCCCGGGCGAAGCCGTGGAGATCATGCCGGTGCTGCCGATCCCGGGCCGCTAGTGCCCAGGCCGCTAGTGCCCGGGCGATAGTTCCCCGGGACGACTTCGGGCCCGCACGCAGCGGGAGCGATCCGTTAATCTTGATTGACGCGTCATCGCCCCGCTAGTGACCTTTACCGCCGGCTCATGTAAAAGCCGTTCACATGAGCTGGCGCAAGGACCAAGGCCGCGCCGAGCGCGGCTATCATCACGGCAATCTCAAAGAGGCGTTGCTGCAGGCAGCGCTCGACCTGATCTCGAAGAAGGGGCCGGCCGGTTTCACCTTCGCCGATGCCGCGCGGATGGCCGGCGTCAGTCCCGCCGCGCCGTACCGGCACTTCCGCGACCGCGACGAATTGATCGCCAGCATCGCGCAGCGCGGCTTCGAGCAGTTCGAGTCGCTGCTGACGCAGGCTTGGGACGACGGCCGCCCGGACACCGTCACGGCGTTCGAGCGGGTCGGCAAGGCCTATCTCGCCTTCGCGCGCGAGGAGCCGGCGTTCTATTCCGCGATGTTCGAATCCGGCCTGCCGGTCGATTCCAATCCGACCTTGATGGCTGCCAGCGAGCGCGCCTTTGCGATCATCCGCGCCGCAGCCGAGCGGCTCGCGGCGCTGGCGCCGCCCGGCATGCCGCGCCCGCCGGCGATGATGATGGCGCTGCACATCTGGTCGATGTCGCACGGCGTCGCCTCGCTGTTCGGCCGCGGTGACGCCGCGCGGCGCAAGCTGCCGATGTCGCCAGAGGATCTGCTCGAGGCCGAAGTGCTGATCTATCTGCGCGGGCTCGGCTTCCCCACCGAACGCAGGCCGGGAACCGCGGCCGCCGACGACAAGCCGGCTGGCGAGAAGGCCGGTCCGTGGGGCAAGCCGAAATAAGGTTCAACGCCTGGCCTAAAAATAATCCGAGGGGTGCGTCATCCGCGCTGCTTGACTTTCCCAAGGGATCGGCTACCTATGTAAATGTTATTTACATTCACAACGGCGTGATGCCGTGATGGAGAAGGAAATGGCCTACACCGCTGATGTCAATCGCTGGCGCGGCCCCGTCGAAGAGCCCTACCGTCCGCACTTCTACGCGACGCCCTGGCATCCCCTGAAGATCGCCGGGATCATCCTCGGCTTCATGATCTGGTGGCCGATCGGCCTCGCCCTTCTCTTTTTCACACTCGGGAGCAGAAAAATGGCCTGTTGGAGTCACTACGATCAGGATCGCTGGGCGAACAAGATGGAGCGCATGCAGGACAAGATGGAGCGGATGAAGAGCCGGATGGAGCGCCGCGGCTTCCCGTTCGGCGGCTTCGGCCCGCCCTCCAGCGGTAACCGCGCCTTCGACGAGTATCGCCAGGATACGCTGCGTCGTCTCGAGGAAGAGCAGGTCGAGTTCAAGAACTTCCTCGATCGCCTGCGCCACGCCAAGGACAAGGAAGAGTTCGACGCCTTCATGGCCCAGCACAAGACGCGTCCGACCCCGCCGAACGACCAGCCGCCGCAGAGCTGATCACGCGAGGCAAGCACTGAGCCTTCAGGCGATGTGCCCCCATAGAACCTGATGGCCCTGAGCCGCCCGTTTGCGATGAGCAAGCGGGCGGTTTGCATTTCGGAACGGTGATGCCCACTGTATCGTCCGGCAACCCGGACGATGAGGCGAAGTTGATGGCAGGGTCTGTGACAGCGCGTTCTGACGATCTCTGGCTTGCGATCCGGCGCGAAGCGGAAGCGGCCGTTGTCGCGGATCCGTTTCTCGAGGCCTCGGCCGCCTTCATCCTCGACCAAGGCGATTTCGGCGGCGCGCTCGCTTTCCTGATCGGCCGGCGCATCAGCCACGCGGAGGCCGATCGCGCACAGTTCACGCGCACCGCCCGCGAGGCGTTCGCGGCCGAGCCCGCGCTGGTCGATGCCGCGGCCGTTGATCTCACAGCCATCGTGCGCCGCGATCCGGCGATCACGGGCTTGTTGGCGCCGCTCCTCAACTTCAAGGGCTATGTCGCGCTGCAAGCCTGGCGGGTGTCGAACCGGCTGTGGCGGAACGACCGTCCCGACCTTGCGCTGTTGATGCAAAGCGCGGCGGCGGATCAGTTGCAGATCAGCATTCACCCGTCGGCCCAGATCGGAACGGCGGTTTTCCTCGATCACGGCACCGGCATCATCATCGGCGCGCTGGCCTCCGTTGGCGACGAGGTCACGATCCTGCAGAACGTCACCATCGCGCGGCGTCAGGATGATCCGCGCCACGCCCCGAGGATCGGTCATGGCGTGCTGCTCAGCGCGGGCGCGACGGTGATCGGCAAGCTCTCGATCGGCGACTTCGCCAAGGTCGGCGCCGGCGCGCTTGTGACGTCGGATGTGCCGGCCGGCTGCACCGTTGTCGGCGTGCCGGCCCGGCTGACCAATTGCGCGGAAGCGGGGGCGCGGCCGTAGGGTGAGCATCTGGGCGACTGTGAGGTGAGCACCGCGCTCAGGCTCCCTCTCCCCTTGCGGGAGAGGGTGGGGAGAGGGGTGGCCCCGGGACAGATGTGAGGGATCGGTTCGATTGTATCAACGGACGCCGAAACAGCCGGGAGACGGGTCCGCTTTCTCAATCGGCAGCGGAGCAAGCGGTACCCCGCTCCCCAACCCTCCCCCGCAAGGGGGGAGGGAGCCTACCGTCGTGCTCGCCTCACTGCGTGATGCGGCGTAGGACCGCGCCTGACACATTCGACCCATGGATCGCGCCCTCGCGTCGTCACGCCGGCACGAGCATGTCTGCGAGTTGCGTAAAACTGTCCGCGTGGAGGTCGATCCAGGATTCCGGCGCCACGTCGACCTTCGCCGCCGGCCCGAACTCCAACGGGCGGGCGACGAACGCGGTGCGCATGCCGAAGGCGCGGGCCGCCTTCAGGTCGTATTTGTGGCAGGCGACCATCAGGATCTTGTCGGCGGGATAGCCGAGATAGTCGACGGCGAGCTGGTACACCGCAGGTGACGGCTTGTAGCTGCGCGCCAGCTCCGCGGTCAGCACGGCGTCGAACGGCAGCCTGGCGTGCTTGACCACCGCCACCACCGCGGCCATGCCGGCATTCGACAATGTCGAGGTCACGAACCGACCGCGCAGGCGCGTCATCCCTTCGACGCTGTCGGGCCAGGCGTCGAGCCTGGTCCACACCGTGTTCAATTCGTCGCGCTCATCCGTGGAGAACGCCTCCGAGAGGCCGTGGCGATCGAGCAGCACGTCCAGCGCCTCGCGATAGATGCGGTCGACCCGGATCCATGGGCGCTTGCCGGCGATCACGTCGTCGAGCGCGGCACGATAGAGATCGCGCCATTCGCTCGAGAGTCTGGCCCAGTCGAGAGTGAGCCCCTTCGCGGCGTTGATGGCTTGCCCCGCACGCAGGATCGGCTGGTAGAAGTCGACGCACGTCCCCTGGACGTCGAACGCGATGGCGCGGATCTCATCGCGCCATGTCGCGGCGCCTGCCGGCTGTATCCCCGTCATCGCGGCCATGATCGATAGTCCTCCGGCAGTCACAAAGCTTCGTCTGGTCAGATCGGGTAGCACGGTTCGATCCCCGGTTGCTTGTATCGGAAGCGGCGTACCAATTCCTTCGTCAGGTGAGCACGCCACTCAGGCTCCCTCTCCCCTTGCGGGAGAGGGTGGGGAGAGGGGTGGCCCCGGGAGAGATGCAAGGTGCGATATCGCTGCGTCAACCTGCGTAGCGAGCATCGCGGTTTCTGACGGAAAGCGGAGCAAGCGGTACCCCTCTCCCCGACCCTCCCCCGCAAGGGCGGGAGGGAGCCCGACTAGTGTGCTCGCCTCACTGCGTGATGCAACGAAGCGACCTCGCCTTACACATTCGATCCATGGATCGCGTCGATCACCGCGTCGGTCACTTCCTTCGTCGTCGCCTTGCCGCCGACGTCGGGCGTCAGCACGCCGGCCGCGCACACCTTCTCGACTGCGGCCATCAGGCGCGCGGCGGCATCCTTCTCGCCGAGATGCTCCAGCATCTGCGCGCCGGTCCAGAAGGTGGCGACCGGGTTGGCGATGCCCTTGCCGGTGATGTCGAAGGCCGAGCCATGGATCGGCTCGAACATGGAGGGGAAGCGGCGCTGCGGGTCGAGGTTGCCGGTCGGCGCGACGCCGAGGCTGCCGGCCAGCGCGCCGGCGAGGTCGGAGAGAATGTCGGCGTGCAGATTGGTCGCGACGATGGTGTCGAGGCTCTTCGGGTGCAGCGTCATCCGCACCGTCATGGCGTCGACCAGCATCTTGTCCCAGGTGACATCGGGGAATTCCTTCGCCACTTCGGCGGCGATCTCGTCCCACATCACCATGCCGTGGCGCTGCGCGTTCGACTTGGTCACTACGGTGAGGAATTTGCGCGGCCGCGACTGCGCGAGCTGGAACGCATAGCGCATGATCCGCGTCACGCCGACCCGGGTGAATACCGCGACTTCGGTGCCGACTTCCTCCGGCAGGCCCTTGTGTGCGCGGCCGCCCATGCCGGCATATTCGCCTTCGGAATTCTCGCGCACGATCACCCAGTCGAGATCGCCGACGCCGACATTGCGCAACGGTGAGGCGACGCCGGGAAGGATTTTTGTCGGCCGCACATTGGCGTATTGGTCAAAGCCCTGGCAGATCGGTAAGCGAAGGCCCCATAGCGTGATGTGATCGGGCACGTCGGGCGCGCCGACCGCGCCGAAATAGATCGCGTCGAACTTCTTCAATTCGGCGAGCCCGTCGGCCGGCATCATCACGCCGTGCTTCTTGTAATAGTCCGAGCCCCAGTCGAAGGTCTTGACGTTGAAGCTGATGTCGCCTGAGCGCTTGGCCAGCGCCTCCAGCACGCGGACACCGGCGGAGATCACTTCGGGGCCGATGCCGTCGGCGGGAATGGCGGCGATGGAATGGGTACGCATGGGTTCTCTCCGGATGAGTTGTTAGCGGGATTGCATGGGATGGGGTTGTGAGCCGGCCGGCGCCGCAGCGCTCTGCGCGCGCGACAGCAGCAGCGTGAGCACGGCCGACAGCACCAGCAGGCCGGCGACGAAATAAAGACCGCCCTCGAAACTGCCGGTGCGGTCCTTGATCCAACCGATCATTGCAGGCCCGACGAAGCCGCCGAGATTGCCGATCGAGTTGATGGTGGCGATGCCTGCTGCGGCGGCGGAGCCTGACAGGAACATGGTCGGCATGCTCCACAGCGGCGGCTTCGAGGAGGAGATGCCGATATTGACCAGGGTCAGCGCCGCGATCACAGCGGCGAGGCCGGTCCACAATCCGGCAAGCGCGAGTCCTGCGGCGGCCATCAGGCAGGCCAGCACCACGTGCCAGGTACGCTCGCCGGTGCGGTCGGAATGCCGCGCCCACAACACCATCGCGACGACGGCGATGGTCGCCGGCACCGCGTTGAGGAAGCCGACCTGGATCGACGACAGGCCGAACGCCTTGATGATCTGCGGCGCCCACACCCCGAGCGTATAAAGCCCGGCCGAGGTACCGAAATAGACCAGCGCCAGCGCCAGGACGCGCGGGTCGGCAAGGCCGCGCCAGATGCTGTGGCTCGCGGTGGCGGCTTTGCCGTCGGTCTCGGCCTTCATGGTCTTGACCAGCCAGGCGCGCTCGTCATCGGCGAGCCATCTGGCCTGTTCCGGCCGGTCGGTCAGGAAGCCGAGCACGACGAAGCCGAGCAGCACGGCCGGAACGGCCTCCAGCACGAACAGCCATTGCCAGCCCTTGAAGCCGAGCAGGCCGTCCATCTCCAGCAGCGCGCCGGAGACCGGCGAGCCGAGCACGGTCGACAGCGGCGCTGCGGCCATGAACAGGGCGGTGACGGCGGCGCGCTGCCGCGCCGGGAACCAGTAGGAGAGGTAAAGGATGATGCCGGGGAAGAAGCCGGCCTCTGCGGCGCCGAGCAGGAAGCGCAGCACGTAGAAGCTGGTCGCGCCCTGCACCAGCGCCATCGCCGCCGAAACGATACCCCAGGTGATCATCACCCGCGCGATCCATATCCGCGCGCCGATCTTGTGCAGGATGATGTTGGAGGGCACCTCGAACAGGAAGTAGCCCCAGAAGAAGATACCGGCGCCGAAGCCATAGACCGTCGGCGACAGGCCGATGTCCTTGTTCATGGTCAGCGAGGCGAAACCGATATTGACGCGGTCGATGAAGGCCACGAAGTACAGCAGCATGATGAACGGCACGATGCGCAGGGTGATCTTGCGCAATACGCGGCTGCCAAGCTCGCTTTCCATGGGCTTCCTCTGGGTTCGTGTTGTTTGTTGGGACGGCGCATTTTGCCGCGCCACCGGGAAGCCTAAAGGGGCGTGCCCTTCCGGTTCAATCCGTCTGGGTTTATACAAAAAAATGATATAATCGCGGCGCCGTCATTGCGAGCCGCCCGGTCGGCGCGGAGCGCCGCCGGATGACAGGCTCCGCGAAGCAATCCATGCAACCGCATATGCGAAACCATGGATTGCTTCGTCGCTTCGCTCCTTGCAATGACGGCGGGTGAAAGGATACGACGTCTTGGAACTGCACCAGCTTCGCTGCTTCGTGGCGGCGGCCGAGGAACTGCATTTCGGCCGTGCCGCGCAGCGCTTGCAGATGATGCCGTCGGCGCTGGGGCGCCACATCAAGCTCCTGGAAGAGGATCTCGGGGTGCGGCTGTTCGCGCGCACCACGCGGGCGGTGTCGCTGACCGAAGACGGCGCCACCCTGCTGCGCGAGGGACGGGCACTGCTCGGCCGGGCCGAAGCGATCGAGAACGGTTTTCGCAGGCGGTTGCGCAAGCCTCAGGCGCGACGCTTCCGGATAGGCGCGATCGACAGTGCTGCGGCCGGCCTGCTGCCGCCGCTGCTGCGCGACCTCCGCGCCGCCCATCCCGACGTCGCCGTGCAACTGCTCGAGGAGAAGACCATCCGGCTGCTGCCGAAGCTGCTGTCCGGTGCACTCGATCTCGCCTTCGTGCGGCCGCCGGAGCGGCCCGACCGGCGCATCGAGTTCGTCCCGCTGCTGCAGGAAACCGCGGTGGTGGCGCTGTCGCACAAGCACGCGCTAGTGCGGCGCAAGCAGATCGTGCTGCCGGATATCGCGGATCAGCCCTTGATCGTGCCGGAGCGCCGTTCGCGGCCGCACAGCCATGATCTCACGACAAAGCTGTTCGACGAGGCCGGGCTGACGCCCCGCATCCAGGAGATCGCAGACGAGAAGCAGACCATCGTCAACATGGTCGCAGCAAGGCTCGGCGTCGCCATCGTTCCGCGCTGGACCGCGCGGATGGCGATCCCGGGCGTGCGCTTCATTCCGCTCCGCCTCAAGCGTGGCAGTGCCGTCGGCCGCCTGCCACTCGCTGCAGCCTGGCTGAAAGGCTCGCGCGATCCGGTCCGCGACCAGGTGATTGCGGTGATCGAGGCGAGGTTGAAGGGCTACGCGCGGGAGGCGTGACGATGCAAAGCAAGTGTCATATTACCCTGCTAGCGATTCCGCCGCGGCTACTGTGCGCTTCCCCCGCCGGAAGTCGCCCGACGCTTCGCCGGCATTCTTTGACCGGAGGGACCATGCTACGCATCGTCACGTGTCTGACGCTTTTGATTTCCCTTCATGCGGCCGCGGCACAGGACAGGACGCCAGGCGCTTCATCGCAGCCCTATTTTGGGGGCTCCACGGCGCCGCCGACCGATCTGCCGTCCGGGATCGGCAGTTATTGCATCTACGACAACCTCATCTACTCGATTGGTTCGCCCATGTGCGTTGGCAAGACGAGCTACGTATGTGCTCCCGCGACAAACGAAGCGGAGCTCAGTCAGCGGGCGTATTGGTCGGCAAGACCAGCTGACCCAAAACTGACTGCGCCGGTGTGCCAGTAGACTGCGAGAACTGTCCTGATCGTCGTCCTGGCGAAAGCCAGGACGACGGCGGAGAGCAGGGCTTGGCCTGCGCCCGCCTAACTTACCTAGACTTCGCCCTCTTCCTCCCGGTTTTGCGGATCGGCCATGAGTTCCTCGTTGGTGGACTCGCGTTATGTTATAATATAACAATTTCCCCATGGCGCATACGCACACCCACGACCACCCCCATCACGGCCACGCCCATCCCCACGGGCACAGCCACGCACCGCACGCGCATCCGGCCCAGACCGCGCACTGGTCGATCCTGCGCATGCCGGTGCCGGCCCGGCTCTCGGCGGCGCTCGCGGTCTCCGCCTGCCTGTGGGCCGTCATCTGGCTGGCGATGAGGTGAGATCAGTGGCTGCTCTTGTCACCTTCCGCGACGTCACCCTCGGCTATGACCGCCATCCGGCGGTGCACCATCTCAATGGCGCGGTCGAAGCGGGCGCGCTGCTCGCCGTGATCGGACCGAACGGCGCCGGCAAGTCGACGCTGCTGCGCGGCATCGCCGGCGTGCTCAAGCCGCTGTCGGGCGTGATCGATCTCGACGGGCTCGACCATCGCGACATCGCCTATCTGCCGCAATCCGCCGACATCGACCGGACCTTCCCGATCTCGGTGTTCGATTTCGTCGGAACCGGGCTGTGGCGCTCGACCGGCTTCTTCGGCGGCATCGGCAAGGCCGCGCGCGACAAGATTTTGGCGGCGCTCGCCGCCGTCGGCCTCAACGGCTTCGAGAACCGGCCGATCGGCACTTTGTCCGGCGGCCAGATGCAGCGCATGCTGTTCGCGCGCGTGCTGTTGCAGGACGCGCGCCTGATCGTGCTCGACGAACCCTTCAACGCCATCGACGCCAAGACCACCGCCGATTTGCTGGCGCTGGTGAAGCGCTGGAATGGCGAAGGCCGCACGGTGCTGGCGGCGCTGCACGACCTCGACATGGTGCGCAACAATTTCCCGGAAACGCTGCTGCTGGCGCGCGGCCCGGTGGAATGGGGACCGACCGCAGAGGCGTTGACCCCGGAGAATCTGACGGTCGCGATGCGGATGTGCGAGGCGTTCGACGACTCAGCCGGCGCCTGCGCCGTCGATCCGCGCTCGAGGGCTGCCTGACGCCGATGCTGACTGACGCGCTGATTACGCCCTTCACCGAATTCGAGTTCATGCGCCGCGCGCTGGCGGCCGTAATCGCACTGTCGCTCGGCGGCGCGCCGATCGGCGTATTCCTGATGCTGCGGCGGATGAGCCTGGTCGGCGACGCCATGGCGCATGCGATCCTGCCGGGCGCCGCGATCGGTTTCCTGATCTCGGGGCTCAATCTGTTCGCGATGACCACCGGCGGCCTGATCGCGGGCTTTGCGGTAGCGCTGCTCGCGGGCCTCGTCGCGCGCACCACCGAGTTGAAGGAGGACGCTTCGCTGGCGACCTTCTATCTGGTCTCGCTCGCGCTCGGCGTCACCATCGTATCGATCAAGGGCACCAATATCGACCTGCTGCACGTGCTGTTCGGCAATATTCTGGCGATGGACGACCAGACCCTGCTGGTGATCGCGTTCAACGCCACAATCACGCTGCTGGTGCTTGCGGTGATCTATCGGCCGCTGGTGATCGAATGCGTCGATCCGGTCTTCCTGCGTACCGTGAGCCGGGCCGGCGCGCCGGCGCATCTTGCCTTCCTCGCGCTGGTGGTGGTCAACCTCGTCAACGGCTTCCATGCGCTCGGCACGCTGCTGGGCGTCGGGCTGATGATCCTGCCCGCGGGCATTGCGCGATTCTGGTCGCGTGACATCACCACCATGATCTGCATTGCGGTCGCGAGCGCGATGCTGTCGGGTTATGCCGGGCTGGTGCTGTCGTACCAGACCCGGATTCCCTGCGGCCCGGCGATCATCCTGGTTGCAGCGGGGCTCTATATTGTGTCGCTCTTGTTCGGCAATGTCAGTGGCCTGGTGCGGCAGCTGTTTCCCGGCCGTCATCTCGAGGCATGAGTGCGATGCGACGGTTGTTGGGTTTGATTGGTCTGGCGCTGATGCTGGCGAGCGGACCGGCGCGCGCTGCTGAGCGCATCAATGTCGTCGCGAGTTTCTCGATCCTCGCCGACATGGTGCGCAATGTCGGCGGCAACAGCGTCGACGTGACGGCGCTGGTCGGGCCCGATGGCGATGCGCATGTCTACGCGCCGACGCCTGCGGATGCCAAGAAGGTCGCCGACGCCAGGCTGCTGGTCATCAACGGCCTCGGCTTCGAGGGCTGGATGCCGCGGCTGCTGCAGGCGTCCGGCAGCAAAGCGCCGGTCGCGGTGGCAACCAAGGGCATCATGCCGCGGAAGATGGGCGGCCATGACGATCCGCATGCCTGGCAATCCGTGGCCAATGCGAAGATCTATGTGATCAATATTCGCGACGGGCTGATCGCGGTGGCGCCCGATCAGGCAGCCGTCTTCAAGGCCAATGCCGACGCCTATCTGGCCAAGCTCGAGGCGCTCGACCGCGAGGTGCATGAGGCGGTGGGACGCGTGCCGGAGGCGCGGCGCAAGGTGATCTCGACCCACAGCGCCTTCGGCTATTTCGCCGATGCCTACGGGATCACGTTCTTCTCGCCGCTCTCGATCTCCACCGATTCCGAGCCCAGCGCGCGCGATATTGCGGCCATCATCGCTCAGATCAAGCTTGCGAAAATTCCGGCAGTTTTTCTCGAAAATATCAGCGATCCCCGCCTGATCGAGCGGATCGCGGCCGAGACCGGTGCCCGGGTCGGCGGGACCCTTTATTCGGACAGTTTGACGGCCGAAAAGGGCGATGCACCCACTTACATTGATATGGTTAGGCACAATATAAAGGCCCTGACCAGCGCGCTCGCCAACTAGGGCAGGGGCCTCCTTGCCGGGTCGAGCGCCGCCTAGCATGATCCGGAAAAGTGGGGTCCGGTTTTCCGATAAGATCATGCTCAAACATAGAGTTCCTTCGGAGTTGTTATGGCTGAAGCTTCGCAAAAAATTCCAGTGACCGTGCTGACGGGCTATCTCGGCGCCGGCAAGACCACCTTGCTCAACCGCATCCTGTCGGAAAACCACGGCAAGAAATACGCCGTCATCGTCAACGAATTCGGCGAGATCGGCATCGACAACGACCTCATCATCGGCGCCGATGAGGAAGTGTTCGAGATGAACAATGGCTGCGTCTGCTGCACGGTGCGCGGCGACCTCGTCCGCATCATGGACGGGTTGATGAAGCGCAAGGGCAAGTTCGACGCCATCATCGTCGAGACCACCGGCCTTGCCGATCCGGCGCCGGTCGCGCAGACCTTCTTCGTCGACGAGGACGTGCAGAAGAACGCCCGGCTCGATGCAGTCGTGACCGTCGCCGATGCCAAATGGCTGAGCGATCGCCTGAAGGACGCGCCGGAAGCCAAGAACCAGATCGCGTTCGCCGATGTCATCGTGCTGAACAAGACCGACCTGGTGTCCAAGCCCGAGCTCGCCGAGGTCGAGGCCCGCATCCGGGGCATCAATCCGTACGCAAAACTGCATCGCACCGAGCGCTGCCAGGTCGGGTTGACCGACGTGCTGGAGCGCGGCGCATTCGACCTCGACCGTATTCTCGAAATCGAGCCCGATTTCCTCGAGGCCGGCGACGATCACGATCATGACCACGATCATCATCACCATGACCATGACCACCACCATCACCATGATCATAGCCATGGCGGCCTGAAGCACTATCACGACGAGGACATGCAATCGCTGTCGCTGCGCTCGGAGAAGCCGCTCGACCCGACCAAGTTCATGCCCTGGCTGCAGAACCTCGTCGCCACCGAGGGCCAGAAGATCCTGCGCTCGAAGGGCATCCTCGCCTTCACCGGCGATGACGACCGCTACGTGTTCCAGGGCGTCCACATGATGCTGGAGGGCGACCACCAGCGGAAATGGAAGGACGGCGAGAAGCGCGAGAGCCGCGTCGTGTTCATCGGTCGCGAACTGCCTGAGCAGGCGATCCGCGACGGCTTCGAGCAGTGCATCACCACGTGATGAAAGAGTTCGATCCGGGCGAGGCCCCTTCTTCCATCGTTTCGATCACCGATCGCGTCAAGCAGCTTCCGCTTGGCGCGGCTGTGGGCTCGGTGCATTTCCTCGGCGACCGCGCGTTCTTCGTCGGCGCCGAGGAGTGTGTGGCGATCGCGACCGCCGACGGCGAGATCACGCGCACGGAGACGCATTTCGGCGCCATCCTCTGCGCGGCCTCCGACGGCAAGCGCCTCGTCACCGGTGGTGACGACGGCAAGCTGATCGCGATCGACGCCAAGGGCGAGACCGCCATCATCACGACCGACGCCAAGCGGCGCTGGATCGACAATGTCGCGCTGCATGGCGACGGCACCGTGGCGTGGTCGGCGGGCAAGACCGCTTTCGTGCGCAATCCCAAGGGCGAGGAGAAAACCTTCGAGGTGCCGTCGACCGTCGGCGGGCTGGCGTTCGCGCCGAAAGGCCTGCGGCTGGCGATCGCGCATTACAACGGCGTGACCTTGTGGTTTCCCAACATGGCCGCCAATCCGGAATTCCTGGAATGGGCCGGCTCGCATCTCGCGGTCTCTTTCAGCCCGGACAACAAGTTTCTGGTCACCGCGATGCACGAGGCCGCGATGCATGGCTGGCGGCTCGCCGACAACAGGCACATGCGGATGAGCGGCTATCCCGGCCGCGTGCGCTCGATGTCATGGAGCGTCGGCGGCAAGGGGCTCGCGACCTCGGGCGCCGACACCGTGATCGTCTGGCCGTTCACCAGCAAGGACGGGCCGATGGGCAAGGAGCCGGCGATGCTGGCGCCGATGCCGGCGCGGGTCGCGGTGGTCGCCTGCCATCCGAAGAACGACATCATGGCGGTCGGCTATGCCGACGGCACCGTGCTGATGGTCCGGCTCGAGGACGGCGCCGAGATCCTGGTGCGGCGGAATGCCGGTACGGCGGTGTCCGCGTTGGGGTGGAATGCCAAGGGCACGCTGCTCGCCTTCGGCACGGAAGATGGTGACGCGGGCATTCTGGAAATGTAAGAGATCGCTGCATCCAGCCGGGTAGATGCCATGCGATTCCTCACGACATTCCAGCTCGCCGACTTCCTCGACACGCTGGTCAGCCTGACGTCAGCCTTCGTGCTCGGCACTTTGATCGGCGCCGAGCGGCAGTACCGGCAGCGCACCGCGGGCCTGCGCACCAACGTGCTGGTCGCAGTCGGGGCGGCCGCCTTCGTCGACCTGGCGATGCATCTGGCCGGTGCCGATGGCGCGGTCCGGGTGATCGCCTATGTGGTGTCGGGGATCGGCTTCCTCGGCGCCGGCGTCATCATGAAGCAGGGCATGGACGTGCGCGGCCTCAACACTGCGGCGACGCTGTGGGCTTCGGCCGCGGTCGGCTCCTGCGCCGGAGCCGATCTGGTGGCGCAGGCGGCGGCGTTGACCGTGTTCGTGATCGCCGGCAACACGCTGCTGCGTCCGCTGGTCAACGCCATCAACCGCATCCCGCTGAACGAGAAGGCGTTGGAGGCGACCTACTATTTCAAGCTCGCGGTGACCCCCGAGGCGCTGCCCGACATGCGCGACCGCCTGGTCGAGAAACTCGAGGCCGCCAACTATCCGGTCGCCGATGTCAACGTGGTTGAGGCCGGTGACGACTTCCTCGAAATCGTGGCGGAGCTGGTCTCGACCGCGGTCGAACCCAACGAGCTGAATGCCGTGATCGTCGACCTGCAGCATCAGCCCGGCGTGCGGCACGCGACATGGGAAATCAGCACCACGGATTAGGGCGTTTTCGAGCGAAGCGGATACCGGTTCGCGTGAAGAAAACGCGTTAACAACAAAATCCAAAGCCCCGTTCCGATTCAATCGGAACGAAAAAGGCTCTGTCGCGGGGTTCCCGCTGGCCGCGCCCAGGAACCTTGCCGTGGCAGGATCGTTGACTTCGCTGACACTACGCGGGTGAACGAGATGGCTGCGGATCGGACCAGATTGCGGACGGACATCCTGATCGCCTCGACATTGGTCGCGGCGGGCGTCGCGATCGCGGTGCTGTCGCTGCATGCCATCAACGCGGCGCCGCAGGAGATGGCGCAGGCGACCCAGCCGCTGCAGACGACTCCGACGCCGGAGCCGCAGAAGACGACGGCACCTGCCGAATCGAAGCCGGGCGGCGAGCGGCCGACCACGCCTGCGCCGCAACCTGCTCGTCCCGACGACGAAGCGCAGAAGGCCGGCGCCAAGCCGGTGCTGCCGCCAGCGCCCGCCGAGAAGACCGCGCCGCCGATCGAAAAGAAATAGGCGCTCCGGTCAGTGCATTGTGACGCGCATTTGACTGACGCTGCCGATTATACGGTCTCGCCTCCGTCATCCCCGCCCGCCATAATCCGTCGTCTTGCCAACGACAGATGGGGCCATCCATGAAGATCGAGGATATCAGGCGCACCGCCTATTCAATGCCGCTCACCAACCCGTCGTTTCCGCCGGGGCCGTACCGGTTCTTCGACCGCGAATATTTCATCATCACCTACAAGACCGACCCCGAAGCCCTCGCGGCCGTGGTGCCGGAGCCGCTCGAGGTCGTCGAGCCCGTGGTGAAGTATGAATTCATCCGCATGCCGGACTCGACCGGCTTCGGCGACTATACCGAGACCGGGCAGGTGATCCCGGTCCGCTTCAAGGGCGAGGTCGGGGCCTACACCCACGCCATGTATCTCGACGACGAGGCCCCGATCGCCGGCGGCCGCGAGCTGTGGGGATTTCCGAAGAAGCTGGCGCGGCCGAAGATCGCGGTAGAGAGCGACGTGCTGGTCGGCTCGCTGCATTACGGCTCGGTGCTCTGCGCCTCCGCCACGATGGGCTACAAATACCGCAAGGTCGATCACGACACCGTCCTGAACGCAATGAAGGCGCCGAACTTTATTTTGAAGATCATCCCCCATGTCGACGGCAGCCCGCGGATCTGCGAGCTGGTGCGCTTTCAACTCGACGATATCGTGCTGAAGGAAGCCTGGACCGGCCCTGCCGCGCTCGGCCTGTTCCCGCACGCGCTGTGCGACGTCGCCCGCCTGCCGGTGCGCGAAGTGGTCTCGGCGCTGCACTACAAGGCGGATCTGACGCTCGGCCTTGGCTCGGTCGCATTCGACTACATGGCGAGGTGAGCGGCGGTCATTCCGGCCTGGCCCTTCGGGCCAGCCCGGAATGACGAGAGCCGGCCCACCGCCGGCTACTGTGCATGGGGTTGTTTTCGAGATTTTGCCTGGAAGGCCTCTCAGCGCACCAGGATATTCTTGAACTGCCAGGGATCGCTGGTGTCGATGTCTTCCGGGAACAGACCCGGACGATCCGTCAGCGGGGTCCAGTCGGTGTAGAAACCCTTCACCGGGCCGAGATACGGCAGCTGGATCTCCAGCAGGCGATCGAAGTCCATCTCGTCGGCTTCGACGATGCCCTCGTTCGGGTTCTCCAGTGCCCACACCATACCGCCGAGCACGGCGGAGGTCACCTGCAGGCCGGTCGCGTTCTGGTAGGGCGCGAGCTTGCGGGTCTCTTCGATCGAGAGCTGCGAGCCGTACCAGTAGGCGTTGTTGTCATGGCCGAAGAGCAGCACGCCGAGCTCGTCGATGCCGTCGACGATTTCGTTCTCATCGAGGATGTGGTGCTTCTCCTGCATCTTCGCTGCGCGGCCGAACATCTCGTGCAGCGACAGCACGGCATCGTCGGCCGGATGATAGGCATAGTGGCAGGTCGGCCGATAGACCGCCTTGCCCGAAGCGTCATGCACCGTGAAGTAATCGGCGATCGAGATCGATTCGTTGTGGGTGACGAGGAAGCCGTACTGCGCGCCGCGGGTCGGGCACCAGGTGCGCACGCGCGTGTTGGCGCCGGGCTGCATCAGATAGATGGCAGCGCCGCAGCCGGCCTCGTGGGTATGCGCATTCTCGGGCATCCATTTTTCATGGGTGCCCCAGCCGAGTTCGGACGGCTGTACGCCTTCCGAGAGGAAACCTTCCACCGACCAGGTATTGACGAAGACATCAGGCTCTTTCGGCGACTTGGCGCGCTGGGTGTCGCGTTCGGCGATGTGGATGCCCTTGATACCGGCCTGCCGCATCAAGTCCGCCCATTCGGCCTTGGTCTTCGGCTTGGGGGCATTGAGCTTCAGATCGGCGGCGACATTGAGCAGCGCCTGCTTGACGAAGAAGGAGACCATGCCGGGATTGGCGCCGCAGCAGGAGACGGCCGTCGTCGAGCCTGTGGGGCGCGCCTTCTTGGCGGCCAGCGTCACTTCGCGCAGGGCGTAGTTGGAGCGCGCTTCCGGCCCCTTCGACGAATCGAAATAGAAGCCGAGCCAGGGCTCGTTGACGGTGTCGATATAGAGCGCGCCGACTTCGTTGCAGAGCTCCATGATGTCGGTCGAGCCGGTATCGACCGACAGATTGACGCAAAAGCCCTGGCCGCCGCCTTCGGTGAGCAGCGGCGTCAGCAACTCGCGATAATTGTCCTTGGTCACGGCCTTCTGGATGAATTTCACATTGTGCTTCTCGCAATGTGCCCTGCGGCCCTCGTCCTTGGGATCGATCACGGTGACGCGCGACTTGTCGTAATCGAGGTGCCGCTCGATCAGCGGCAAGGTGCCTTTGCCGATCGAGCCGAAGCCGATCATGACAATGGGGCCGGTGACTTTCGCGTAGATCTGCGAGGAGGGACTCATCATTTTCTCCAGGAGAGTGCCTAGCGGCTGGTAGAGTGGATCAGGGGGTACGTCGCTTCGCGGTGACTTCGATCTCGACCTTCATCTCGGGCTTCAGGAGCCCGGCCACGATCAGCAAGGTCGCCGCCGGGCGGATGTCGCCGAGGACTTCGCCGCAGACTGCGAAATGGGCGTCCGCGTCGTTGACGTCGGTGAGGTAGTAGGTCGCGCGGACGATGTCGGCCATCGTGAAGCCGCCCTCCGTGAGGGCAGCCTCGATGGTCTTGAAGCAGTTCCGTGACTGGCTCGTGACATCATCAGGCATGGTCATTGTGGTGTAGTCGTAGCCGGTGGTTCCGGCGACGAAGGCGAAATCGCCGTCGATCACGGCGCGGCTGTAGCCTGCGGTCTTCTCGAAGGGCGAGCCGGTGGAAATCAGGCGGCGGGGCATGTTGGACCTCGACGGAAAAGGCGTTGCGCGGGCGGCAAAAATGCCCGTAAACCCCGCGCAACGCCTTTTCCGTCGAGGTCCAACATGCCCCGCCGCCTGATTTCCACCGGCTCGCCCTTCGAGAAGCCCGCACGCCACAGCCGCGCCGT
>NZ_VKHP01001023.1 GCF_010811875.1 Bradyrhizobium uaiense
CGCTTCGCTTGTCATGACGAAGGTGAAGACTTCGATTCAATTGCCACACGCATAAGCGGTGTCATCGCCCGGCTTGATGTTCAGCCCGGGGACATGACCGACGGGTGTTCGGGGACATGGCCGACACATCATAGTGGATGGATTTGGCAAAGTGGGAGGCCAAATCCATGCCCTGGCGTGAGGTGTCGGTGATGGATCAACGGCGCGAGTTTGTACGGCTTGCGATGCAGGAGGGCGCGAAC
>NZ_VKHP01001024.1 GCF_010811875.1 Bradyrhizobium uaiense
CTGCGACCGCGAGGTATCTCGAACAGGCGCGGTTTCGATTGAAGTTCGGTGCTTTCCAACAAGTTGGCCAAGCTCCTCGCCATCCTCAGTGAATGATTACATCGCGGATACTCCAGTCCGGACAACCGGCTGGAAGGCTTCTTCCGGCGTTGGACCCGGCTGGAGGCTATCTCCAAGGGCCAGGGATGCGGCCTGGGACACCCCGGCTCTTCGGACGACGAGGATTGGGTTGTCCGAAGTTT
>NZ_VKHP01001025.1 GCF_010811875.1 Bradyrhizobium uaiense
CGTCAAAGACACCATCGTTTGGCAATTTGCCGTTTTGCCGAGAGCCGACGCGTATTGAGCCGCAACACCAACCGAGCGTTCGCCCTTCTTCGGCAGTGAGGTGTCATCAATAACGAGCACCGCATCCTTGCCGCCGACAAGTCGGTCCGCCTGGCTGAGCAGCTCAGATTCCAGTGGTGATGCGTCCCAGACACCATCGGCGATGAAATGGTGCAGCTGATCGTAGCTGCCCGAGGCAAGGC
>NZ_VKHP01001026.1 GCF_010811875.1 Bradyrhizobium uaiense
CCGAGCTGCACCGGCATGGTGACGGCTTTCAGCATCGCCTCCACCGCATGCGCATTCATCGGCTTGCCGGCGAAGGCGCCGTCGAGATCGACGACGTGGAGATATTCGAAACCCTGCGCGGCGAAGCAATTCCCCGGCCGTGTGGCCGTCGGCCTCGATGCACGCGACGGCAAGGTCGCGGTCGAGGGCTGGGCCGAGACCTCGCATGTGACCGCGCTCGAGATCGCTGAGCGATTCGAGGA
>NZ_VKHP01001027.1 GCF_010811875.1 Bradyrhizobium uaiense
GAGCGGGTCAGGTTCTCTGAATCGGTACCCTTGAGCGCGGGTTTTGAACGGATTGCCGATATCATCCGCGACGCCGGCCGCCCGCTGACGGCATTCGGGGCCTGCGAACTGCGCTCGCCGGCACCGTGTAGCAGAAGGCGTGGAAACTCGGCTCGCCTGGCGGATCGAGTTTCGGACAGACGTTGCTGCGCGCCACCGGATTGACGCCGTCGCGCATCACGCCCCAGGCAACCAACGTCTTG
>NZ_VKHP01001028.1 GCF_010811875.1 Bradyrhizobium uaiense
TGCGCTGCTCGCTTTAGCTCATGCCGGTGCAACGGGTGTCGAACTCATGGCTGTGTCAGGCCATAGCTCGCTCGCGCAGGTGCAGGAATATCTCGACGCAGTCGATCAGGAGCGCGCTGCGGAAGCGAATGGCCTGCCGTAGTCGTTGACCAGAAATGTCACCACGCCTTCGGCGCGCGTTCCCTGCGGTATGGCGTCAATCGCCGCCTGCAATTCCGGTCGGATCTTGATCGATAAAAGTT
>NZ_VKHP01001029.1 GCF_010811875.1 Bradyrhizobium uaiense
ATGCGGACGTATGCGCGCAGATGACGCAACAAATTCCACTGTCGTCCCTGCGAAAGCAGGGACCCATAACCACCAATGGTCGTCATTGAACGCCGCTGGAACGACGAGTCCCTCTCACAACATCCGCGAGCAGGCCGCGCACGGCAACCTGACCCAGAACACCAGCAACAAGCGGTCGGGGTAGGGCGGGAGGCCACCACGTCCTCTGATGTCGTCCCTGCGAAAGCAGGGACCCATACTCC
>NZ_VKHP01001030.1 GCF_010811875.1 Bradyrhizobium uaiense
ACAAGCGCGCGCCCAACTTCAAGGGCAAATAACGGCCGCGCTGCGTCCCCATCCACATCTGTCATCGCCCGGCTTGATGTTCAGCCCGGGGACATGACCGACGGGTGTTCGGGGGCATGGCCGACACTTTTTCCGCTCGCCAAGTCAATGATAGCGACTTGGTGGGCGGCGAAGAAGACCCCGTATTGCGCACTGTTTGGCGAGGGGCGAATGGCAAGGCGCTCGCCGCGGAAAGCCTGCGG
>NZ_VKHP01001031.1 GCF_010811875.1 Bradyrhizobium uaiense
CACTTCGTATTGCAGCAGTTCGGTGCGCACGCGCTCGGGCCGCGCATCGGGCTTGTCGATCTTGTTGATCGCGACGATCATCGGCACCTTGGCCGCCTTGGCGTGATTGATCGCTTCGATCGTCTGCTCGAGATGATCGCACTGCAGGCCGAAATCCTCGACCTGAAGACCAATTCGGAGCGTCCGGCGGAAGGCACCGTGATCGAAGCCAAGCTCGATCGCGGCCGCGGTCCGGTCGCGAC
>NZ_VKHP01001032.1 GCF_010811875.1 Bradyrhizobium uaiense
TGGTTGAGGCGGAGGCCCGTTGATTCTTTTTTTTCCGCGCCGCGTGTGCGAGGCGACGGTGTTGCAGGAAGGCGTAAGCAATCATAGTCATCAGGGTGTGACGATGAAGACCTTGCCATGATCGCCCCTCGAAGTGATCAAGTCCGAGTTCCTCCTTCAACTGCTGATGCGCCTGCTCACAAATCCATCTTGCCTTGATGGTGGCGGCTAGTGTGCGCAGATCCGTCGCCGCAGGGAGATTG
>NZ_VKHP01000104.1 GCF_010811875.1 Bradyrhizobium uaiense
GGAGCCCCAGCCCGCCGCGCTCGCGCGCCGCCCTGGCCTGGCCCGGCTCGCCTCGACGAACCTCCCGCTGCTGGGTACGACGACCGGCCTGCTCCGCGTCGCCGGCAATCGTTCCACCGACGCGGTGAGCCGCGAGTTTGCAAGCGACGGCAGCGTCCGCTCCGTGCAGCCGAACTACCGTTACGCGCTGCAGGACCAGAAGCCGGCAGCGGGCGGGAGCGATCCGGCGCAATATCCGGCGGCGCAGCTTCACCTGGCGGCGGCGCACAGACTGGCGCGCGGGATGAATGTCACCATTGCCGTCATCGATTCCGGTGTCGATGCCGCCCATCCGGAGTTGGCGAACACGGTTGCGGATACGTTCGACGCGCTCGGCAGCAAGGAAGGCCCGCATGCGCACGGCACCGCCATTGCCGGCGCGATCGCGGCGCGCGTCCGGCTGACGGGGAGCGCGCCGGAAGTGCGCATCCTGGCGATCCGCGCCTTCGGTGCGGCCGCTGCTGGCGCCGAGAGCACCTGCTATGTGCTGCTCAGGAGCCTCGACTACGCGGTGGCGCACGGCGCGCAGATTGTGAACATGAGCTTTGCCGGACCGAAGGACGCCTTGATCGCGCGTGCCGTAGCCGCCGCGGCGGCGAGGGACGTCGTGCTGGTTGCTGCGGCCGGCAATGGCGGCCCGACATCGCCGCCGCTGTATCCGGCCGCCCTTCCCGACGTGATCGCGGTGAGCGGCATCGATGCCGGCGACCGGCTGATGGCGGCCTCGAACCGCGGCAGCTATGTCGCGCTGGCGGCACCGGGCGCCGACATTCTGGTGCCGGTGCCTGACGGCAAATATCAGGTGATGTCGGGCACCTCGTTTTCGGCCGCGTTCGTCAGCGGCATCGCGGCCCTGGTGCTGGAGCGCAATCCGGCACTGAAGCCCGCCGAGGTGCGCAGGATCCTGACCAGCACGGCCCGCGATCTCGGGACACCGGGTCGTGATGATCTGTTCGGGGCGGGTAAGGCGGATGCGCTCGGCGCAGTGATGGCCGCGACGAGTGCTGCTGTCGCCTCCGCCGTGGACAAACCGTCGCAGCCTGCACAGGACGCGGACAGCAATAACACTTCCGTGAGCCGCGCGGCGAATGAACCGGCGCCGTCGATCGCATCGGACGATTCCACTGCTAATCGCCGTGCCGGGCAGTGATTTTCGACGCTGAACGCCTGCAATGGTGCGATGGAACCGCGCGGCGCAAAGGTTAAAAAAATCGCCGACGATTTGAACGTCCGCCTTCCTCTCACGACTTATGTGTGTGGGAGCGGTTTATCCCTCCCCGGCTATATCAGGCGCGAGCGCCCATCCACCCCAAGCGCCCATATGGCTTTGACCCGTCCGGTTGTCCCCCCGGACGGGTCTTTGCTTTCTGGGGCACCCTCGCATCACCGGCTTGGCCGAACGCCGCCGACGCGGCGTCGCGCGATCGCGACCCGATGTCGGGCGCGGGGCAGCGGCGACTCTTTGCTGTGGATCATCCGGCTGTGCGGCGCACGAAAGCGATGCGCATCGCCACCATGCAAGTCGATACTTGACGATGGTTCGGGCAAGAAACTCCGTAGTCGAGCGGACTTCTCTCATCGCCCGTTCGCGATTAAGAATTTAGTTAGACTTTATTTACCTTTTCCACAGAATATCAGTGTCACGTCCAGTTGATTCGGTTCGGTTGCGTCTGCGTCCGTTTCTTTCCCTGCGGGCAAGTTTCAATGACACATCGGACCGACGTGGCCAGAGGCCAGGAAATCGTTGCACGTTGGTGCAACCTCGCCGAGCAAAGGCTGGAACACCTCACCGAACTGTTCGAGACCGGACGCTGGCGCCGCTATCACAGCGAGCAGGCCTTTCTCGAGAACATCAGGGAAGCGCGGGCCGCGGTCGAGATCTGGCGTGAATTGCTGACGCGCGAAGCCTCCCTCGACAATTCGCCGATCGACCTGTCGTGGCTCGGCCGCGGCAAGTCGATATTGCCGCCGCCTTACATCTCGTCAGCGCCCTATGTCTCGCCGGCGCCGGAGCGCCGGTCGGACGCCGCGTCATTGGCGGAGGCCGCGATGACCGCGGTCGCGGCCGCGCTCGAGACGGCGGCCGAGGTGCTGGAGGAGCCCCCCAGCGTGGCCGACGCGCCTCCGCTGGAGATGCCCCCTCCGGCTGCGCGGCCGCCGGTGCTCGATCTCGACACTATCCAGCGGCGCTATCCGCTGCTGCGCAACGCGCTGTAGAGCATGATCCGGAAAAGTGTGAAGCGGTTTTCCGAAAGATCATGCTCACGCAATACGCGCTAGCGCCGCACCGCATTCGCGCCGACCACGAGCTGGGCATATTGCTGGGCGCCGCCCGCCGACAGATCTGACGTGATCGGGCGGGCGTGGTCGAGCCCGACCACCGCGCCGCGCGGGGTTTCCGAGATCATGTTGTTGTTGATCAGCGCGGAGCCCGCGCCCGGCACCACCGAGACGCCGATGCCGACGGGAGCCTTGCGGATCACATTGCCCGTGATCGCGACGTCGCGCAGGTACTGGCCCCAGCCGGCGACGATGCCGAAGGTTGGCGCGTTCTCGATCACATTGCCGGTGACGGCGCTGTCCGCCTCGACATAGATGCCGATGCCGGCGCCGTCATTTGGGTCGGTACCGACGGGACGCTTCGGCAGCAGATTGCGAATGATGTTGCCCTGGACCACCGCGATGCGGCCGCCCTCGTTGAAATTGCACACGGAGACGCCGATCGCCGCGCCGTCGACGGTGTTGTTGGCGATCACAGCGGCCTCGAACGAGAACTCCGAATAGAGCGCGACCTCGCGGACATTGCTGACGCTGTTGTCCGTGATGTGGATGTTGGAGGCCGAGTTGCCGCGCACCGCCGAGAAGTCGCAATTGCTGATGCGGTTGCCGCGCACGATCACGTTGCCGGCGCGGAAGGCGTTGATGGCGTTGCCGTACTGCCCGGAGCCGCCCGGGCCGGCCTTGATGTCCTCGATGCGGTTGTCGGCGACGATCGAGCCGTCATCGCCGATCGCGGTGCGCAGGATCTCGATGCCGTTGTCGTTGGTGCCCTTGATGGTGTTGCGTGCCACCATCAGGCCGAGCGCGTCGAACGACACCAGCGCCGTGCTCGCGATGTCGGTGAAGATGTTGTTGCTGACATCGCCCGACATCTGTTCGAACCAGATGCCGCTGCCGCCGCTGCCGATGAACTGGCAATCGGTGATGCGGATGTCGCGGCCGGACAGGCAATGCACGAGGCCGCGCCGCGCCGGCAGCGGAACCTTGCCGCCGTCGAAGCTGAGACCCATCAGCACGACGCCGCCGGCGCCTTCGCCTTCCAGCATCGAGGCGCCGCCGTTGAACACCAGCCGGCTGGCGCCGCGCACTCCGATCAGCTGGCTGCCCGGCGCAAGCCGCAACAGGCCGGTGCGATAGACGCCAGGCGGGAATGCCAGCGGCACCTGCGCACGCGCGGCATCATCGATCGCGCGCTGCAGATTGCGGGTCTGATCGTCGGGGCTGCCGGGGCGAACGCCATATTGCGTGACGTCGCGGCCGAGCGAGCCGGCAGATTGCGCGGCGCGCGCCGCATCCGGCGACATCGCAAGCGCGCCGGCTGCGCCGACGGCAGATGCCCCGATGAGATGGCGGCGATTGACGTCCATGGGCATGGCCCTCGCCAAAGCGTTTTCAAGCGAAGCGGGTACCGGTTCGCGTGAAGAAAACGCGTCAAAACAGGTGCGAGCGGTGACGTTCGCGCCCGAGTGGTAGCGCGAAATGCGGCGCCGCATGGTGAATGCGCCGACGCAGCGGGGCGATTGTTGGCGGTAGGGTTAATCCCGGGTGCAGCCGACTGGAAGCCACATGCGCGGGGCATGACAATGGAGAGGATATACAACCGCGTTCTCGCGGCGTGAATCGCCCGAGCTTTGCGTTTCATTTGACCCTCTCGAGAACGGAGGGCGCAGGGAAAGCCGGGGGCCGATCGGGCCTCGACGCATCAGCGAAAATGTCTCGCGGCGAAGAACCGGCTAGAGTCCCCATCTCCTCGTGAACCAAACCTTCACGAAGTGTGTGATCGCAGCGTAAGTTACGAGCATCGTTGCAACCAGCGGCCAGTAGCTCCACGGCAGAGGCACGAAGCCCAGCGCCGATCCGGCCCAGGTGAAGGGCAGCGTCATCCCGATCGTGCAGATAATCACCGTCGTCGCAATAAGCGCCGGACTTGCATGGCTCTCGATAAAGGGAATTCTCGCCGTCCTGATGATGTGTATGATCAGCGTCTGGGTCAGCAGCGACTCCACAAACCAGCCGGTCTGGAACAGGGACGGATTGTTCCAGGCATCAAAGACAAAGAGCATCATTCCATAAGTTGCGTAGTCGAATATCGAGCTGATAGGGCCGATGAAGATCATGAACTTGAAGATGTTGCCGATGTCCCACGTCCTCGGTGATGCCAAATACTCCTCGTCGACATTGTCCGTCGGAATGGTCGTCTGCGAAAAATCGTATAGCAGGTTGTTGGTGAGCACCTGGATCGGGATCATCGGCAGGAAAGGCAGGAAAATGCTTGCCCCGAGCACGCTGAACATGTTCCCAAAGTTCGAGCTCGCGCCCATCTTGATGTACTTGGTGATGTTGGCGAAGACTTTTCGACCCTCGGTGACACCCTCCTGAAGGACGAGCAGGCTCTTTTCGAGCAGGATAATGTCCGCGGATTCCTTTGCGATATCGACCGCTGTGTCCACGGAAATCCCGACATCCGCGGCTTTCAGAGCCGGACTGTCGTTAATCCCGTCGCCCAGAAATCCGACCACATGTCCCTTGGCGTGGAGGGCCCGCACCACTCTTTCCTTCTGCTCAGGGTTCAGCTTGGCAAAAACCGTGGTATGGCCAGCGACTTCCGCGAGTTCGGCATCGCTCATCTGCGCGATCCTGCTACCCAGCAGAATTTCGCCGGTTTCCAATTGAACCTCACGGCAGATCTTGCGCGTGATGATTTCGTTGTCGCCCGTCAGGACCTTCACCTGAACGCCTTTCCGGGCCAACGTCGCGATCGCTTCCCTGGCGCTCTCCTTCGGCGGATCGAGGAAGGCGATGTAGCCGAGTAACGTCAAATCCGCCTCGTCCTGTACCGAATAGGCTGTCTTCGAAGGCTCCATCTCCCTATAGGCCACGGCGACGACGCGAAACCCGTCGGAGTTGAGCGCGACAGTCTGCTCCTTGGCGCCCTCGAAATGGGTCGGGTCGAGGCGGCCGACCTCGCCCTTAAGGCAATAGCTCGAACACGTGGCGAAGATCTCCTCGACCGCGCCCTTGCAGATCAGGAGATGCTTTCCGTCGTTGCGCGCGACCACCACCGACAGCCGGCGGCGTGTGAAGTCGAACGGGATCTCGTCAACCTTCGAATATCCTTCCTGGACGCGGAACGCCCGATCGAGTTCGGCGTGCGCGAGCACCGCCTTGTCCAGAAGGTTTCGCAGTCCCGACTGGAAGTGGCTGTTCAGGATGGCGTACATGAGCACATCATCGGAATCGTTTCCGTCGATATCAATGTGCCGCTTAAGGATGATCTCCGGTCCTGGGTTAATGTGCCGGTCTTGTCGGTGTACAGCACGTCCATCGCGCCGAAATTCTGGATGGCGTTGAGGCGCTTGACGATCACCTTCTTGCGCGACATGGCGATTGCGCCTTTGGCGAGATTGACCGTCACAATCATCGGCAACATTTCCGGCGTGAGCCCGACCGCCACGGCCACCGCGAACAGCAGCGCCTCCAGCCAATCATGCTTCGTGAAGCCGTTGATCAAGAAAACGATAGGCACCATCACAAGGATGAAGCGGATCATCAGCCAGGTGAACCTGTTGATGCCCTGGTCAAAGGCTGTTGGAACGCGCCGGCCTGCGATCTCGTGAGCCAGCTGCCCGAAAAAGGTGCGCCGACCGGTTCGCAAGATGATCCCGGTACCATAGCCGGACACGACATTCGCTCCCATGAAGCAGATATTCGGCAGGTCAAATGGGTCTTCGCACTCCGCAGTTCCTGGCTGGGCGTGCTTCTCGGCCGGCATGGAGTCTCCGGTCAGGACGGATTGATTGACGAACAGGTCCTTGGCTTCGAGTAGACGCAGATCGGCCGGGATCATGTCTCCGGCGGAAAGTCGCACCACATCGCCGGGTACGAGATGATCAACGGGAAGCTCGGAGAACGGATCATCCGACTGTCCTGGCCTGCGCCTGACACTCGCGGTGGTGTGAACCATGGCACGCAGCTGGGCTGCGGCCTCGTTGGACCGGTGCTCCTATAAATGCCGTTGTAATCGCCAGGACCACCATCGTTGCGATCACGATGGCAGCACGTGCATCTCCCAAAAAATAGGAGACCGCCGCCAGTGTCAGCAGCAATCCGTTTAAGGGATTGCGCGCACGATTCCAGATCTCTTCGGGAATTGTCGGCTTGCGCTCCCGCGCAACGAGGTTGGGCCCAAATTTCTTGATCCGTGCTGCCGCCTCTGCGTCGATGAGCCCTTCCGGCGTCGATCCCATTCTGGCGCAGGCTTCATGAGGCTGAAGCCGGCTGATCGCGGCGAGCATGCCGTCGCATGCGCCTTCGACTTCTTCATCGACGAGGCTGTAGGTCTGCTTGGTTGGCTTCGAGAAGAAGTTCATGGGAGACTTAAGTCAGAATTCAACGGGAACTGCTGCCATTAAAGCGATATTTGGCAGCGCAACCTTGCGCCAAATCAAAGATTGCGGTCACGAGCGGCTCGACGCAGACTTGAACATTCCGTTTCTGAACGGCACAGCGCGTTTGCGTTCTGCACGCCGACTGGGTGGAGGCAAATGGCTTACGTTCGGCCAATTCGATGCTGACGACCCGTGTCGGACGTAGGGGACGGCGGCTCTATCGAGACGACCCCTGTAAAGCCATGACATCAACCATCCGCATCGTATAACGCAGGGCAGGAACTATCGCTTACGCGCCGGTGTTGAGGCATTGGCAGACCTCAAACGATGCCCTGATGCGCCGTCGTAGGGTAGAGCGAGCGAAACCCATCACCCAAAGATCGAAATGGTCGGGCAACAGCGAGGGGTTTCGCCAGAGCTCAGCGGCGGTTTGCTACCTTGTCTGTCGTCAGGCCGCCGGTCGCTGCGCGGATGGCTGGACGTTCTGGTTCAAGCGGAACAGGTTGCCGGGATCGTATTTTGACTTCAGTGCCGTGAGACGCGGGTAGTTCGCGCCGTATGCATTGGACACGCGATCGGTTTCGTCCTCGGGCATGAAGTTGACGTAGACGCCGCCGGTTGCGTACGGCGCGGTTTCGGCAAAAAGCGTCCGCGCCCAGTCGATCGAGCGTTGCTTGTCGCTGGATTGGCGCCAACGCGTATGAACATTCATCGCAAAATTCGCGCTGCGATGAGGGTAAGCCGTTGCGTCGGGCGCCACACGGCTGGCCGCTCCGCCGAGCTGCCCAATGAAGATTTCGCACTCTTCGGTCGGAAGCCGCGGAACCTGACTAACGAGGACATCCAGGAGGCCGTCGCCGAGATCGGCAAAATTGTGCGACTTCCAATAATTGCAGGCACCCGGGGTCAGCAACGGGTCGAAGGCACGCTGCCAGGCGGTGAAGGGCTGCATGCCGACCACATCCGCAATCGGCGTTCCCAGCCCGCGCAGTGGAGCCAAAGCACGATTTCCGTCGCGCTCATCGCCGACATAACAGACCGCGAAGACGAGAATTTCCTTGCCGTGAATGTCGGCCGGAAGGAAGGGAAGCGGCGGAGCCTTTCTGAGGACCACCCATTGCGTGAGTTCGTCGGGGGCCTTGGCTGCGATCTGGCGATAGCCGGCGAGAAGTTCTCTTGCCCGGGCAAAAGGATGGACAATCAGGCCGGCGAGGACCATGGGTCCGACTGGGTGCAGGCGAAATTCGAACGAGCTCACGACACCGAAATTGCCGCCACCTCCGCGTAGCGCCCAAAACAGGTCGGGGTTCTCGTCTGAGCTCGCCTGCACGAGCTTGCCGTCAGCCGTTACGACGTCGGTCGAGATGAGGTTATCGACAGCCAGTCCGAACTTGCGGCTGAGCCATCCAAATCCGCCGCCAAGCGTGAGGCCGGCCACGCCGGTCGTCGAATTGATGCCGAGCGGAGTAGCCAGTCCGAAGGCTTGCGCCTCCCCGTCGAAGTCGCTGAGGGTCGCGCCGGGTTCCACGCGCGCGGTCCGGCTAGCGGGATCAACCCGCACGCCGCGCATGAGCGAGAGGTCCAGCAACAGACCTCCTTCGCAAACGGCATTCCCGGCAATGTTGTGGCCACCGGCGCGCACGGCGAGCAAGATGCCGCGCTCGCGCGCGAAAGTGACGGCATGCATGACGTCTGCGGCACCTCTGCAGCGGACCACCATGCTTGGGTGGCGGTCTATCATCGCATTCCAGATCGAGCGGGCTTCATCGTAGCCCGCTTCCTGGGGCAGACAAACAACCCCTCGCAATGTCTGTCGCAAGGTATCGAGAGTGTCATTACCAAGCACAATCGCCCCGCCCTGTAGCGAGGCCAGCCGGATCTCGGTCATGGTATCTCCTCCAATGGCGCGGAGATGAGGTCCGGCAGGCGTCGGCCCGCATCCCTGGACAAAATCAGTCAAAAGTTCCGGACAATTTCAACCGACGATCGTCAAACGATCGCGTCCACGGCCGTCAGCTATGTGTTGTCGTCTGACGGTACCCTTCGGCCTGTCAAAGGCCGGTTCCTGCTCAACGTGAGTCCGCTCAGCGAAGGAAAGGTTCACGGCCAAGGCTTTCTTTGGCAGGGCTTTGTGATCGGCGCACGGCCTGCCGGGTCAGTTTCACCAGCTCCATCAGCATGGCTTCGCCGGCATCGACCAGCGCTTCCAGCGTGATGGATGATCTGCCTGGTGCAGCCGTTCCGTCATGGGCGAGCGGCGGAACATGGACGAACTGTGCGAGGCGCAACTCGCTTTCGTCGGTCACGGCCTCGATCGCGCGCCAGCTCAGATAGTTGCAGAGATAGCTGCCGGCATCGCGGGAGGCGCGCGCATCGATACCCGTCATCAGCGCCGCGCGTAGCAGCTTTTCGGTATGCGGCCCGAACAGTTGCGCATCAGCGCCGCTTGCGATCGATCCCTTGCGCGCATGCTGGCGGCCGGCATCGGGAAAGCGCGTCGTCACCGCATTGCGGGCGCGGCTTTCGATCCGCAGATGCGCGCTGCGGCCGGCGAGGCCGAACATCAACAGTGCCTGCGGGCGATGCCTTGCGATCAGTTCCGGCAATTCGCGGTCGACGGCAGCATAGGTGACGTCGAAGATGTGGCTCGTCAGTGTGACGTCGTCGAAGGCAGGGCGGCGCAGCGCGGTCAGCCGCTTCACCAATGGCATGGTCGGGTTGAACGGCGCACCCGGGAACGGCCCGAAGCCGGTGAGGAGGATGCGCAGCTTCGCGCTCAATGCAGCATCTCCGCGATCTGCTCGGCGGCGACCGCGGGCGAGATGCGGCCGCCGGCGACCTCGGCTTCCATCTTCTTCACTTTGGTGCGGATCGCAGCGTCCGAGCGCAGCCGCGCCATCATCCGGCCCTCCAGCATCGACCACATCCACTTCACCTGCTGCTCCCTGCGGCGGCCTGCGAACTCGTCTGAGGCGGTCATCGCGGCGCGGTGGTCGAGGATCTTCTGCCAGAGCCGGTCGAGCCCGGTGCCGGTCAGTGCGGAGTAAGTTTCGACCGGTGGATGCCAGTGCTCGGAGCGCGGCGCCAGGATGTGCAGCGCGCTGCGATAGTCGGCGGCGGCGAGATTGGCGCGCTTGAGGTTGTCGCCATCGGCCTTGTTGATCGCGATCATGTCGGCGAGCTCGACCAGGCCCTTCTTGATGCCCTGCAACTCGTCGCCGGCACCCGGCAGCATCAGCGCCAGGAAGAAGTCGGTCATGTCGCAGACCGCGGTCTCGGACTGGCCGATGCCGACGGTCTCCACCAGCACGACGTCGAAGCCGGCGGCCTCGCACAGCAGCATCGCCTCGCGGGTTTTCGCCGCGACGCCGCCGAGCGTGCCCGAAGAGGGCGAGGGGCGGATGAAGGCCTGGTCGGAGACGGCGAGCCGCGCCATCCGCGTCTTGTCACCGAGGATCGAGCCGCCGGTGCGCGCCGACGACGGATCGACCGCCAGCACCGCGACCTTGTGGCCGTGCTCGATCAGGAACATGCCGAGCGCATCGATGGTGGTCGACTTGCCGACGCCGGGCGAGCCGGTGATGCCGACCCGCACCGCCTTGCCGGTGTCGGGCAATAAGGCCTGCACCAGCTCGCGCGCCGCGGCCTGGTGATCGCCGCGCCGGCTCTCGACCAGCGTGATCGCCCGTGCCAGCGCGGCGCGGTGACCGGAGCGAAGGTCCTTGGCGAGGGCGCGGATGTCGGGAGAGGCGGGCTTCGAGGCGGTCATGGTCCTGCTTTACAACGGCTGCCGGTTGCAGGCGAGGGCGGAGTCCGCGCTCATCCCAGATCAGTCACGAGATCGGAAATCGGGTGGGCGCGCCTGACGCCATACGGTTGATCAGGGCACGCGCCGCATCACTGCGGATCAACATTCCGGAGCCTGCCATGACCCGAGCCTATTACAGCACCGTTCTCGACCATCCGCTTGATACCGTGTGGTCGCTGATCCGTGACTTCAACAATTATCCCGCCTACATCGAGGGTGTCAGCGAAAGCGTGATCGAGGACGACAGGCGCGGCGACGAGGTCGGCGCGATCAGGCGCTTCTGTTATCTCGGGCTTTGGGTCAGGCAGCGCCTCGCCGGTCACTCGGACACCCAGCATTCGCTGACCTATGCCAGCATCGAGCCACTGCCGTTTCTGGCGGATACCGGTTCGGACGTGCCGCAGCCGACCCATTACGAGGGCACGATGCATCTGCTGCCGGTCGTCGAGGGCGATCGCACCTTCATCGAATGGTCGGTCAAGCTCGATACCGCGCCAGGCGATGCCGATCGCTGGCACGCGCAGTTCCAGGCGTGGATCCCGGACTGGACCGGCTCTTTGGTCCGGGCGCTGGCGCGTCAGCCAGGCTGAGGTCTGCTCAAGCAGCTATTGCTGCTGATCGTCTTCGTCCGCCTTCGGCCGCGCACCGGCGAAGATCTTTGCGCCTTCCGGCGTCAGATAAGGCTTCAGGGACTCCCACGGCACGAAGATCACATACTGGCCTTCGGCGTAGGGGCCGACGGCGGAGGGCGGATAGTGGAAGGTGAGGCCGGAGCTCTTGCCTGACACGGTCGACGGCGCCAGCGTCACGGCGCCGATCTTGAGCAGGGTCGGCTTGAGCTCCTTGTACCACTCGGCGGTCGCGGTCTCGCCGGCATCGCGCCGCTTCTTCTCGGCGTTGAGCGCGGCAATGACGGCCTTGCGCATCGCCGCTAGCGTCGGGCCGTTGTCAGCGGTCTCGGTGAAGAACGGACGGATGCTGATGCGCTTCTTCTCCGCCGTGTCCCACAGGATGGTGTTGACGTCGGAGTTCGGATGCGCGCCCAGAGTGTTCATGTAGTCGTCGCGCAGCACGCTGACATAGCGGCCGTCGACGACGGAGCGCACCGAATATTTGCGCTCGAATGAATAGCCGCCGCGTTCCTTGAACAGCTCAGGCTCCTGCTTGCGGTCGGCCGCAGCCTCGGCGGCCTGCTTGTCGATCCATTTCTTGCCCTCAGTGAGGCAATCGGCCGCCAGCGCGCTATCCGCCTTGATCTTGTCGTCGAGATAAACGCTGGCCTCGATGCTCGCGTTCTTGATCGCGGCATCGGGTTTTGGATCGGCTGCACGCGCCGGAAGGCAAAGGCAAGCCAGCAGGCCGGCAAGGCCCATGATGCGGGCAGGCGTCATCGAGCGTGCGGCGCGCATGGAAAACTCCAGGTGGGAGATGGCACGCGCGGCAGCGTTACTCTGCCGCCGCGCTATGGCCGAGCCTCGTGTTGAGCTTGTGGATCAGCTCCTCGGCGGCGTCGGAGATCACCGTGCCGGGCGGGAAGATCGCCTCGGCGCCGGCCGCATACAGCGCATCGTAATCCTGCGGCGGCACCACGCCGCCGATGATGATCATGATGTCCTCGCGGCCGTGTTTCTTCAGCGCGGCTTTCAGTTCCGGCACTGCGGTGAGATGGGCCGCGGCGAGCGAGGAGACGCCGAGGATGTGGACGTCGTTCTCGACCGCCTGCCGCGCGGCCTCGTCGGCGGTCGCGAACAGCGGCCCGATATCGACGTCGAAGCCGACATCAGCGAAGGCGGAAGCGATCACCTTCTGGCCGCGGTCATGGCCGTCCTGGCCGATTTTTGCTACCAGGATGCGCGGACGGCGGCCCTCGGCTTCCTCGAAGGCGTCGATCAGCGCCTGTACCTTTTCGACCTTGTTGGACATCGCCGCTGCCTCTCGCTTGTAGACGCCGGTGATGGACTTGATCTCGGCGCGATGGCGGCCGAACACCTTTTCCATGGCGTCCGAAATCTCGCCGACGGTGGCCTTTGCGCGCGCGGCATCAATGGCCAGCGCCAGCAGATTGCCGTTGCCTTCGCCCGCCGAGCGGGTCAGCGCAGCCAGCGCCGCATCGACGTCCTTCTGGTTGCGCTCCTTCTTCAACCGCGCCAGCTTGTCGATCTGCAACCGCCGCACGGTGGAGTTCTCGACCTTGAGCACGTCGATCGGCTTCTCGTTCTCCGGCTTGAACTTGTTGACGCCGATCACCGCCTGCCGGCCGGCATCGATCCGCGCCTGGGTCTTGGCGGAGGCTTCCTCGATCCGCAGCTTCGGCACGCCGGCCTCGATCGCCTTGGCCATGCCGCCGAGTTCCTCGACCTCCTGGATATGGCCCCAGGCCTTCTTCGCGAGGTCCTGGGTCAGCCGCTCGACATAATAGGAGCCGCCCCAAGGATCGATGATGCGGTTGGTGCCGCTCTCCTGCTGCAGGAACAATTGCGTGTTGCGGGCGATACGCGCCGAGAAGTCGGTCGGCAGCGCCAGCGCCTCGTCGAGCGCGTTGGTGTGCAGCGACTGGGTATGGCCTTGCGTTGCCGCCATCGCCTCGATCGTGGTGCGCATCACATTGTTGAACACGTCCTGCGCGGTCAGCGACCAGCCCGAGGTCTGGCAATGCGTGCGCAGGCTGAGCGAGCGCGGATCCTTCGGGTTGAATTGCTTGAGCAGCTTGGCCCACAGCAGCCGCGCGGCGCGCATCTTGGCGACTTCCATGAAGAAGTTCATGCCGATCGCCCAGAAGAAGGAGAGGCGGGGCGCGAAACGATCGACGTCGAGGCCGGCGGCCAGGCCGGCGCGCAGATATTCGACGCCGTCGGCCAGCGTATAGGCGAGCTCGAGGTCCTGCGTCGCGCCGGCTTCCTGCATGTGGTAGCCGGAGATCGAGATCGAATTGTATTTCGGCATCCGCTGCGAGGTGTAGGCGAAGATGTCGGAGATGATCCGCATCGAGGGCGCGGGCGGATAGATGTAGGTGTTGCGCACCATGAACTCTTTCAGAATGTCGTTCTGAATGGTGCCCGACAGTTTCTCCGGCGGCACGCCCTGTTCCTCGGCGGCGGCGACGAACAGCGCGAGGATCGGCAGCACCGCGCCGTTCATGGTCATCGACACGCTCATCTGGTCGAGCGGAATGCCGGCGAACAGCGTGCGCATGTCGTAGATGGAATCGATCGCGACACCGGCCATGCCGACGTCGCCCGAGACGCGTGGATGATCAGAGTCGTAGCCGCGGTGGGTGGCGAGGTCGAACGCCACCGAGAGGCCCTTCTGTCCCGCCGCGAGGTTGCGGCGATAGAAGGCGTTGGAATCCTCCGCCGTGGAGAACCCGGCATATTGCCGGATCGTCCAGGGCTGATTGACATACATAGTCGGGTAGGGGCCGCGCAGATAGGGCGCGATACCCGGCCAGGTATCGAGGAAGTCGATGCCTTCGAGATCGGCCTCGCCGTAGACGGACTTCACCGGAATGCCCTCGGGCGTCAGCCACGGCTCGGCGCTTGCGGCCGGCGCGGCGGCAGCAACGGGCTGGAAGGCGACATCGGCGAAATTGGGAATGCGGGTCATTCCTTGGATTCCTTAGTCATGATCCGGATGCTGATGGCTGACGATGGTCGCCATCTTGTCCGGTCCGTAATTCTGCATCGTGGTCTGGCTCGGCAGATTGGCGATGCCGACCACCCAGCCTTGACGGGACTCGGTTCCGAATTGCTGGGTCGGGATCACCCGGTCGGGCCGGTCGAAGGCGCCGGTCATGATCTCGATGCGGGGACCGTCGATCCGGCGGAAGCTGAGCGGCGTGCCGCAGGCGGCGCAGAAGTCGCGCTCGGCGATCGAGGATGATTTGAACGACGCCGGCTTACCCCGGGTCCAGGCGAAATCTTCTTTGTTGATGTCGGCGAAAGAGGCGAATGGCGCACCGGAGGCCTTTTGGCACATCCGGCAGTGACAGATGCTGACCCGGTTCGGTGCCGCGGACACCGCAAAGCGCACGGCGCCGCACTGGCAACCGCCGGTCAGAACGGGTTTCGCTGGTGTCTCTGCCGTCATGCCTGCTCCATCCGCCGATAGGCGTCGCGCAATGTCGCCAGCGCATCACCGCCGGCGAAGACGAATTCACCAATGCCGGCCGCCCGCAGCGCCGCTTCCTGGTCGCCGGGCCGTCCTGCCAGATAGATATGCCTTGCTCCGGCGCCGTGAAGGGCCCTGGCGGCCTCGGTGGCGCCGGCGGCATAGACCTTGTCCGAGGAACAAATGCACGCCATCGGCGCGCCGGAGGCCTTGAAAGCCGCGGCGAGCGCCGCCGCATCGGCAAAGCCCTCGCTGTCGATGGCCTCGATCCCGCCGGTCTCGAAGAAGCTCTTTGCGAACGTCGCCCGCGCCGTGAAGTCCGCGGCCGTACCGAGATTGGCGAGGAAGATCTTCGGCCGCGCGCGGTGCGCCTTCAGCGCGGCGTCCGACTTGTCGCGCAGCGCCTCGAACGGCTCGGCGAGCCGCATCGGCGCGAGGGCGTCGAACCTGATCTTGGTATTGGCGGTCGACATCGGCGCTGACGGCTTCACGTCCAGCACCGCGAGGACGTCTTCGTGCAGGTTCGGGAATTCGCTGGCGCCGGTCAGCACGTCGCGGCGCTTCGCGACATTGGCTTCGCGCTGCGCCCGCGTCGCGGCGACTTTCTTTTGCAGCAGCCCCTGCTCGAGTGCCGGGAAAATGCCGCCGGCCTTCTCGATCTCCTGGAACAGCGTCCACGCCGCTTCGCACAGCTGCGAGGTCAGCGTCTCGATGCCGCCGGCGCCTGCCGCGGGATCGGAGACCTTGGCGAGATTGGACTCCTCGAGCAGCACGAGTTGCGTATTGCGCGCTACGCGCCGGGCGAAATCGTCCGGCAGACCGAGCGCCAGCGTGTGCGGCAGCACGGTGATCGCATTGGCGCCGCCGAGCCCGGCGGCAAAGGTTGCGATCGTCGCGCGCAGCATGTTCACGTTGGGATCGCGCTGGGTCAGCATCCGCCAGGCGGTCTGCGCGTTGACGAAGATCGGCTTCGGGGTGAGGCCGCAGGCTTGCTCGACCCGCGCCCACAACAGCCGCAACGCGCGGAATTTCGCCATCGTCAGGAACTGGTCGGCATCGGCGCTGAGCCGGAACGAGACGCCTGTCCGTGCCGCATCGAGATCGAGACCTGATGCTTCCAGCATGCGCAGATAGGCGAGGCCGAGCGCGAGCGTGAAGGCGAGTTCCTGTACCTCGGAGGCGCCGGCGTCATGCACCGGCCGGCCATCGGCCAGCACGAACGGCCCCTTGAAGCCGCGCTTGATGAGGCCGTTGACCACCTGGCCGAATGGCTTTTCGTAGTTCGGCCAGGCGATGGCCGCAGCCCCCCGTACGGCCATGGTGCTGAGCGCCTGGTAATTGAAATGCAGGTCGAGCTTGGCCGGATCGAGCTTGCGGGCCTCGACCATATCGGCAAACGTCTCGCCGGCGTTCTCGCGGCCGATCACCGGGTTGAGCGCGATCATGATGCCGGCATCGAGATGGATGCCGCCACAGGCTCGCGCCAGCGTCTTCTTGCTGGCGTCGGCGAGGCCGAAGCCGCGCGTGCCCGGACCACCGGCGAACTCGAATTCGAGGCCGGTCGCGCCGTTCTCGAGATCTTGCAGCGCCTGCGCATTGGCCGCTGCGGCATCGGGATGGTCGACCCGCTGCAGGATGTGCCAGGGGGTCGCGGCGGCGCGGCCGGGAAGCGGGCTTGAGTTGGTGGCGCGGCGGTAGATCGGGTCGATCTTGAGACCATCATAGGTCTTGCCGACCAGCTTCTCGAACGGGGCGCCCTTCAGCACGCCGTCGACCAGCTTGCGCCAGTCGTCATAGGTCGCTGCTGCAAAATCCGAAGCCAGAGGCAAATCGTCAGTCGAGGTCGTCATCCGCCCAAATCGTCCTTCACCGGCCCCGCGAGGGGTCCCTTGATTTGGCCGGAAATTGCCACGGGCGGGCGGCCAAGCCAAACTTTTGTTTGCGGTCGCTCGGCTTTAATCGAGGTCCGCAAGGCGGAAAATACCGTCGGTCGAGAGCCCTGCCAGCGCATCGGCGACGCGGCGCCCGGCGATGATGCGGTCGGGAACGATCTCGGCCAGCGGCACCAGCACGAAGGCGCGCTCGAACAAACGCAGGTGCGGCAGCGTCAGTTCCGGCTTGTTGAGTGTGATGTCGTCATAGGCGATCAAATCGAGGTCGAGGGTGCGTGGGCCCCAACGCTGCTCGTTCTTGCGGTCGCGGCCGAATTTGGTTTCGATCTTGTGCAAGGTGAACAGCAGCGCATGCGGATCGAGGCTGGTGTCGATCTCGATGCAGGCATTGATGAAGCTGTCCTGCTGCTGCTCGCCCCAGGGCGGCGTCGAATAATCCGACGAGCGCGCCACGAGCGCGGCCTGCGTCATACCGCAGATATTGGCGATCGCCTTGCGAAACGTGGCGCGGACGTCGCCGACATTGCCGCCGAGTGCGATCAAGACGTCAGCCATGTGGAAGCGGATGGCGCGAGCGGGTCAGCACCACGCCGACATCGTCGAAGATCGCGGCGATCGGCGCATGCGGCTTGTGCACGGTGACCTTGACCGCCCTGACGCGCGGGAAAGAGGCCAGGATGTCCTCCGCCACCGCGCCGGCGGCGCGTTCCAGCAGCTTGTAATTGGTGTTCTTGAAAGCCGAGGTCGCGGTCGCCACCACGTTGGAATAGGACACCGTGTCGGAGAGGCGGTCGGTGCGCGAGGATTCCGAAAGGTCGGTATAGAGCTCGAGGTCGATGACGAAGCGCTGCCCGACCTCGGTCTCATGTTCCATCACGCCATGGCGGGCATGGATGACGATCCCGGTGATGAAGATCGTGTCGGTCATTGTTGTCCCTCGATGGCTGCGGCCACCCGCAGCGCCTGAACGGTTTCCGCGACGTCATGCGCGCGGATGATGCGGGCGCCGTTCTGCGCGGCGATCAGGTGCGCCGCGATCGAGCCGCCGATCCGCTGCTGCGGCTCCGACGGCACGACCGTGCTGATGAAGCGCTTGCGCGAGGCGCCGACCAGCACCGGCAGGCGAAACGCGTCGAGCTCTGATAGTCGCGCCAGCGCCATCATGCTCTGCTCCTGGGTCTTGCCGAAGCCGATGCCGGGATCGAGCACGATCTTGTCGGGCGCGATGCCGGCGCTCGCCGCGATCGCGAGCGAGCGTTCAAAGAAGCCGGCGATGTCCTGCATGATGTCGATCGCGGGATCGGCACTCTCGCGATTGTGCATGATGATCACGGGCACGCCGCGCGCGGCGACGACGGCCGCCATGCCGGCATCGCGCTGCAGGCCCCAGACGTCGTTGGCGATCGCCGCGCCCTGGTCGAGCGCCCAGGCCACGACCTCTGATTTCATGCTGTCGATCGAGATCGGCACGCCGAGCGCGATCACCTCGGCGAGCACCGGCTTCAGCCGCGCCATTTCAGCCTCGGCGGTGACCGGCTGCGAACCATAGGGGCGGGTCGATTCCGCGCCGATGTCGATGATGTCGGCGCCGTCAGCGATCAGCTTGCCGGCCTGCGCCAGCGCCTGTTCGGGTGCGATGAACCGGCCGCCGTCGGAGAACGAGTCCGGCGTCACGTTCAGGATACCCATCACCGCCGGATAAGGCCTCGACAGCAGCGCCGGCAGCCCCGCTGATACGGCCGGGCCGGTCGCCGCCGATGCTATGGGCCTGGTTGCCATCATGCGGTGGCTTTGCGCTGACCGCTGCGGCAAGTCAAGGTGTGGCGATGATGGCTGGTGCCGGCGGCCGCTCGAGCGGTTAAGACTGGCTAATAGGTGAGCTAATAGGTGATTTTGGGAGGCAGCTTGCGTGCCTCTTCAATCAGCAGCTCGACTGACTTCTCTGAAGGCATCACGCGGACGAGCTTACGCCGCACATTGGCGTCCTTCATGCTCTGCGCCAGCCGCGACGGGTTGCGGTGGGCGAGTTCGCGCACGGTGGTGACGCCGGCGGCGCGGACCAGGCCGACCTTCGCCTTGCCCATGCCGGGAATCCGCATGTAGTCGGAGATGTTGGCCCATTCGAGCAGTTGCTGTTCACTGATCCCGGTCTTGGCGGCGAGCGCCTTGCGTCCCTTGACGGTGCGGGCGGCTTCAAGCAGCGCGTCGGTCGTGCGGATACCCTGCGATTTCAGTTTGGTGGCACAATAGGCGGACAGGCCTTCGATCTCGGAGAGGGGGTATGTCATGATACTCGTATGCAGGTAGAAGGGAGCGCAGGTGCAGGGGCGTGGGGAGTGTGCTTCAGGCAAACTGGCTGAGGCCCGGCGTCCCCGAGATGATCTCGCCCATTTGATCCGCTCCGATTTTGTCGCGGCCGAACCTGAAAAGTTCACGCGCGATGTTCTGAATCTCACCCATGCTCAATCCGAGTGCCATCAGCCGGGTGCCGACAGCCATCAGACCGCCGCCCATCAACCGCGATAGACCACCGCTGTTGTTGGAGGCGGCGATTGCCGCTTCGGCGCCGGGGATTTGGTCGATCAGAGCCTGGACTTTGTCGGAAGGTCCCTCGTTACGGAGGAAACCCAGAACGATGCCGATGGTTTTTTCAGCGACAGCGCCATCGATGCCGGCCTTCGCGGCCAGCTGTCCAACCAATTCGTCCATCTTGCCCCGCCTCAACCGGACTTTGCCGGATCGTTCTTCTGGATTTATCTTGAGCGCCTGTGTCACGAAATACAAGCGATCCGCGCATTTCAGTTCGTATTCTTTTTTCGATCGCGCTGGGACTGTGGCCTCGCTGCAAGAGTGAGCGGCGGATTCACACCATCTTGTCGCAATGCGCAATGCCTTTCGTCACTTTGCCGGGAATAAAATATGAGGAACTGCTGGCGCGACAATATACATCGGCATCCGCTGACGGTTTCAATCGACCGGCAAGATGCAATATGATGGCGTAGGTTCGTGCGCCGAACCGGGTTCGACGATTGAAGCGATCTAGATTTGCGCGAAGAGGCGAAGCGATGGCGAGCTCCGACAACAAGTTGGCGGATACAGACGAGAAGATTTTTATCGGCAAGGGCGAGCAGGCGGCTTGGCTGACGCTGGCGCTGGCCAACCGGCATGGGCTCGTCACCGGCGCAACCGGAACCGGCAAGACCGTCTCGCTGCAAGTCATGGCCGAAGGATTTGCGCGCGCCGGCGTTCCGGTCTTCGCAGCCGACATCAAGGGCGATCTGTCCGGCATCTCCGAAGTCGGCGAGGCCAAGGATTTTATTGTGAAGCGCGCCCAGGAAATGGGCCTGACCTTCCAGCCGGACCAGTTCTCGACCGTGTTCTGGGACGTGTTCGGCGAGCAGGGGCATCCGGTGCGCGCCACCATCACCGAGATGGGACCGTTGTTGCTCGCGCGGATGCTCGATCTGAACGACGTGCAGGAGGGCGTGCTCAATGTCGCCTTCCGGGTCGCTGATGAAAATGGCCTCGCGCTGATCGACATGAAGGATCTGCGCGCCCTGCTGGATGCGATCGCCCCCGACGGCAGCAAGAAGGGCGCCGATGAAGGGGAAGATCCGCTGGCGTCGATCCGCAAGGCCGCTCAGAGCTATGGCAACGTGTCCAAGGCGACGGTCGGAACGATTCAGCGTCAGCTGCTGGTGCTCGAGAACCAGGGCGGCGCAAAGTTTTTCGGCGAGCCGGCGTTGACGCTGAAGGATTTCATGCGGACCGACCGCGACGGCCGCGGCATGGTTAACATCCTCGTCGCCGACAAGCTGATGCAGAGCCCGCGGCTTTACGCCACGTTCCTGCTCTGGATGCTGTCGGAACTGTTCGAGGAATTGCCGGAGGCCGGCGACCTGCCGAAGCCGAAGCTGGTGTTCTTCTTCGACGAGGCGCATCTGTTGTTCAACGACGCGCCGAAGGCGCTGATGGACAAGATCGAGCAGGTGGTACGGCTGATCCGCTCCAAGGGCGTCGGCGTCTATTTCGTCACGCAAAATCCGATCGACGTGCCGGACAAGGTGCTGGCACAGCTCGGCAACCGGGTGCAGCACGCGCTGCGTGCCTTCACGCCGCGCGACCAGAAGGCGGTCGCCGCGGCCGCGCAGACGTTCCGGCCCAATCCGAAGCTCGACACCGCGCGGGTGATCATGGAGCTCGCCAAGGGCGAGGCACTGGTGTCGTTCCTCGAAGGCGGCGGCACGCCGTCGATGGTCGAGCGCGTCATGGTGCGGCCGCCGTCGGCGCGGATCGGGCCGATCACGCCGGAGGAACGCAAGGCGATCATGGATGCGAGCCCGGTGAAGGGCAAATATGACACCGCGATCGACGCCGAATCCGCCTACGAGATTATCCAGAAGCGTCTCGCCGGCGGCGCCGCGTCGGCGGAAGGTTCAGGCAGCGAGGGGGGCGGCATCCTCGGCGAGATCGGCGCCATCGCTGCCGCGATCTTCGGCACCAATGTCAAGCGCGGCCGGCTCTCGACCGGGCAGGTGATCGCACGAAACGTCACGCGCTCGGTGACCGACAAGGTGGTCGGCGGCGTGGTCGCGGATCTCGGCAAATCGGTCGGCGGTTCGGTTGGCGGTTCGATCGGTCGCGCGCTGGTGCGCGGCGCGCTCGGCGGCTTGCTGCGCCGATAATATTAGAGGTATCATCTCAGCGTTTTCGTTGTCCGTTTGGATCGAATCTTTGCTGAGATATCCGTCGCTGAAGGCGCCCTCTCATCTGTTGTTTCTGGTCTTCTGCATCGGACTGATCGCAGATGTTCTGGTCCCCGAGATATGGGGGCACGGCAAGACGAAGGATTATCCATTGTGGTTCTGGGCCGGACAGCGGGTGCTGCACGGCCAGAGCCTCTATCCCGTCGATTCCGCCGGCTATTTCGAGTTCATCTATCCGCCGCTACCGGCGGTGCTGCTCGCGCCTCCGGCATTCTTCGGCAAGGTCCCGCTCTACCTTTGCCTTGGCCTGCTCAATGCCGTGGCGGCGTGGATGGTCGCGCAGTTCTCGCATGCGATGGCGGGGTCAGGCCGCGAGCCGGGGCCCTGGCTGGAGGCGCTGCCGGGCTGCGTCATGATTACCTTCGTCCTCGACATCTTCGACCTTGGGCAGCCGAACCTGCTTCTGCTCGCGATGATGCTCTGCGGCTTCTGGTTGCTGCGGGGCGGGCGGCCGTGGCTTGCAGGCGGCATGTTTGCGCTGGCCACCGCAATCAAGGTGTTCCCCATTGCGGTGTTGCCCTATCTGGTCTGGCGCAGGCGTTGGGGCGCGATCGCCGGCATGGCCGCGTTTCTGGTTTTCTTCCTGTTCATCCTGCCGGCGCCGTTCCGTGGCTTCCAGCACAACGTCGCCGAATTGAAGACCTGGTACCGCGGCATGGTCGGGACGAACTCGGCCGAGGGGTTTGGCCAGCGGGCCGAGCAGAACTGGTCGTCGGTGAACCAGTCGATCATCGCGGTATCGCACCGGCTGCTGCGGCCGCTGAACTACAATCAGGACGATCCGCACAAGCCGCCGCGCTACATGAATCTCGTCGATCTCGACTTCGCGGCGGCGAACTGGATCACCGTCGCGGTCTGCGCCCTGATCGGGATCGGCTACATCTGGGTGATGCCGCCGGCATGGCTGCGGACCGAGAAGTCGGACGCGGAGGAGATCGGCATCCTGTTCTGCCTGATGACGGTGGCTTCGCCGTTGGCGCGGGAATATTACTTCGTCTGGTTGTTCTTCCCGATCACGGTGTTGATGCATCGTGCGGTCTATCATCCGCGGCCTAAGGTGCGGACCGGAACCTGGATCATGCTTGCGGTCGTTTGCGTCCTGCTCGGATTCTCGTTGCCGGTGTATCCGGTCGCGCTGCAGGCTTACGGCAACAATCTCGCCGCGACCTTCGTGCTGATCGCGGACCTCGCCTGGCACCTCAAGTCTACGCCCAAGCAAAATGGAGAAGCTTTGCCTCAGGCGCCCGGCGCGCTACAACTCGGCCCAACGTCCAACCAATAGGATATCCGCGATGTCCAACGCCAAGTTGCAGCCCGTCCTCGACCGCATCGATGCCGATTTCGACAACAGCCTCGAGCGGCTGTTCACGCTTTTGCGCATCAAGTCGATCTCGGCCGATCCGGCCTTTGCCAATGACTGCAAGGCGGCTGCCGATCATCTCGCCAAAGATATCGCAACCCTCGGCTTCAGGACCGAAGTGCGGCCGACCGCGGGCCATCCGGCCGTGGTGGGCAAATTGAACGGCTCGACCGACGGGCGCCCGCATGTGCTGTTCTACGGGCACTACGACGTGCAGCCGGTCGATCCCTTGAATCTCTGGCACCGTCCGCCGTTCGAGCCTGTGGTGACCGACCATGCCGACGGGCGCAAGATCATCGTCGCGCGCGGCGCCGAGGACGACAAGGGTCAGTTGATGACCTTCGTCGAAGCGTGCCGCGCCTGGAAGACGGTGACGGGCTCGCTGCCGGTCGACATCACCATCATCATCGAAGGCGAGGAAGAGATCGGCTCGAAGAATTTCGTGCCGTTCCTCGAGGCCAACAAGGCAGAGCTCAAGGCCGACTTCGCGCTGGTCTGCGATACCGGCATGTGGGATCCGAACACGCCCGCGATCACGACCTCGCTACGCGGCCTGGTCTATGACGAGGTCAAGATCAAGGCCGCCAATCGCGACCTGCACTCCGGCGTGTTCGGCGGCGGCGCGCAGAACCCGATCCGCGTGCTGACGCGGATCCTCGGCGGTCTGCATGACGAGAATGGCCACATCACCATCCCCGGTTTCTATGACGGTGTGAAGGATCTGCCGCCGGACATTCTGGCGCAGTGGAAACAGCTCAATCTGACGCCGGAAAGCTTCCTCAAGCCGATCGGCCTTTCCGTGCCGGCCGGCGAAAAGGATCGGCTCCTGATCGAGCAGGTCTCCTCGCGCCCGACCTGCGACATCAACGGCATCATCGGCGGCTATACCGGCGAAGGTTCGAAGACGGTGATTGCGGCCGAGGCGTCAGCGAAGGTCTCGTTCCGCCTGGTCGAGGGACAGAATCCCGAGAAGATCCGAGGCGCGTTCCGCGACTATGTGAAGGCACGCCTGCCGGCGGATTGCAAGGCCGAGTTCACCGATCATTCCAGCGCGCCGGCGATCGCGCTCGACTGGAACATGAAGCCGCTCGCGGCCGCCCGCCGCGCGCTGACCGACGAATGGGGCAAGGAGGCGCTTCTGGTCGGCTCCGGCGCCTCGATCCCGATCGTCGCCGACTTCAAGCGCACGCTCGGCCTCGATAGCGTGCTGGTCGGCTTCGGGCTCGACGACGACAACATCCATTCGCCGAACGAGAAGTACGACCTCAAGAGCTACCACAAGGGCATCCGTTCCTGGGCGCGGATCCTGGCGGCGTTCGCCGAGGACAAGTAGGGCGACGGCATCGCTTCGCTGCCCTTTCAACAACATCGGGAAAATCTCGACCCGTCATCCTGAGGTGCTCGCGGAGCGAGCCTCGAAGGATGCGCGGCCCGACCGGTGGTGGTGCATCCTTCGAGGCTCGCAAGAGCTCGCACCTCGGGATGACGAACATTGACCGGTTACGGGAGGGAGGACCGCACGTAAAAACGCCGCCCGGAATTGGGCGGCGTTTTGATTCTGAACGTGCAGAGGGTGTTGGCGGATAGCCTACCCGAAGATTGTGAAATTTTCAATCACGGTAGCCGGGATTGACCCTGTCGAGCTTGCGCAGCAGCGGCGGCCAGACCAGCTGGGTCGAGCGCAGCTCGGCGCGGTCCGGGTTGGAAAGCAGCTCGGTGTTCTTGTCGATCGCCTGCTGCTCGACCGGATAGGCGATCGGTCCGAGCGCACGGGTCGCCACCTGCATCGAGCAGGCGCGCTCCAGATGGTACATCCGCTCGAAAGCGGAGGCGACCGAGCGGCCGACCGTCAGCGTGCCGTGATTGCGCAACAGCATGTGGTTCTTGGTACCGAGATCGCGTTGCAGGCGCGGGCGCTCGTCATGATCGAGCGCGATGCCCTCATAGTCGTGATAGGCGAGGTCGTGGGTGACGAGCTGCGCGGTCTGGTTCAGTGGCAGCAGCCCGTCCGGGCCGCTCGACACCGCGGTGCCATCGACCGTGTGCAGATGGAGCACGCAGCCGGCGTCCTCGCGCACCTCGTGGATTGCCGAGTGGATGGTGAAGCCGGCCGGGTTGATGCTGTAGTCGCTCTGCGAAAGCTGGTTGCCGTCGAGGTCGACCTTGACCAGACTCGACGCGGTGATCTCGTCGAACATCAGTCCGTAGGGGTTGATCAGGAAATGATGCTCGGGCCCCGGCACGCGGGCCGAGATGTGGGTGTCGACGAGATCGTCCCAGCCGTAGAGCGCGACCAGCCGGTAGCAGGCCGCAAGGTTGATCCGCTGCTCCCACTCCGCCGCACTCATGTTCGACGGCACTTCCTTCAGGCGCGCTTCCGCTGGCGACATGGCCGATTGCTCCGTTGATGGCTGTTTCCTGCGTCGAGCCTAGCGTCGGCGCCGGATCGCGGCAAGGCAGCGTATCGGCGTGACAGTCATGTCAGCATGCGACGGCTGGCCCACGAACCGGAAGGTCATGCTCCAGAAGTGGGCTGGCGCGTAACAGACGTGCTTTGGGCTACGGCGCCGGGATCGCCAGCAGGCTCGAGATGCTGCGGCCGCGGATGTCGTAGACGCGGGCGAACACGACGTCGTCGCGCTTGATCTCGACCATGACAGGCGCGGCCAGGCCCTTGCAGTAGAACTCGCCGAGCGTCATCGCGAAGTCGGCGGCGTGACTGTCCCAGCCGATCGTGAAGTCCGGTCCGAGTGCGACCTGCGCGGGGCGCTGCGGTCCGCAAACCGCGACCTTCCACTTGCGGTGCTGCGGCGGCACTTCCTGCCGTTCCGCCAGCTGCTCGCGCAACCCGTCGGATGCCTGCTTCAGCGCCAGGCCCCAATAGTCCAGCATGAAGAAATTGTCGGCGGTCCGCACCGTGCCTGCGATGTGGTTGAAATGCGTATACTGATACGGATGCAGCCGGATCATTTCGCTGAGCGGCAGCAGCAGGCCGAATGCGAACACGGCGAGCGCCGCAGGCTGCCAGGCGCGGCGATTGTCGCCGAGCCAGTCCATGCCGCGGGCGAATGCGACGCCGCCGAGCACCGCCATCGGCGGGATCACGAAGATGAAGTGGCGGATGCCGTTGTAGAGCGCCGGCCGCTTCACCATCGCGATCACCAGCGGCAGTGTCGCCGCCAGCGTCAGCATCAGCATGATCGACTTGCGCTTGGCGGTCACATCCTTGCGCGACAGCGACATGAAGGTGGCGACGACGGCTGCGGTCAGCAGCACCAGCAGCACTTCGGGAAGCTGCAAGGCGAACAGCGTCGGCAAATAGGACCACGGCATGTCCGGCACCGACACCAGCGCGCCGTCGAACATCTCCTTCCACGGCTTCTCGAAGAAGTGCGAGAAATACGTCACCGCTTCCAGCGGATGGCCGGGCTCCATGATCGACCACGGCCAGATCAGGCCCATCACGAGATAGCCGAGAGCAAGCCCCGGCAGCAGCACATAGACGACATGGGCAAAGCGGTGGGTCGCCTCGCGCGCACCCTGCTTGCGGTATTCCTCGATCCACAGCGGTATGAAGCCGATCACTGCGTAGATCAATGCGAGCCCGCCTAGCACGCGACAGCCGATCGACAGGCCGGCCCCTAAGCCCACGATCAGGATCGTGCGCGGCGAGGGCGCCGGATATTCCTCGATCAGGCGGACGAGGCCCATGATCAGGACCACCATCGCGACGGCGAACGGTGCATCCTTCGGATTCATGAACATGTGGCCGTAGAAGGTCGGGCACAGCGCCAGCAGCAGCAGCGCCGCCAGTCCCGCCAGCGGGCCTCCGACGCGGCGCGCCAGGCGCCAGGTTACGGCAAGACCGATCACGCCGACGACCGCGCCGAGCAGGCGGCGCGTCTCGAACAGTTCCAGCGGAATGATCTTGTGCAGCAGGGCCGCAGCCATATCGAAGCCGCCGCCGTACATATAGAGGTTGGCGAACGACAGCGCGCCGGTGTCCTTGAACCCGGACCCGTACATGCGCAGCAAGAGGTCGGCGTATTCAGCGTGGGTGTAGTCGTCCCAGCCCAGACCGTAATCGCGGAAAGTGAGGCCGGCGACCACGGCCACCACGCCGAGGACGAGGAAAGCGAGATCGTCGCAGGTCTTCTCCACCGAGCGCCGCGCAGGCGCCTCGAGGGCAGACGTCGTAATAGATGACATAGCTAGTGATACCGGCGTGCCTGTGGCCCAGTTTGGCGCTTTAGGGCCTCATTCCCCGGCATCCATAGCGCAGTTCCGTTTCTGAGTAATTGGGAATTGTGGCGTAATTTCCCAGATGCGCTGCAATAAATTGGCAGCAATTCGTAGCCAGTAAATCTACGGGAGCAGGGCGCTGGCGCAGCCGGTATTCGCGCCGGGACCGAGTGCGTCCCGCCCGGTTAAGCGGGATTTTAGGGAACTCCGTCTACAATTGGCGGTTGGCGGTGTGGGCAATATGACGGTATCGTGGCGTTCGAGGCCCGCGCCGATTTTCGGTCGGGTCTCCCGGGGGTTAGTTCGATGATGGTTGGTCTGTTGGTCGTCGGCGCGGGCCTGGTTGTGGCGGGCTTGGCGGCGGTCGGCTTGGGTATCCCCTACAAGGAATTCAGCGTCGGCAGCACGTTGATCGCGACCGGCGTGACCGGCGCATGCACCGGCGCCATCGTGCTGGCGCTTGCCGCAGTCGTTCGGGAACTCCAGGTCATTGCCGCGCGACTCGAGCCCGCTGGCGCAGGCACCCGGTCGGAGTTTCCCCCGCTGCCCGCAACTTCCCCGCGCAATGGCTCCCACGAGACGGCTCTCCCGCCGCCGCGTGAGCCCAAGGTTGCTGCTCCCCCTGCGGTCCCGGCATCTGCACCCGCGGCGCCGCCGCCCTGGCACGACGAAATCGCCGCGCGCAGCTCGCCCGGCGAGGCGCCGCCGCCCGTGCCGGGCGCAGCGCCGGCGGACGATGCAGCGCCGCCGAAGCGGCGCAACCTGCTGTTCTCATCCTCGCGGAAGGAGCGTGAGCGGACCCAGACGCGTGCCGCCGAGCCGCTGACGCCGGATCTGTTGTCGCCGGAGCTGCGTCCGGGCCCGGCCGCTTCGCCCGAACCCGCACCGGCCACGTTCGACGATGCCTGGCCGAAGGCCGACCGGCCGAGGTCGGTCGATGTCGCCCCGCGGCGCACGCCCCGGCCGTCAACCTTCGGCGAGACCCAGTCGCCCGCCGCCTCGCCGTCATCAGGCCATCCGCCGCCGCCCCAGGAGCAGCCCCCCGTGACCGTGCTCAAATCGGGCGTGGTGGACGGCATGGCCTATTCGCTCTATTCCGATGGATCGATCGAGGCGCAGATGCCCGAAGGCATGATGCGGTTCGCCTCGATCGACGAGCTCCGCTCGCATCTGGAGCAACGGCCGTAGATCTACCGGAATACTTGCGAGCGTGCGGCCCGAAGTCTAAAACACGGGCGTTCTTGTCAGATTTCCTGTAATCCGATCATATTCGCGAAGTAGTACGCGATTCTATTAATGTATTTTCGTCCTCGGATACTGTCCGAACAGCCCGCAACGCCGCGCCGTCGAGAGCACGGGGAAGGTTGAGCCATGTCCGATACGTCAGGCAAAACGCCGGTCGAGCTGACCGCCAGCATCGTTTCGGCCTATCTCAGCAACAATCCGACGCCGGCCTCTGACATTCCGAACCTGATCAGCCAAGTCCACGCCGCCTTGCAGCGTGTGTCGAGCGGGCGCACCGACACGCCGAGCGAGCCGGCCAAGCCTGCGGTGTCGATGAAGAAGTCGATCACGCCCGAATATCTGGTGTGTCTCGAGGACGGCAAGCGCTTCAAGTCGCTGAAGCGCCATCTGCGCACCCAGTACAACATGACGCCGGAGCAGTATCGCGACAAATGGGGGCTGCCGGCCGACTATCCGATGGTCGCGCCGAACTATGCGGTGGCGCGATCGCAACTCGCCAAGAAGATGGGACTGGGCCAGCAGGCGCGGAAGCGGAAGTAAGGAACTTACGCGGACGCCAGCGCCTCGCGCGCATCGTTGCGGATGCGATCGACCATCGAGCGGAGGCCGTTGGAGCGCTGCGGCGTCAAATGGTCGCGGAAGCCGAATTCGTCGAACAACGCGAGCGCGTCGGTCGCGAGGATGTCCTTCGGCGTGTGCCCCGAAAACAGCGTCAGCACGATCGCGACCAGACCGCGCACGATATGGGCATCGCTGTCGCCGACATAGATCAGGCGCGGTTCACCATTGGCAGCGCGCTCGACCCGCTTCGACAGCCAGACCTGGCTGACGCAGCCCTGCACCTTGTTCTCGGCCGAGTGCTCGGCCTCCGACAACGGCTCGAGCGTGCGGCCGAGCTCGATGACGTAGCGGTAGCGGTCATCCCACTCGTCCAGCAGCGCAAAATTGTCCCTGATTTCGTCGATCGTCGTCATCGTGGTCCGCGTCCTGTGCTTAACGGCTTATATAGGAAGGCGGGCCGCGAAAGCGACGAAAATGGAACCGGTTCCCGGTGGTTTTGACGCGTTTTCCTCACGCGAACCGGTATCGGGCTCGCTCGAAAGCGCTCTGATTGCGCTCACGGCGTCGGCGGCAGGCGGAATTCGATCGTCTGGTCGTCCGCGGTCAGCGTGTCGCGGGATGCGGCAAGCGCGGAATCGGTATCGTCCTTTCCGATCGAGCCGGTGTGGTCGGGCGGCTTCTTGTCGGTGATGATCTGGTAGATCTTGCGGGCGCCATCGGTGGCGCGCTGGCCGATCGCGGTCGCAGCCTGGCCGCCGACTTCACAGGCGGACGGCTGACGTTTGCAGAATTGACCCATGTCGTTGATCGTCGCGGTCGCGGCCGACACCGCGTCCGATGCGCTGATCTGCGGCGTCTTGTCCGCTTCAGGTGTTTTGTCTCTCGGCAGCAGCACGAGCACCAGCCCGAGCCAGAAAGCCAAACGCAGCAGGAAGAACATGGCGCGATCCCGGTCGTCTATCTGTCTTTGCTTCTTGCGCGGTCGATGCCGCTGTTTGCCTCAGGGGTAGCACCGGTCGATAAATCGGAAGTATCTGCATTGAAGTAAATCCGCCGGAAAATCGCGGAAAATTCGCCTGAATTGATTCGCCGTAAATTTTCGATTGATGGCCGCTGATGGTGCCGCATGCAAAGCACCACCATTTCGAAACCATAGAACGTCGCATCCGGAAACCAGCCGTTCACCATCCCCGACAAATGACCGGTGAATAGCAGCATCGAACCCTCACCAATGCACGGTGTTTGGCAGCAGGCCGCCCCGCCTTAGCGTTCGCTTAAGTTCGCTCTGACACGTTGACCTGCAATCACGAAGGAGGCGTTCCGGCGCGTCCAACTGACGATTGAGCCGAAGCGCGAGTGCTGTGAGTAGTTTGAGTCTGATCCGCGATTGCCTGGATGCGCTGCTGCATCCGTCGGCGCAATATGATGCGCTGACGCGCGCGCGCCACCGTGCCTTCATGGCGCCGCGGCTGCTCGGCAGCCTGGCGGCGCTGGCTTCGTTCCCTGCCTTCCTGGCGATGCGCGGCGCGCCGACGGCGTCGATCTCGCCGTTCGTTACGGACGCGCTGACCGCGCCGATGAAAACTCGGTGCTGTTCAGCGACCGTTATATTGCCGTTGCGGCGAGCGCGATCTGCCCGCCGGATGGCCGTCT
>NZ_VKHP01001033.1 GCF_010811875.1 Bradyrhizobium uaiense
GGCGGCGCGACCCTGGCGCCGCTCGCGATCGGGCTTGCGGCGTTCGTGATCATGGGCGCGCTATGCGACCTCGCCGAACGCGTCGCGCTGTTCCGGATTCCGCTGTCGCTCTCGTTGCGCCGCGCCGAGCAGGTCGCCGCGCTTCCAGGCCAGCAGCGGCCCGAACGGCACCGCGAGCAGCAGCGGCACGAACAAAGGCGCAAAGGTGAAATTGAAGAACGGCGCGCCGACCGAGATCTTCT
>NZ_VKHP01001034.1 GCF_010811875.1 Bradyrhizobium uaiense
TGCTTCAAGTTGTCGAGGGCGGAATAACGTATGATCTGCAGCTGGGTCAGAATCCCGGAGTTGGCTTCACTGCAACGCAGGATTCTGGTACGGGCACGCTGATTACGGCCACACCACCTATTACGCCATCAGTTAACGTCGTGAGCAACACTTCGGCGAGCGCAGGTCAGTTGATCGCCTTGTCGAGCCTGGTGACCGTCGTTGACCCGAACAGTGCCGGCTATCGGACTCTCCAGCTGTGG
>NZ_VKHP01001035.1 GCF_010811875.1 Bradyrhizobium uaiense
GCCTTGCCACGGGCAACTACGACCAGCTGCACCATTTCATTGCGGACGGCATCTGGGACGCGACGCCGCTAGAGACGGAACTGCTCAACCAGGCGGACCGACTTGTCGGCGGTAGGGATGCGGTGCTGGTCATTGATGACACCTCATTGCCGAAGAAGGGCGAACGCTCGGTTGGTGTTGCAGCTCAATACGCGTCGGCTCTCGGCAAGACGGCAAATTGCCAAACGCTTGTGTCTTTGACG
>NZ_VKHP01001036.1 GCF_010811875.1 Bradyrhizobium uaiense
TCGTGGTCGTAACCGATCAGGTGCAGGAAGCCATGCACCGCCAGATGGCTCAAATGATGGTCGAACGGCTTCTGTTCCTCATCGGCTTCCCGCCGCGTCGTCTCATAGGCGATCGCGATGTCGCCGACGCCGAGCTTGCGGTGATGCTGACCGACGACGCCGGCATCCGCACCCTGAACGCCAACTGGCGCAGCATCGACAAGCCGACCAACGTGCTGTCGTTTCCGGCATTGCAGCCGGAA
>NZ_VKHP01001037.1 GCF_010811875.1 Bradyrhizobium uaiense
GGATATTGTAGGTGACGCCGGCATTGAACTGCGTCGTGAACTTCTCTTGCTGGAACGTCGCCCCGTAGGTCGCGACGACGGGATAATAAGTGACCGGTGACGAGAAGCCGTCGGTGCCGAGCTTCACCCACCTCAACCTCGACGTCTCGCATACCCAGGAGCTGCCCGAAGGCTTCCAGCTCTACGGCAAGGTGCAGGGGCAGATTGCCGACGGGCCGCTGGTCTCGAGCGAGCAGTTCAGC
>NZ_VKHP01001038.1 GCF_010811875.1 Bradyrhizobium uaiense
GGCGGCAGCCTGCTGAACCTGATCTGGAGTTTTGCCGGGCTGAACCAGGCGCCGCTCTGGCTGTTCGGCACCCAGATGATCGTGATGGTCGCCAATGCCTTCGTGATGGCCAATTCCGCCGCCGGCGAAGGCGAAGATGATCTGCGACGCCAGCACCTGGCACATGAGATAGCCGACGAAGGCGCGGCTGCGCAGCAGTCCGCCGAGGTCGCCGCGAAAGCTCGAACTGTCGGCGCGGTCGC
>NZ_VKHP01001039.1 GCF_010811875.1 Bradyrhizobium uaiense
CCGCCTGGCTGAGCAGCTCAGATTCCAGTGGTGATGCGTCCCAGACACCATCGGCGATGAAATGGTGCAGCTGATCGTAGCTGCCCGAGGCAAGGCGTTCTGCCATCGGCTGAACGCTCTTGCGATCGCCAGGACCGATCAGTCCCGCAACATACAGAGGACACATCCGCTGCCGAGTCTTGTGACCCAGCCGGTCCAAGAACGGCATCAGCCAGCGTTCGAGCTCGTCTTCCCATCCCGCC
>NZ_VKHP01001040.1 GCF_010811875.1 Bradyrhizobium uaiense
TCCCCTCACCGCGTCGTTGAGCCCTCTCGCCGCCCTTCCCGGCCGCGCGGTCAGCCGTGAGGCTCTGCTCGGCGGACTTCCGATCACGGACGGACGCTTGTCTGTTTCGCTCTACGACCGCGCGGCCGTGATGGGCGGCGAGATAGCTCAACGACGCGGTGAGGGGATCGTCGCCCAGGGAGCTCGGCCGACTGGCCGCGGCAGGCGTTGCAGTTGAATCATCTGAGGTGGAGCGGCCGGCG
>NZ_VKHP01001041.1 GCF_010811875.1 Bradyrhizobium uaiense
GACGAGATGAAGGTTGCCGCCGGAGAAGTCGAGGCCCGAGAGATCGAGGCGCGACAGTCGCTTTCCCTCCAAATCCACGGTGTGTCGGTCTCCTTGAGACGCGGCCTTGAGGAGCGCGTCGACCTCGATAGTCCCGAAATGACTATGTCGGAGATGACGCGCGCCGAGGTCGACGCGCTCCTCAAGGCCGCGTATCAAGGAGACCGACACACCGTGGATTTGGCGGGAAAGCGACTGTCGCG
>NZ_VKHP01001042.1 GCF_010811875.1 Bradyrhizobium uaiense
GCAACTTCATGTTCCGTGCCGGCGTGCTGCTCGACGAGTATCGCAATGTCGATGCGGACAGCGTTGCCTCGGTGGAGCAGTCGGTTGCGTCGGCAACGCGCGATCTCGGCTTCGTCAAGCTCGATGCCGCGGCGTTCGGCGCGACTAACGCGATCTCGATCGATTACGCGGTCATGGAGAAGACGGCGCATGCCGCGGTGGTGCCGGTGGCGTGCGGCTGGGCCGACATCGGCTCGTGGCG
>NZ_VKHP01000105.1 GCF_010811875.1 Bradyrhizobium uaiense
AAGACGGAAAATGTTATCCAGGATCTTCGCGTTGTTCGGATCCTGCTCGAACTGCACCAGCTGGTTGTCGACCGTATCCAGGCTCTCGCTGCTCTCCGTCAGGAACTCGCGCAACAGATCGTCCATGGATAGGTCCCCTCAAGGTGCTACGGAACGCTCGCCTCACATCGATAACTTGGCCGGCTTCACAGCGACGTTAATTTCGTCGTCCGTGCAAATACGGACGATGAAGCTCGTCAAGGACGACGCATCACGACATCACGGTCAGTCTCACAAGGACAGGCCCTTACCACCCGGACGGGAAAGAGCCCGTTCCACCGGTCATCGCAATTTGAACCAAATACGATCGAGCGGCCGTTAAGCCCGGCGAAACATTCGCGACAATGACGCCCGTTGCATCAGAACGCGATCGCCCATGGGTTGAATCCCGCGAAGTGGTCAAGCGCACGCAAAACAAAGGCGGCGGAGTTTCCTCCGCCGCCCCGATATTCGATGTCTGTCGCGGCTACGCTTAGCGGAGCAGCTGCAGAACGCTCTGCTGCGACTGGTTGGCCAGCGCCAGCGCGGACACCGCGATCGACTGGCGGGTCGACAGCGCCTGGCTGTTGGCCGCTTCCTCGTTGGTGTCGGCCAGCGTCAGGTTGGACGAGCCGGTCTGCAGCACGTTGATCAGGTTCTTCGAGAAGTCCTGGCGGATCTGCACGATCGACAGGTTCGAACCGAGGGTCGAAGCCTGGGTGCGCAGCAGGCCGCTCGCGCTGTTGAGCGTCTTCAGCGTGGCGTTGGCCGAAGCATTGTCGATGAAGTCCGTGCCGGCGGTCAGCTTGGTGAGGTTCAGACCGGAGGCATCGAAGGTCACGCCCTGGATCTTCAGCGTCGAAGAACCCGTCTCGTTGAAGGTCAGCTTGAGCTGATCGCCATTGAGCAGGTTGATGCCGTTGTACGAGGCGTCCTGGGCGGTCGTGGTGATCTGGTCCAGGATGTTGTTGTACTGGTTGACCAGGTTTGCGCGGTTCGACAGGCCACCCGGATCCTGCACCGGGGCGCTGCCCGCCAAGCCGTTGAACAGCTTGCCGGCGCCGGCCGCCGTGCCGCCGATCGTGCCGATGGTCGCGGACGCAGCATCGTTGGTGGTGCTGATGGTGAGCGCACCGCCCGCGCTGAGCGAAGCCTGCAGGTTGTTGGCCGCCAGACGAGTGTTCAAGTCGTTGAGGGACTTCACCTGGCCCGCGCCGCTACCGAACGTGATGTTGGTGGCGGTGCCGTTGCCGGTCGCGCCGATCGTCAGCGTCAAACCATCGAGCGGCGAAGGCGTTGCCACGGTGCGCGCCTTGGTTCCGGCGGTCAGGCCGAAAGCGGCCAGGCCCGAGCCGGAGATGTTGAGATCCTGGTTGATGCCGGTGCTGATCTGGAGCGCGCCGGCCGACACGGTGGAGGCCGTGGTCGCGCCGGTGATGCCGTCGATCGCCGTGAGCAGGTCGCCGACCGTCAGATTGCTGCCAGCGCCGGTGCCCAGGGTCACGTTGCCGGACGAATCGGTCGTCGACGTGGTCTGCGAGGTCGAGAACGTGATCGACTTGCCGTTGACGCTGATCGTGCCGGTCGGGGTCGCCGCCAAGGTGTCGGAGGCGGCCGCGGTGACGAGCTTGGTGGCGGCGGTGATCGGCGCGGGCGTCCCGAGATTGTTGTTGACGACCGTGCCAGCGAGGGTGGCGTTGCTGTAGGTGGCGGTGCCGCGGATATCGTCGGTGGTGGCGCCAGTGATCGTGGCGGTCGTCACCTGCGATTTCTGGGAATAGCCGACCGCAGCCTGCAGCGCCTGGTTGGCGACCGACTTGGCGCTGTCGACGAGCTTCTGCAGCGAGGTGATGCCGGTGTTGGCGGCCTGCAGCACCTGCACGCCGTTGCCGATACCGTCCAGCAGATTGTTGATGTCGCTGGCGCGGTTGTCGAGCGACTGCGCCGTGAAGAAGTTGGTCGGATTGTCGAGAGCGGTGTTGACCTTCTTGCCGGTGGACAAGCGGTTCTGCGTGGTGGCGAGCAGGTCGGCCGTCGACTGCAGCGAAAGCAGATTCTGGCGAACCGATGACGAGAGGACGATGCCGGACATACTGGTACCCTTCTGGATGAACACGATTGACGCGACGCCGTAACTTTCACACGGCGGCCCACGCCACACTGGTCCGTCCGCGCTACCCGTTCGTTAAAGGGCTGCTCCGTACAAATACCCAGAACGGCTTTGCCGGTAATACTACGGCCGCCGACGCAAACGCGCGGCGTCACGGCGCGTATCCGCCATCGGGTCCATGTCGCCGCAGCGAATTTGTCCCCGCATTTGCGAGACTTGCCGCATCCTGGCGCTGCCGGCCGGGTGCTTCGAAAACCGAAAGAGCGGTCACGACGAGACGTGGTCGGGAATCGCTTAGAGTTAATGGAAATCAACAAATGCGAGACAATGCCGCAACCGTATCGTCCGCGGTGCCTGCCGTTCGAATCGACCGCGATCGCCGCGCAGGCCGATGCGATGCCAACCGTCTGCCCCCTAGAGGGTATAAGGTTCGCACTACAACCCTTGTGCAATTGGACAGGCAAGCTATGTTCGCGGTCCACACGCCAAGAGTAGGTGATGCGAGACTGTAGTGCTCCCGCCCTCGGCAGGAGCTCCAATGTCCGCGGTAACGCGCCCGCCCAATCGTCTGTTGCAAGCACTTCCCTCCACGGAGTACGCGCAACTTCATCCCCATCTGGAAACCGTCGACCTGACCAAGGAAACCGCGCTCGCCGATGCCGGCGCGCCGGTGCAGCGGGTTTATTTTCCGCACAGCGGCGTGGTCTCGATGATGGTCAATCTGATCGACGGGCAATCTGTCGAAATTGCAACCGTCGGTCGCGACGGCGTCGTTGGCGGTTCCGCCGCCCTGCATGAGCGACCGCCGCTCGCCGACGCGATCGTGGTGGTCCCGGGCACGGCGTCGATGCTGCGGGCGGAAGAATTCCGCGAGGCTGCAAATCGCAGCGCGGATTTTCGGACCTTGGTTGCACTCTATGAGCAGGCACTGATGGCGCAGACGCAACAATCCGTCGCCTGCAACGTTTCCCATCCGGTGGAGGCACGGCTGTCACGCTGGCTGCTGCGCGCACGCGACCTGTGCGGCAGCGAGGCCTTGCCGCTGACCCAGGAGATGCTGGCGCAGATGATCGGCGTCCGGCGCAACGCGGTGTCGATCGTCGCACATGGGTTTCAGCAGGCCGGCATCCTGCGTTACAGCCGCGGCCAGATCGAAATCACCGATATCGACGGCCTGCGGAAGGCGGCGTGTGAATGCTATGCGACGGTCAAGGCGCACGCCGAACAATTGATCGGGCCGGAAGATTGACGGGGGCGCGCCGCGCCTGTGCTGACCGGCCTGACACCACAAACGTGATCACGCGGGCGATAGCCGTATTCCTAATGGAACCAAGATATGTTTCCATTGGAACCCAGACATGCCAGAATAAGTTGCAGGGACGTTCCGCCGCACGCGTTAGCCCTGAGGCCCAGAGACAAGCTTTGCCGGCAGGCAGGAGGTTGCTTTGGATACAGTTCCGCGATCACCGAACGGATTCCTGTCGTCGCTGTCGGAGAGTGATTTCGACCTGATCCGGCCGCATCTGCGGACGGTCGACCTCGCCGCCGATTCGGTCCTGACCGAGTCAGACGAGATGCTCAAACGGACATACATGCCGCACAAGGGCGTGATCTCGCTGGTGGTCAAGCTCGCAAGAGGCGAGCGCGTGCAGGTCGCGATGGTCGGCCACGACAGCATCTACGGCGCATTCGCCCCGCTCGTCGAAGGGCCCGTCTTGAACAACGCCACTGTGCTGGTGCCCGGCCTCGCCTCGACGGTTGAGCTCGAGCCGTTGCGGGCCGCTGCGGGCCAAAGCCCGACGCTGCGCGCGACGTTGATCCGGCATGGGCTCGCCGTCTATGCCCAGATCCAGCAGACTGCCGGCTGCAACGCCGCGCACACCGTGGAGTCGCGGCTGGCGCGTTGCCTGCTGCACACACGCGACCTCTCCGGCAGCAACAAGATCGTCCTGACGCAGGAAGCGATGGCGCAGATGATCGGCGCACGCCGCAACAGCGTGTCGCTGGTCGCGCATACCTTGCAACAGGCCAATTTCATCCACTACAGCCGCGGGCACATCGAGATCACCAACGCGGATGGACTGATCCGGACCGCGTGCGAATGCTACGCCGCGGTGAAGGCGCAGTATGCGGGGCTGCTGAATTGCCAGGAAGCCGGCCGCTAGACTTTTATTGATTTTAGCGGGTTTTCTTCACGCGAACCGGTACCCGCTTGGCTCGAAAGCGCTCTAACCGTCGCGCAAGCCGTACTTCTACGGCGTACGATCTTCACCGTCGGATAACGCTGAATCCCCAGAGTCGGATCGACGCACGGGGGAGCCGATGTTCACGTATCAGACGACCGACCGGAAGGAGGCTCGGCGCTTCCGTATGGCCCAGTTCAACGGCCGCCCCGCCACCATCCGGTCCGCCGGTGCGACCGTCACGGGACGCGTGCGTGCGATCGTCGAAAGCAGGTCCGGCGCGACGGCGGCATGGGTGGTCACGATCGTTCCGGACGAGCCGAAGACAGCTGCGCCGGCCAAGCGGCCCGCGCCGCGCCTGTGCTTCGCCGCGGAAGACGATTTCTGACAATCAGTTCTGGCGAACCGGGATCACCGCTCAGGCGGAATGCAACAAGGCCTTGCGGACGAGGTCGGCGGTGTTGCGCGCACCGAGCTTGCGCATGGCCTCGGCGCGATGACTCTCGAACGTGCGCGGGCTGATGTTCATCCGCAGCGCGCCCTGCTTGTTGGAATAGCCGTCGCTGATCAGGCTGAGCACCTCACGCTCGCGCCTGGTCAGCGGCTTGCGGCCGGCTTCCGGCGCGAACATGACGTCAGGCGATCGCGCGCCCGCCGGCTTGTCGTCGCCCGGTGGCTTGAGATCGGTGGTCGGAAGCGCGTTCGGATAGATATCGGAAATCTGCTTGAGCATCGCGGACACCCGCTCGGTCTGCTCGAGCGCGTTCTCGATCACCTGCCGCAGATAGACCCCGTTGCCGGGCGCGTGCGCGAACTGCTGACTGTGCTGCTTGAGCTCATTCATATAGAGCAGCAACGCCGTCACCGGCCCGTTGAACTGGCGGACGATCGCGGCGCCGGTCTCCGCCGTCACCTGGGGTCGCGGCGGAGCGGCGCCCTCAAGCCCAAGCGGCGGCGTTTCGAGCGTCGGGGTTCCATCCATCCATGTGGGAAGGCGGGCCTCGGCACGGTTGTCATGTTGCGTCATAAGTATGGTTTACCAAAGGTGAACTTGTGGCCGCGTTAACAAGGGACTCCGTAAAACTACGGGTGACGCAACTGTGACCTCGGGCCCCAACCTGCCAAGCAGGCGCAGATTACCGCTGATTTGGCAACGAATCTCGCATATTTGAGTCGAATTACAGTATTCTTACGGGATACCGTGTCGTTTCATCCCGGCGGCAATCGCAGGTAGGAATTTACCGACCCCGGCTCTCCCGGATGCGTCCCACACTCCCGGGTTTCAGGTTGCAAGGCGCCGGGATCCGCACAGCGCCTTGGACATCAAGGGCGCCGCAACCGCAGGAACTTCTCCAGGAACCGCCCCGAAAGAACGAACCTGAACCACCAATACGCCATTCGCCGGGTCGTCATCGATCATCTCTCCGGGCATCGGGATGGCATCGGCATACCGCGCGCTGGAGCCCGCGCGTATGAGACGGTTTACATCGGCCCACCGGCATCGGACCTGGATCAAGTCAGGCGAATGTCGATTTACAGCCCCGGCGCTCGCCGCGATGATCGCCGCCTCTCGATCAACAACAAAAGGGCGCGACAATGAAGCGAGAGCGGAACGGGCGACACGGATCCTGGATGGTGATTGCGGCGCTCGCCGCAGCACTGCTGTTCAGCACGGGCGCAGAGGCCCAGACCGCGGCGGCCGGCGATGCAACGCCGACATCCGACAACGAGATCATGATCACGATCTTCCTCAAGCATGATCAATCGCGCCCACTCGGCGAACTCAACGCGCAGCTTGAGCGGCAGGGCTTCTACAAGGCGTTTCCGCCCGAAGGTGTCGAGATCGTCAGTTGGTACGTGATGATGGGGATCGGTCAGGTGGTGACGTTGCGGCTGCCGGCATCGCGGCTGCGCGAGGTCAATCGTGTCATTGAGAGCAGCGCTTGGGGCGCGTACCACACCGAGTTCTACCCGACCTATGATTACAAGCCAGTCGGGATCGGGAAACACGACAAGGCAAAGCAATAACGGATCGCGTCGAGATCGGAATTGAAGCCGCGGCCGCACGCCGGACCTGCCGGTTCTGGTTCAATCAGAACCGGCTCACACTCGCTCCGATGCACCACCTAGGCGTGGGCGCGCGAGCGTTGGCTCAGCCGCTTTGCCAGTGTCCGCAAATCCTCGCGGCGCCCGCTGCAAAGCAGGCGGCTGAATTCGTCGGGATCGATGGAGGCAGGCGGGACATCGGCCGAGCTGCGGGCGTCGCGGCGTAGCCAGGTCAATCGGAAGAGACGCTTGAGCATCTTCATGGTTGTTAGCCCCGATGAGCGTCATTGTTAAATCACGGTAATGAAATTTGGTTCCACTCCTTGTGGTCGCTCGGCGCAAAATTTGGTTCAACGCAATCAGGCGAGCAGTGCCTTGCGCTTTTGCACCCGCGCAATGGAGCGCTGCACCGCGGCCCAATCCAGCGATCCGTCCTGCACTGCACCCGCGACAGCCGCGGCGATGCCGGCCATCTCCTGCTCCTGGTCGAGCAAATTGTTGCCGATGCAGATCATGTCCATGCCGGCAGCGATCGCCTGCAGGCTGGCCGCGCTCGTGCCGAGCGCTTTCTGCAACCCCTGCATCTGCATGTCATCGGTGATCAGCAACGTCTCGGGCAGGCGGCGGCGCAGCCGGCCGATCCCGGCCGGCGACAACGTCATCGGATGCTCCGCGTCCCACTGGCAGACGATGGCGTGACTGACCAGCACCGCATCGCCATGGATGTCCGGCGCCAGCGCATAGAACAGCTCTTCCTGCTCCGGCCGCAGCGCATCGGAAATATCCATGAACTCCAGATGTGAATCGACGTGCGCACCGCCGATGCCCGGATAATGCTTCAGGCAAAGGCCGACGCCTGCCTGCCGCGCCGCAGCGTCAACCAGACGGACATTGGCCTCGACCTCACCGATGTCGGACGAATAGGACCGCTTAATCTTGCCGATGTTGGGATTGTCGGGGTTGCCATCGACGTCGATGACGGGCGCGAAATTGTAGCGGATGCCGAGCCGGCGCAGCTCGGCATAGCAAGCAGCCAGGATCGTCTGCTTTTCCGCCAGTGTAAGCCGGTTGAAATCCTTCGCGCTCGGCAGCGGCTGAAAGCCCAGGCCATCCTTGAGCCGGCGCACCAGACCGCCCTCCTGGTCGATGAAGACCAGCGGCCGCGACGGCAGCGCCGCGATCTCGGCGCAGAGCGACTGCACCTGCGCGGGCGACGCGATGTTGTTGTCGTATTGCCGGGTCTGACACGAGTAATCGAACAGGATCACGCCGCCGAGCCCGAATTGCGCGGCAAACTCCGTGAGCCAAGGTGGAATGACCTTGCCGTGGAAACCGAGGATGAAGAGTTCGCCGACCGACACGGCAGCTCGCTTATCGAATACGCATGGAATCAGCCTCTATAGATGGAATAGCACGCCGTGGCGGCGGTAAGAATATGACGCAGCTTGCCGCTCGACTGCGTTCCCCGCACTCGCGTCACTATGTTAAGAGACACCGGCATGCCGGATCGCGCATGCCACAGCACAAGAAACGTCGGAAACCGCCCATGACAGCACCTTACGTTCCGCAAATGGCCCTTTACCGGCAATGGCTGAAGCAGACGCGCGGCCTTGCGTTTGCAGATTTCGAGGCGATGCGGCGCTGGTCGGTCACCGATATCGACGCCTTCTGGCAGAGCGTCTGGGATTATTTCGATCTGCGCTCGCCGACGCCGCATTCGGTGGTGCTCGCCGAGCGCAAGATGCCGGGCGCGGTGTGGTTTCCGGGCGCTTCGGTGAATTATGCGCGCCAGGTCTTCCGCCATGTCGCACCGGCGCATGCCGCGGGGCTGCCGGCCCTGATCTCGAGCGGCGAGGACGGTAAGCTTTCGGAGACGAGCTGGCCGGAGCTGCAGCGCAAATCGGCGGCGCTTGCGCTGGATCTGAAGGCCAAGGGCGTCCGCGCCGGCGATCGGGTCGCGGCGTACCTGCCGAACATTCCGGAGACGATCATCGCGTTTCTGGCGACCGCCAGTATCGGCGCGATCTGGAGCGTCTGCGCGCCCGACATGGCCGCGCCCGCGGTGATCGACCGCTTCAGGCAGATCGAACCGAAAGTGCTGATCGCCTGCGATGCCGTGACCTATGCCGGCAAGCGTCACGAGCGGCAGGGCGTGATCGCGGAGCTGCGGCGCGCGCTGCCGACAGTGCAGCACGTCATCCTGCACAGCGATGCGGCGCCGCCCGAGACACGGCTGTCGTCCATCCTCGCGGGCCAGGGCGCGGAGATCGACGCCTTCGAGCCGGAATGGCTGCCGTTCGATCACCCGCTCTGGATCGTCTATTCCTCGGGCACGACAGGACTGCCGAAGCCGATCCTGCACAGCCATGGCGGCATCATCGTCGTGGCGCTGCCGCTGTCGACGCTGCACAACGACATCGGCTGCAGCTACCAGCCGAACTCATTCGGCGAACGCTTCCACTGGTATTCGTCGACCGGCTGGATCATGTGGAATTGCCAGGCCAACGGCCTGCTCAACGGCACCACCTGCTGCATCTTCGACGGCAGTCCCGGCGGCACCAAGGACAAGCCGGACTGGACCACGCTGTGGCGCTTCGTCGCCGACGCCAAGGCGACCTTCTTCGGCGCCGGCGCGGCGTTCTTCGCCAATTGCACCAAGGCCGAGATCGATCTCGCCGCCGTCGGCGACCTCTCGGCCCTGCGCACGCTCGGCTCGACCGGCTCGCCGCTCTCAGCCGATACGCAAGCCTGGTTCAACGAGCGCTTTGCCGCGCTGTCGAAACGCACCGGCAACGCGGCGCAGGCCGAGATGTGGTGGGCCAATATTTCCGGCGGCACCGATTTCGCCGGCGCCTTCATCGGCGGCAATCGCGAACTGCCGCAGACGCCGGGCATCATGCAATGCCGCCTGCTCGGCTGCGCGGTGGAAGCGTTCGACGAGCAGGGCCGCGCGGTGATCGACGAGGTCGGCGAGCTCGTCTGCACCGAGCCGCTACCGTCGATGCCGCTGCGCTTCTGGAACGATCCCGGCAATGCGCGTTATTTGTCGAGCTATTTCGAAACCTACCCCGACAATTTCGACGGCTCCGGCCGCGGCCCGGTGTGGCGGCATGGCGACTGGCTCAAGATCAATCCCGACGGCTCCTGCGTGATCTACGGCCGCAGCGACGCCACCATCAATCGCCATGGCCTGCGGATGGGCACCAGCGAGCTCTATTCGGCGATCGAGGCGCTGCCGGAGGTGCTGGATTCGCTGGTCGTCGACCTCGAATATCTCGGCCGCGACAGCTACATGCCGCTGTTCGTGGTGCTGCGCGAAGGCGTTGCGCTCGATGCCGCGATGAAGGCGAAGATCAACAAGGCCGTCGAGGCCGGACTGTCGCGCCGCTTCCTGCCCAACGACATCTTCGCCGTGGCGGAAATTCCGCGCACGCTGTCCGGCAAGAAGCAGGAGCTGCCGGTCAAGAAGCTGCTGCTCGGCCACGCGATCGAGAAGGTCATCAACCGCGATGCGATGGCCAATCCGGGGTGCCTTGACTGGTATCTCGACTTTGCCAAGGGCTATCTGAGCAAGCAGGCCGGCGCGGCGTAAGCGATCGCACCATCCGTCAGCGCAGCCTGCTGCGCCATGGCGGCGGCGCGAGGGCCGCGCGCAGGTGCTCCACGAAGGCCTGCGTGCGCCTCGCCCGCCCACCCCGGCCGGGATTGAGCAACGCGACGATATCGGCCGGCGGCAGGCGATGGTTCGGCAGGACGCGCACCAGCCGGCCACCGGCGAGATCGCCAGCGACATCCCACTCCGACCTGACGATCAGGCCGTGGTCTGCCAGTGCCCAGGCCTTCACGACCTCGCCGTCATTGCTCGACAGCATCGGCTCGATCCTGACGACATCGGGCTCCGACCCGGCCCGCTTGCGGGTGAACCGCCAGAGCGTCACGTCCTCCTCGTTCTCGCGCAGCGCGATGCATTGATGCCCGCGCAAATCCTGCGGACGCGACGGCGTGCCGCGGCGCTTCAGATAGGACGGCGAGGCGCAGAGGATGCGCTCGTTCGGCGCGAGGCGCAGCAAGCGAAGCGTGGAATCTTGCAGGGCGCCGATATGGATCATGACGTCCCACGCGGCAGCGGCGGCACGCGCCGGCCGATCGGACAGCTCAAGCTCGACCGACACATCGGGATGTCGGGACCGGAAGGACGCGACGACCGGGGCGATGTAGCGGCGCCCGAAGCCGAGCGGCGCGAGGATCTTCAGATGGCCCGCAATGGTGCCGCGACGCGCCTGCAGCGCTTCAGTCAGTTCCGTCGTGTCGTCGAGCAATGCGCTGCCGCGCAGCACCAGCAGCTCGCCCTCATCGGTCAGCGTCAGCCGCCGGGCCGAACGGCCGACCAGCTGAACGCCCAGCCGCTGCTCGAGGCTCTGCAGACGCTGCGAGACCGCCGATGGCGTCACGTCGAGCGCTCGCGCCGCAGCCGCCAGCGAGCGGGCCGCAGCGATGGCCAGGAAGAAGCGGATGTCGTCAGTCGAGATCATTAAGCCCAGACTTAATATAAGAGTGACCTTCGGTAAATTGCACTTATCATGAAAAACGTTAGTCTCGCCGCATGTCATCAGCCCCCGTTCCGACCACAACGCATCCCCTCGCCGGGATCGAGACGCCCTGCCTCGTGCTCGACGAAGACCGGATGCTGCACAACATCGCGCGCCTGAAGACGCGGCTGGCGGGGCTCGGCATGCCGCTGCGCCCGCATCTGAAGACCGCGAAATCAATTCCGGCGGCACGCGCCATAATGGACGGCCCAGGCGGCCCGGCCGCGGTTTCCACGCTGCAGGAAGCGGAGGTGTTTGCCGCGGCAGGCGTCAATGACATCCTCTATGCCGTCGGTATCGCGCCGCAGAAGCTCGATCGCGTCGCTGCGCTGCGGCGACAGGGCGTCGACCTCTCCGTGGTGCTCGACAGCCCTGAGCAGGCTGCGGCGGTCACCGCGATGGCCCGCGCAACAAACGACCGCGTTCCCGTGCTGATCGAGGTCGATTGCGACGGCCATCGCGCCGGCGTCGGCGCGCGCGACCCGCGGCTGGTCGAGATCGGCCACGCGCTGTATCAAGGCGGCGCCGAGTTGCGCGGCGTCATGGCGCATGCCGGCGAATCCTATTCCTGCCGCAGCGTGGCAGCGCTCGAGCAGGCCGCCGAGCAGGAGCGCGCCGCCGCGGTCGCCTGCGCCGAGGCGTTGCGCGCGGCCGGACTGCCCTGCCCCGTGGTCAGCGTCGGCTCGACGCCCACAGCGCATTTTGCGCGCCGGCTCGACGGCGTCACCGAGGTGCGCGCCGGCGTCTTCGTGATGTTCGACCTGGTGATGGCAGGGATCGGGGTCTGCACGGTCGAGGACATTGCGCTGTCGGTGCTAGCGACGGTGATCGGCCATCGCGCCGATCGCGGCTGGACCTTCATCGACGCAGGCTGGATGGCGCTGTCGCGCGATCGCGGCACCGCAAAGCAACCGGTCGACCAGGGCTATGGCATCGTCTGCGACATCGACGGCCGGCCCTATCTCGATTTGATCGTGACCGAAACCAATCAGGAGCACGGCATCATCGCCACCCGTCCCGGCAGCACCGGGCCGCAGGTGAGTTTGCCGATCGGCACGAGGGTGCGGATCCTGCCCAACCACGCCTGCGCGACCGGAGCCCAGCACGACCGCTATCATGTCGTCGCCGCCGGCTCTGGCACCGTCAGGCAGTGGGAGCGGTTTCGCGGATGGTAGGAGACGGAGCACAGCCCATGACCCGAGCCTATGACGCCGTTTTGTTCGATCTGCTCACCGCGCTGCTCGACAGCTGGACGCTTTGGAACAAGGTCGCAGGCTCCGACGAAGCCGGACTTCGCTGGCGCGCCGAGTATCTCAGGATCACCTACGCCACTGGACGCTATCGGCCCTATGAGGATCTGGTCGGCGAGGCCGCGCGCAATGTCGGACTACCGTTCGAACGGGCTGCGGAGCTTGGCGAACGCTATGCGGAGCTCGATCCCTGGCCCGAGGTTCGCGAAGTTCTGCAACCGCTGCACGCGGCCGGCGTCGCGCTCGGCGTCGTGACGAACTGTTCGGAGCGGCTCGGCCGCATCGCGGCCGACCGCATCGGCGTTCCCTTCTCGGTGTTCGTGACGGCCGAGCGCGCCGGCTATTACAAGCCGCAGCCGCAACCCTATCAACTCGCGCTCGACGAACTGCCGGTCCCGGCCACTCGATGCCTGTTCGTCGCGGGATCGGCCTATGATTTGTTCGGCACGGCACGTGTGCACCTGCCGACTTGGTGGCATAATCGGGCCGCAATGAACCTGCCGGAAGGGGCGCTCGCCCCGATCGTGGTTCGCGACAACCTTGCGACCTTGCCGGCTTTCGTGCTCGGTCGCGACGGCTCCGGACCGGCCTCCTGAGGAATGATTAAGATGCCATCATCCAGCTACATCGACCCGCTCAACGGCAAGCTCTACCCGCTGGATGTCCCGCGCTGGTGCTCGGATGAAGGCAAGCCGCTGCTCGTCACACCGCTGCCCGGCATCTCCCGCGACGAGATCGATCGCGGCACGCGGTCGCTGTGGCGCTATCGGGCGGCGCTGCCGGTCGAGATCAAGCAGCCGATCACGATGGGCGAGGGCTGCACGCCTGCCGTAGAGAAGGCGTGGGACGATCTGCGGCCGCATTTCAAGCTCGAATGGTTCAATCCGACGGCAAGCTTCAAGGATCGCGGCACCACGGTGATGCTGTCGTTCCTGCGCCAGCTCGGCGTCGATGCGGTGCTGGAGGACTCTTCCGGCAATGGCGGCGCGTCGGTCTCGGCCTATGGCGCAGCGGGTGGCATGCGGGTCAGGATCCTCGCGCCGGCGACGACATCGCCGATGAAGGTGGCGCAGATGCACGCCTTCGGCGCCGAGGTGCAGCTGGTCGAAGGTCCGCGCGAGGAATCCGAGGCGGAAGCGATCCGCCAGTCGAAGCAGATCTTCTACTCCAGCCACAACTGGCAACCGTTCTTCCTGCAAGGCACCAAGTCGCTGGCCTACGAGATCTGGGAGGATTTTGGCTTTACCGCGCCGGACAATGTCATCATGCCGGTCGGCGCCGGCAGCAGCCTGCTCGGCTGCTATATCGGCTTCAAGGAGTTGCTGGCGGCCGGACAGATCAAGAAGCTGCCGCGCCTGTTCGGGGCGCAGCCGCTCAACTGCTCGCCGGTCGATGCCAGCTTTGCCGCCGGCGTCGACACGCCGGTCGATCGCGCGGTCCACAAGACCATCGCCGAGGGCACCGCGATCAAGCATCCGCTGCGGCTGAAGCAGATGATCGCGGCGCTGAAGGAGAGTGGCGGCGGCACCGTCGCTATACCCGAAGACGGCATCGTCGCCGCCTTGAAGCGGCTGGCCTTGACCGGCCTGTTCGCCGAGCCGACCTCAGCCACGGCAGCGGCCGCACTCGACGTCCTGAAGCAGCGCGGCGCGATCCGGTCGGCGGAACGCACCGTCGTCATCATCAGCGGCACCGGGATCAAGGCCGCGGGGCTGATCACGGAGCTGCTGGGCAGCTAGCCGATCTGCAATCGAGCGCGGCGTCATCCTCCCGCGACGGCTGTGCGCGCCGGCGTGGCGTGCGCCCGTCCGATATTGTCGAGGAACTGCCGCACGCTTTCCCGCCAGGTAAAGGTCAGGGCGTGGGCGCGGCATTTCTCGCGCGGCACATGCAGTGCGCCGAGCGCTGCGCGGCGCAGATCGTGATCGAGACAACCACAGCCGGACCTGCCGATGACGTCGAGCGGTCCCATCACCGGATAGGCCGCGACCGGCAGGCCGCTGGCCAGCGCTTCGAGGATCACCATCCCGAACGTATCGGTCAGGCTTGGAAACACCATGACGTCGGCGGACGCATAGACATCGGCCAGCGCCCGGCCGGTTCGCGTACCGAGGAAGTGCGTTTGCGGAAATCGGGCTTGCAGGCTGCTACGCAGCGGCCCATCCCCGACCACGACTTTCGAGCCCGGCAGGTCGAGACCGAGAAAGGCGTCGAGGTTCTTCTCGACCGCGACGCGGCCGACATAGAGAAACACCGGCGCGGGGAAAGCCAGCGGCCGCTCCACGCGGGGGCAAAACAGCTCGGCATCGACGCCGCGCGACCATGGCATCAACTTGCGGAAGCCGTGGGCTTTCAGCGCCCGCTCGAGCGACGGCGAGCCGACCATGATGCCGTCGCCGCCATTGTGGAAGCGGCGCAGCGCCGCATAACTCCACCGCAGCGGGACCGGCAGCCGCGCGGCGAGATATTCGGGAAAGCGCGTGTGATAGCTGGTCGTGAACGGATAACCCCGCGTCTGGCAGACATGTCGGCTGATCCAGCCGATCGGGCCTTCGGTCGCGATGTGGACCGAGTCCGGGCGCGCCGCCGCGATCGCGCGCTCGATCCGTCCGACCGACGGCAGCGCCAGCCGGATCTCCGGATAGCCGGGCAACGGTATGGTGCGGAAATCGGCCGGCGTCAGGAATGTGATCTCCGCGCCGAGCGACGGCGCCTCGCTGGCGAGGTATTCGAGCGAGCGGACCACGCCGTTGATCTGCGGACGCCAGGCGTCGGTTGCCACCAGCACACGCATCAGGCGACGGCCTCCGCGAGCGGCACGAAGCTCGCCGCGTCCAACTCCACCTGCGCATCGGTCCATCGGACGATTTCGAAATGCCCGTCGTAGCGCTCGATCACGCCGGTGCAGGACTCCACCCAATCCCCGGTATTGATGTAGCGGACACCGAAATCGTCGTGCATCGCCGCGTGGTGGATGTGACCGCAGATCACGCCCTGAACGTTGCGGCGCCGCGCCTCGGATGACAGGACCTCCTCGAACCGGCCGATGTGGTTGACCGCATTCTTGACCCGCAACTTGGCCCAGGACGAGAACGACCAATAACCGAACCCGAACCGGCGCCGGATCCAGTTGAGCCAGACATTAGAGGCCAGCGCGGCCCGGTAGCCGAAATCGCCGAGCAGAGCGAGCCAGCGCGCGTGCCGTACCACGACATCGAAATGGTCCCCGTGAACGACGAGATAGTCGCGGCCGTCGAGGCCGCGATGGATCGCCCGGTCGACGATTTCGACGGCGCCGAACGCAGCACCGGCGTAGTCACGCAGGCATTCGTCGTGATTGCCGGGAATGTAGACCAGGCGGCGGCCCCTTTGCGCGAAAGCGATCAGCTCCCGCGCCACCGCGTTGTGCGCTGTGGGCCAATACCAGCTCGACCGCAGGCGCCAGCCGTCGACGATGTCGCCGACCAGGAACAGGGTTTCGGCATCATAGTGGCGAAGGAAGTCGATCAACCGCTCCGCCTGACATCCCCTGGTTCCGAGATGGACATCGGAGATGAAGAGGCTCCTGATCTTGACGGGTAGCCGCGCCGAGATCCGCGCCACGCTCGTGCGATCGCCACACACCGGGTCTTGAGCGTCCCGCCGAAACGCCAGCGCCATGGCCTCGGCCAATCCCGCGAGGACCTTCGTGACATCGCGGCTGGCGCATCGCCGGAAGATCGAACGATGCCAATAGATGCCTCCGGCAAGGACCAGCAGCGCGAACTCGGCCGCACGATATCGTCCGGTCGAAGCGGCGACACCGAACTGATAGCTTGCGGCTAGGACCAGCAATGCCGCGGCTGCCCGTTCGAGGGCGTCCGAACTGGGCCACAGACGTGACAGAGGGATTTTCATGCGCCCTCCTCAACCGGAAAGCGTGAGGGAAGCGCGCGCGGCTCCGCGAGACGCGGCGGCGCGAGCGAGCGCTTGTAGAACCGAAATCCGAGGAAGAGCGCGATCTCCACCGCGATCAGGACGACGACCACCCAGAAGCCGAGGCTGACGGGATCGTGGCCGCTGCCGCGCAGCGCATAGCCCAGACTGAGGAACGGCATATTCCAGATCAGGGTGCCGATCGCCGTCGCCGTCACGAAGGCGCGGGGCTCCAGCCGCAGCACGCCGGCGGGCAGCGCCAGATAGATCCGCACGGTGGGCAGGGTCTGACCGATCAGTGTCACCCAGAAATGATTGCCGCGATAGGCATCGGTGAGCTGTCGATAGAGCGAAGGCCGCAGCAAGACGAACTTGCCAAAGCGCGTCACCAACCCTTCGATGCGCCGCGAGCCGAGCGCGCGGCCGAGCCCGTACCAGCCGATCGCGCCGACGACCGATCCCGCGCTGGTCGCCAGGATGGTCATCGCGAGCGTGGTGCCGTCGGAGACCGTCAGCCCGAGCAGCATCAGCAGCACGTAGGACGGCAACAGCGGAATGAACTTCTCGGCGACGGCGAGGCAGCCAACTCCCACCAGGCCGAAATGCAGAAACATTGCGATCGTGCTCGACGTGTCCATGGCGACCTCGATCAAGCGTGGGGGTGGCGGCGGCTGATCCGATAGACGGACGCCGGAGGCAGGTTGCGAAATGTCTGCCCGATGCAGGTCGCCTGCAGATCGAGGCGATCGAGGATCACGTCTGCGACAGGACAGCGCGGACCATAGGTGATCTGGTAGAACGCCCCGTCGGCGCGGAGATAGCCGAAGGCGCCATCGAGGATCGTCGTGACCTTCTCGGGTGGCATGATGAGAAGCCCGAGGCCGCTCACGACCGCACCGACCGGCGCCCCTTCGAACAGCCTCTCCCTCTTCAGCCAAGCCGCGTCCATCCAGAACACCCGCGCACCCGGGAAGCGCCCCTGCAGCAGGGGGATGAACTCGGAGCCGCACTCCACCAGCGTCAGATCGCGCTGCCTCACGCTGCGGCGAAGCAAGGCATCGGTAAAGACGCCCGTTCCGGGACCGAGCTCGATCACCGGACCGGTATCTGCCGTGATCTCCTGCGTCATGAGGGACGCGACGGCCGGCCCGGATGGCGCGACTGCGGCAACACGCAGCGGATTGCGCACCCAGGCGCGGAAGAACGGCAGGATATCAGCGGCCGGCATGCTGGGGCTCCCGCATGATGAGCGCGTTGCCGGCGTCGCGGCGGAAGTTAGTTGGCAAGGTCATTCACGTGTCTTTCGCATTGCAGGTGCCCCTAGCACGTGTCTGTCTCATGCGAAGCTTGCGTCAGCCTGTCGCGAATCTGCGCGCGGACGAAATTTTGGCCGGCGACGCATTTGAGCTGACAGGCCGCAAGGTTGCCGCAATGAATGCGACATAAACCCGGCGGATCGAATGACGAACCGATGCAGGGATCGAGACAATCAATGCGGGTGCTGTTGGTGGAGGACCAGCCGGACATGGTCGCGGCGCTACGTGCGGCGCTCGCACGGCACGATATGCTGGTCGATCATGCGCCGGACCTTCTGGAAGCCGAGGCGATTGCCGCGGCGGGAAACTACGACGCGATCGTGCTCGACCGGCAATTGCCCGACGGCGACGGGCTGACGCTGATTCCGAAATTGCGCGCGAGCGGCAACGCCGTGCCGGTGCTGGTGCTGACGGCCCGCGGCGAGCTCGCGGACCGGATCTCGGGCCTCGACAGCGGCGCCGACGATTATCTCGGCAAGCCGTTTGCGTTCGAGGAACTGCTGGCGCGGTTGCGGGCGCTGCTGCGCCGGCCGGCGAATGTCCAGCAACACGCCGCGCGGATCGGCCGCCTGTCGTTCGACTTCGCCCATCGCGAGGCCAGCGTCGGCGGACGTCCCCTGGAGATGCCGCGTCGCGAGCGGCTGGTGCTCGAGACGCTGCTGCATCGGATGGGACGCATGGTGCAACGCTCCGCGCTGATGGAGGCGGTCTACGGCCTCGACGACGACGTGCAGCCCAATGCGCTGGATACCCATGTGTCGCGTCTGCGCCGCCGGCTCGCCGAGGCCGACGCCGGCGTCACGATCAACGGCGTTCGTGGCCTCGGCTATGTACTGCGGGAGACACCGTGAGCGTGCTGCGACCGCGATCTCTCACCTGGCGCCTGGTCGGGCGCCTTGCGGGCCTGCAGGCGGTCACGTTGACCCTGCTGATTCTGCTGATCGGGGCCGCCGCGATCGGCCTGCTGCGGGTGGGGCTGCTGATCGGCGAGTACGAAGGCAGCACGCTCGACACGCTACGCGACGCCATCATACGCGATGAAGCGGGCGGCCTGACGTTGCGCCAATCGCCGGAACTGGCCGCACTGCGCGCCGAGCACGCCGACCTCTGGTTCATCATCCGCGACAGCGAGGGGCACCAGCTGTCCGAGGGCGCGGTGCCCACGCAATTTCTGCCGATCGCCTCAATCCTCGATCATGTGAGCGAGGCGCGACTCAAATGGAACGCCGCGGAAGCTGCGCGCCCCGCGGCTCTCGTCAAATGGGTCGATACGTCGGCAGGACGTATCCAGATCCTGACCGGCACATACGGCCAGCTCTCGATGTGGCGCGCGCTCGAGAGCACACCCCTGCTGTTCCTCAACATGATCCTGCCGATCATCGTGCTGATGACGCTGGCGACGCTGGTTGCGACCCCCTTCGTGGTGCGCCGGGCCATGACAGGCCTCGCCCAGGTCGCCGAGCAGGCCGAGCGCATCGACATCGACCAGCGCGGCGTGCAATTGCCGCTCGACAAGGTCCCGATCGAGATCACCCCACTGGTCAAGGCCATCAATGCCGCGCTCGACCGACTCGACAGGGGTTACGAGCGCCATCGCCGCTTTCTCGCCGATGCCGCGCACGAGCTCCGCACGCCGATCGCGATTCTCTCGACACGGGTCGCGTCATTGCAGGCGGGACCGGAGAAGACCCATCTGCTCGAGGACGCCACCCGCCTGAACGTCATGGCCGGTCAGCTATTGGACCTGCAACGGCTCGATCAACGCGCCGATACGTTCGGTCCCGTCAATCTGGTCGGCGTCGCGCGGCAGGTCGTGCTCGACCTCGCGCCGCTGGCTTTCGCGGCGGGATATGAGATGTCCTTTGAGCAGCAGGACGAGACGATCGTGGTGACGGGCGACCAGACCGCGCTCGAACGCGCGCTCACCAATCTGGTGCAGAACGCCATCGATCACGGGCAGCGGCGCGGCACCATCCTGGTTCGGGTGACGACGACAGGCCGGATCGAGGTCTGCGACGACGGCGACGGCGTTCCACCCGACGAGCGCGAGCAGATCCTCGAGCCATTCCGCCGGCTGCATCCGGGCGGCCGCGGCGCCGGCCTCGGTCTCGACCTGGTGCAGACCATCATGCGCCTGCACGGCGGCCGGATCGAGGTCGATCAGGCGCCGTCCGGCGGCGCCTGCATGCGCATGGTATTCCCGAAAATTGATCCGTCCTGCTGATCGACCGGATATCGCCGCGCGTTGACCGGCTTTGACGCAGCGATCAGGCTGGGGAGTTGACCTATGTTCATGCGGTATCATTCGAGTGGTCGCGCGGATTTTTGACATCCTCGACCGTGAAGCCGAGTGGATGCGCACCACCGAGGAATGCATTCAGCTCCGTTTCATAAGGAGCCGGGTCGAGCCCGCGGGACTCCAGCCACGCGGGTTCATAATAGGTCTGGCGGTACCGCTCGCCGGAATCGCAGATCAACGTCACCAGCGCACCGCTCTTACCCGCACGGCGCATCTCCGACGCAAGACGGCAAAGCGCCAGGAAGTTAGTGCCGGTCGAGCCGCCGACCGATCGGCGCAGCAGGCGCGACAGCACGTTCATCGCGGCGATCGATGCGGAATCTGGAATCTTCATCATGCGGTCGACCACGCCCGGCACGAACGACGGCTCGCAGCGCGGCCGGCCAACGCCTTCGATCAGCGAGGGATGTTCGCAGACCAGGGAGCGGTCCTGGGCGCGGAAGCAATCAAAGAAAGCGGAGTGCTCGACGTCGGCGACACAGAGCCTGGTTGGAAACTGGCGATAGCGCAGATAGCGCCCGATGGTTGCGGATGTGCCGCCGGTGCCCGCGCTCATCACGATCCATTCGGGCAACGGACGCTGCTCGCCCTTGAGCTGGGTGAAGATCGACTCGGCGATATTGTTGTTGCCGCGCCAGTCCGTCGCGCGCTCCGCGAACGTGAACTGATCCATGTAGTGACCGCCGAGACGCGCGGCGAGCGCGGCCGCCTCGGTGTAGAGCGCACGACCATCGTCGATCAGGTGGCAGTTACCACCGTAATGCTCGATCGCGGCGATTTTCTCGGCCGATGTCGTTCGCGGCATCACCGCGTAGAACGGCACGGCGATCATCTGCGCAAAATAAGCCTCCGAGACCGCCGTAGACCCGGACGATGCTTCCACCACGGCAGTGCTTTCGCGGATATGGCCATTACACAGCGCGTAAAGGAACAAGGACCTTGCAAGGCGATGCTTGAGGCTGCCGGTCGGATGCGTCGATTCGTCCTTCAGGTAAATGTCGATGCCGGATAGCGCCGGCACGACCAGCCGCATCAAGTGAGTATCCGCGGTCCGGCATTGATCTGCCTCGATCGCGGACACGGCCTCATCGACCCAGCCGCGCCGATAGCTCGGCCCGGCTGGCGGGTGTTGGGGCGAGGACATGTGCTCGTTCGACATCGCGCCATGTAATCATACTTCGCGTCCAGCAGCACGCCGGAAGTATCGCGGCGCGTGGCGCCGTCATGCCCAGCCCTGTGCCGGGCATCCACGTCTTTGCTCCGATCACGCAAGCAAGACATGAATGGCCGGGACAAGCCCGGCCATGACGCGGTGGGCTTAACCCGCCTTGCGCAGTGTCAGGGATTCGTAGAACGCCGTCTCCAAATTCATGTAGCCGATGAACGACGTCGGATCGCCGAACGGCAGGATCTGCGTCGCCCAGAATCCGCCGAATCCGTTCTGCCGATCGATCCAGTAGAACAAATTGGCAAGACCGGCCCAGCCGAGCGCGCCGGCGGGACGGCCGGTCGGAGCCTGCTCGTCGTTGATCATGAAGCTCAGCGCCCAGGACTTCGACTGACCGGGGAAGAATTCGGCATCGTTGGCGAGCGAGGTGATCACGCCGGTGATCGCGGTGACCTTGTTGCTGCCGAGGTGGTTCTTCTCGGCCATCCGCACGGTCTCGGCCTTGAGGACGCGTCCATGCTCGCCGGCGCCGTCATTGAGCCACATCCGGATGAAGCGCATGTAGTCGCCGATCGTGCCGTACAGCCCGTGGCCGCCCATGTGGACTTCCGGATTGGCCGGCAGCTCGAAATCCATCGGCGTGAGCGAGCCGTCGGCGTTGCGGGCGTGAATGCCGGCGAGCTTGCGACGCATCGCATCGGTGAGCTCGAACGTCGTGTCCATGATCCCGAGCGGTTCGAAGATGCGCGTCTTGAAGACCTCTCCAAGCCGCCTGCCGGTGATCGCCTCGACGATCTGGCCGCTCCAATCCATGTTGGTGCCGTACTCCCAGCGCTCGCCGGGATCGAACAGCAGCGGTGTCATCAGCGACGCCTTGGACGCCGTGATGACGCTTGGCTGGCCCTTCTCCTGCGCGAGCCGATTGTAGGTGTGGTTGATGAAGTCGTAGCTCAGACCCGCGCTATGGACCATCAGCATCCGGGTCGTGATGTCGCGTTTCGGCGCTCGCAGTCGCGGCTCGCCCTTGTCGTCGAAGCCTTCGATCACCTGGAGCTTGCCGATGTCGGGCGCGTAGATCTTGGCGGGTGCGTCGAGATCGAGCTTGCCTTCCTCGACGAGTTGCAGGACGGCGGTGCCCGTGATCGCCTTGGTGGTCGAGAAGATGGCGAACACGCTGTCGGTCGTCATGTCGGCGGGCTGGTCGAGACGGCGCTTGCCGGCGGCGCCTTCATAGAAGTTGCGATGCCGGTCGGTCACCATCGCGACGACACCGGGGACGCGCGGGTTTGAGGTCACGACGCCATCGAGAATCGCATCTGCCGTCGCGCTGAAATTCGCGCTCATTGTCTTCCTCCTGTGTTTTGTTGTTGACCTGCGTAGCCCTACTGCATCGCGAAGCCGCGATAGCCGCTCGCGGAAACCTCGTCGCATTTCTGGCGATAGGTGCCGACACCACCGCAATAGGACAGCACGCGCCGCGGTTTGCCCTCGACATTCGATCCGAGATACCAGGAGTTGGTCTTCGCGATCAGCGTTGCATTGGCGGTCTCATCGTGGTGCGCCACCCACTGATCCTCGATATCCCTGGATGGCTCGATGACGCTCAGGTCGTTGCCGCGCATGTACTTGATGCAGTCGTCGATCCACTCGACCTGCTGCTGCAGGCAGGTGGTCATGTTGCAAAGCGCAGCCGAAGGCGCGAGCGGCACCGCCGTGGTGAACAGGTTCGGATAGCCGTGAACCTGTAGCCCCATGGTGGTGCGGATATCCCGGCCCCAGTCCTCCTTCAGCGAGCGGCCGTCGCGGCCGCGGATATCGATCCGCGTCAATGCGCCGGTGCCGGCGTCGAACCCGGTCGCCAGGATGATGACGTCGAACTCGTGCACCGTGCCGTCGGTAGTCTGGATGCCCTCCGGTGTGATGCGGGCGATCGGATTGTTCTTGACGCTGACGATCTCGACATTGGGCCGATGGAAGGCTTCGAGGAAATTGCTCTCGAGCGGCACCCGGTGCGTGCCGAAGCCGTAATCGGATGGGATCAGCTGCTCGCACAGTTTGGGATCCCTGATCCGCTCGCGCATCTTCTCGCGGACGAATTCAGTGATCTCGGCGTTGACGGCTTCGTCGAAGAACAGTTCGGCAAAGGACGAGACCCATAGTTTGAGGGATCCGTCGTTCCAGCAGTCCTCGACCACCCGGCGGCGCTGCTGCGGCGACAGATCGGCCCAGGCGTGCTCGAAGTCGAACTCGAAACCGGTGAAGGTCTTCGGCAGCCGTTCGGTGAGGAACTTGAACTTCGACTTGTAGGCCTCCGCATCCGATGCATCCCATTTCGGGTTCTTCATCGGGATGATGTATTGCGGAGTGCGGATGAACACCTTGAGATGGCCGACCTCGCCGGCGATCGACTGGATCACCTGAATCCCGGTCGCGCCATTGCCGACCACGCCGACGCGCTTGCCGGCGAGCTCGATCGGTCCTTTCGGCCAGCGCGCGGTATGGAACAGTTTGCCCTTGAACGTCTCCTGTCCCGGAAAGGACACGTGCGGGGCCGAGAGCATGCCGCAACAGGTGACCAGGAACTGTGTGTCGATCACATCGCCCTTGTCCGTCGTCACCTGCCAGCGCTGCGTCGCTTCATCGAAATGCGCGCTTCTGACTGTGGTTTCGAACTGGATGTCCTTCTTGAGGTCGAGGCGGTCGGCCACATAATTCAGCCAACGCTCGATTTCCGGCTGCCCCGGAAACCGCTCGCTCCAGCTCCAGCCTTTGTAAAGTTCCTCGGAGAACAGGTACTGATAGGTGTGGCCTTCGGAATCGAAGCGGGCGCCGGGATACCGGTTCCAGTACCAGGTGCCGCCGACGCTTGAGCCAGCGTCAATAGCCCTGACGTTCAGGCCCCGCTCGCGCAGGCGGAACAATTGATAGAGGCCGGCGACGCCGGCGCCGATCACCACGGCGTCGAATTTGGATGTCGCGTGCGCGCCATTGCTTCCATTGGCCCTGGTTGCGGTCGCAGTCATGGTTTCCTCCTGTGTCTGGTCTCACGCACGCCCTTTCCCATCCGGAAGCCGGATGACGGTGCGTTGCGCCAATTTGGGTCCCGGCGGCATGGACTGGATTGCCGGGATACGCAGGAGGCTATGGCGCCTGCGGCGGTCGGGACTTGAATGAAACCGACAATCTCTGGAACGCGGCAGCGCAATCGAGAGGTCGGCCATTGGTCTCCTTGGCAAACGGCGAAAGCGGCTTATTCTGCCGTCCAGCCAAAGAAGAAGCGGTCAACCGCCTATGGTTTCCAGGGAGGAGGCTCGCGCGATGAGCCAGTTGATCACGGTCGAGGAATTGCCGCGCTACGCTCCCGGCGAGCTGAAGCTGGATAGTTCGCCGGTCGGCCGCAACGATTTCCGGCTGCGGATCTTCCGCTATGCGCCGTCAGACATCTGGGTCCCGCCTTCGGAGAACTTTCTCCTCGTGCTCTATCGCGACGGCGCGACATCGATGAACCGCCGTGTCAGCGGCACCTGGAAGCAGGATCACGTCGGACGCGGCGTCACGTCGCTGTTGACGCGCGCAGAGCCGTCAAGCTGGCACTGGAAGAACGACATCGAGGTCAGCCATTTCTACATCTCGCCGACGCTGATGACGAAGACCGCGAGCGATGCCTTTGACCGCGACGCCGAGGCGGTCGAACTTCACGACCTGCTCAAGGTCGAGGACCCGATGCTGAGCTGGATCAACGATCAGATGATCCAGGAGGTCGCCGCGGGCGGCCCCGGCGGACGCCTCTGCTACGACGCGCTGGCACTGCAGGCGAGCGTCCACATCCTGCGCAAATACGCCGCGATCGAGTTCAAGATGCCTTGCGCGCAGGGGCGATTCAGGCCGGTACATGCGCGGCTGATCGAGGACTATGTCGAGCAGAACATCTCCCGCAACATCACGCTCGAGGAGCTCGCGAACATCTGCAATTGCACGCCGGTACAGTTCGCCCGCAAGTTCCGCGTCCACTACGGCATGCGCCCGCATGCCTATGTCCTGCGCCGCAAGGTCGAGCACGCATGCCGGCACCTGCGCAGGGATCGCGTGGCACTGAAGGAGATCGCATTGCTGGCCGGCTTCGCCGACCAGAGCCATCTCAATCGCGTATTCCGGCAGCACCTGAACGTCACGCCGGCGGAATATCGCCGGCAGGTCTGTGAACGTTCCGCGCAGGCGTGAGACGATAGCCCGCGGCCGCCTCACACCGGCGGCGGATTCAGCCGCGCAAAGCCTTCCTGGATTCGGTAAGGGTAGTACGGATAGGCCGGCATCACCGCGCTTGCTTGGTCGAAACGCGCGATCTGGTCCGGCGAGAGCGACCAGCCGACAGCGCCGAGATTGTCGCGAAGCTGCGCCTCATCGCGCGCGCCGATGATCACGGATGAGACGCTCGGGCGCGTCAGCAGCCAAGCGATCGCGATCTGGGGTACAGTGCGGCCGGTCTCTGTAGCCACCGTGTCCAGCGCATCGACGATCGCGTAGAGCTTCTCGTCGTCGACCGCCGGCCCGAACTGCGCCGTCTCATGCAAGCGGCTGTGCTTCGGCAGCGGCTGGCCGCGCCTGATCTTGCCGGTGAGCCGGCCCCAGCCGAGCGGGCTCCAGACCAGCGCGCCGACGCCCTGATCGAGCGCGAGCGGCATCAGCTCGGATTCATAGTCGCGGCCGACCAGCGAATAATAGACCTGGTGCGCCACGTAGCGCGGCCAGCCATGCCGCTCGGCAACGGCAAGCGATTTCATCAGGTGCCAGCCGGAGAAATTCGAGGCGCCGACGTAGCGCAGCTTGCCGGCGCGCACCAGCGTATCGAGTGACGACAGCACCTCGTCGACCGGTGTGAAGGCATCGAAGGCATGGAGCTGCAGCAGGTCGATATAGTCCGTGCCTAGCCGGCGCAGCGCGGCATCAACCGCGGCGACGAGGCGGTATCGCGACGTGCCGGCGTCGAGCGGGCCGTCGCCCATCGGCAGACCGGTCTTGGTCGAGATCAAGACCTTGTCGCGGCGACCCTTGATCGCGGCACCGAGGATCTCTTCGGACGCGCCGTTCGAATAGACATCGGCCGTGTCGAACAGATTGACGCCGGCCTCGAGGCAGATGTCGATCAACCGCCGCGCCTCGCCGGCGTCGCTGCGTCCCCAGGCCGAGAACAACGGTCCCTGGCCGCCGAACGTGCCGGTGCCGAAGCTGAGCACCGGGACCTTCAGGCCGGACGCACCGAGATTGCGATATTCCATGACGAAACTCCTTTTGATGTCGTTCACTCGGCCGGGCATTGCGTGGCGAGCGCGACCGGCCGGTCGAGGCGCAGGCTCCACAGCGCGAGCAACAGCCCGACCGCGGTGATTGCGGCGGCGACCAACGGCAGCGTGCCGAGGCCAAGGCCGCGATCGATGGTGACGCCGCCGGCCCAGGCGCCAAGCGCGTTGCCGAGGTTGAAGGCCGCGATGTTCAGGCTGGAGGCCAGCGTCCGCCCTTCCACGCCGGCGGCTTCGAGCACACGAAGCTGCAGCGGGGCGACGGTTGCAAACGACGCGATGCCGAGCACGAACAGCAGAGCCACCGCCAACGCCTTGATCGAGACGACGGCTGCCAGCGCCACGAGGACGACGGCAAGGCCGCCGAGCGACACCAGCAATGCCCGCGCGAGTCCCTTGTCGGCGAGCCGTCCGCCGGCAACATTGCCGATCGCAAGGCCAGCACCGAACATCAGCAGGATCGGCGACACCGCGGCGTCGGAGAATCCGGTCAGCCGCGTCAGGATCGGCTGCACATAGGTGAAGACCGCAAACAGCCCGCCGAAGCCGAACACCGTCATGGCAAGCCCGAGCAGGACCTGCGGGCGGCCGAGCACAGCGAGTTCCTCGCGCAGCGGCGCGGGCTTGTCGTTGGCGCCGACATGACCGGGGACCAGCACCGCCAGCACGATGAAGGCGGCCACACCGATCGCAGCCACCGCCCAGAATGCCGCGCGCCAGCCGAGCATCAGGCCGAACCAGGCGCCGAAGGGAACGCCAAGCAGGGTCGCGACCGTGAGGCCGATGAACATCGTGGCGATCGCCGATGCCTTCTTGTCTTCCGGGACGAGGCTGGTCGCCACCACCGAACCGACGCCGAAGAAGGTCCCGTGCGCCAGCGAGGTGAGGATGCGCGCCGCCATCAGCAGTTCGTAGTTCGGTGCCAGCGCGCAGGCGGCGTTGCCGAGTGTGAAAATGGCCATCAGCGCCAGCAGCACCGCCTTGCGCGGCATCCGCCGTGTCCCGAGCGTCAGGATCGGCGCGCCGACGAACACGCCGAGCGCATAGCCCGAGATCAAAAGCCCCGCCGCGGAAACCGACACATGCATGTCGGCGGCGACCTGCAGCAACAGCCCCATGATGAGGAATTCGGTGGTGCCGATGCCAAAGGCACCGGCGGTCAAGGCAAGGACTGCGAGAGGCATATGTCGCTCCGGAGGGTGAGGCTTCCGCAATGCGAGATAGCGGTCCGGGCGAGGAAGGATTAGAATGGCCGCAATCCAATCATTTGTGACTTGAATTCAAGATGTCCCGCACAGATACCAACCGCTCCGGCGAGATGGACGTGTTCGTCCGCGTCGTCGATCTCGGCGGCTTCACGGCTGCCGCCAACAGCCTGCGCCAGACGCCATCCGGCGTCAGCAAGCTGGTCTCTCGGCTGGAGACCCGGCTCGGCACCCGGCTGGTCAACCGCACCACCCGCAAGCTCCAGCTTACCGAGGAAGGCCAGGCCTTCTATCAGCGCGCCCAGCGCATCCTCGCCGATATCGATGAGGCCGAACGCGAGGCCGCCTCCTGCGTGCCGCGCGGCCACCTCACCGTGAACAGCAACATCCCGTTCGGCATGCTGCATGTGATGCCGCTGCTGCCGCGCTTCATGCGCGAGCATCCTGACATCACGCTCGACATCGTGCTGACCGACACGCTGGTCGATCTGATGCAGGCGCGCGCCGACGTCGCGATCCGCGCCGGCCCGCTCGGCGCCTCGCGGCTGATCGCGCGCAAGCTCGGCACCAGCCGCATGGCGGTGGTCGCCGCGCCGTCCTACCTCGCGCGCTTCGGCACGCCGAAGACGCCGGCCGGCCTCGCCGCCCATCGCGGCATCGGCTGGACTTTTCCGCGCAGCATCCGCGGCTGGCCGTTTCGCCGCGCCGAAAAGATCGAGGAGGCGTTGCCGCCGCCAGTCGCCCGTGCCAGCGACGGCGAGACCGCGCGCCAGCTCACGCTGGGCGGCATCGGCGTCGCTCGGCTGGCGCTGTTCCACATCGGCCCCGACATCGAGGCCGGCCGTCTGGTGCCGGTGCTGCAAAACCTCAATCCCGGCGACCGCGAGGACATCCACGCGGTCTATGTCGGCCATGCCGGTCCGCTGCCGGCCCGGGTGCGCGCCTTCATCGATTTCCTGGCACAACACATCCGCATCGGCGATCCGGCGCTGCGGCGTGGCGCGGATGGGAAATGGAAGATCGTGGGCGACAAGTGATTATGCGATGACGAACGAAACCTCGGCATCCCAGGCCATCACCGAATCGATCCGCATCGCTGCACAGCCGACGCAAGTGTGGAACGCGATCTTGGATCCCAAGGCGGGCGAGACGTGGCGCAACGCGCATTTCACGACCGACTGGCAGATCGGCGCAGCGATCGAGATCGAGGCGGAGATCGGCGCGAAGCGCTATCGCGACAAGGGCCGCGTCCTCCATGTCGAGCCGCCAGTGCGGCTTGCATACTCCTATTGGTCGCAGGTCTCTGGCCTGCCGGACGTTCCGCAATCCTATGCGACGATCACGCTGACGCTCGCGGCCGACGGCGGCGAGACGGTGCTGACGGTCACCCAGCAGGTGCCGCCGTCACCGATCCGCCGCGGCAACGGATGGGAGATCGGCGCGGACTCCGGCGCAAAGCATGTCGCGTTCTACTGGCGCATGAGGCTGCCGCGGCTCAAGCAGGTCGTCGAGCAAGGACGCATCGCGCAATAGCTTGGTCTAGGTCCGCTTCAGCAAGAACAGCTGCGTGACATAGGGAAACACCACCTCGTCGGCGTCGCCGAGACCGGCCTCGCGCAGGATGTCATCGGTCTTCTGGCGAAGGACCGCCTTCTCCGCATCGGGAAGATTGGCGACATAGCTCGTCGACACAACACGTTCATAGACGCCCTGGCGCGGCATCCGGTGCGGATGGTCCTGCACGATTTCCTTCTCGATCGCGAAGCGGGGGTCCTTCAGGATCCAGCGCCAGTGCCCCGAGCGTTGCCGGGGCGTATCTCCGGCGTAGCCTTCGATCATGACCGACAATGCGTCGACCCATGGCGCACGATCATCCCGGTTGTTCCAGACCAGCGCCAGCGTCCCGCCGGGCCGCAGGAGGCGCACGATCTCGGCGACCGACGCCTCGTTGTCGAACCAGTGGAACGCCTGCGCGCAGGTGATGAGATCGACGCTGCCGGTTTCGAGATCGATCGCATCGGCTCGCGTGTTGATGACCTCCACCCTCGCTGCCTTGGCCAGCTTGGCCGACATCTCCGCAACCGGCTCGCCCGCGCCCAGGCGCGCGGTGGTGGGGAGATGCTGAAGCAGCAGGCGGGTGAACTTGCCTGTTCCCGCCCCGAGATCGACAACGCAGCGCGCGGCTTGCAGCGGCAGCGCGGCGACGATCTCCGCGGGGTAGCTGGGTCGGCCCGCCTCGTAGGCGGTGACAGCGAGGCTATAATTCCGGGCCGTCGGATTGAGTGTCATGGTTGCTTCTCCTGCCAGCCGGCTTCTGCGGTGAGTTCTGTGGAGCGCTATAGAGCAGCGCCTGCGCAGAACTGGAAGAGCGCGTCGATTCAAAATGCGATGAGGACGCGTCACCTTTGCGTCAGCGCCGCATTGCTCCTTGTTGAACAAAGTGCGCGTACCTTGAATGACCTTGCTTCGGCAGGAACCAATATCGCAACTTTACACGCTTGTGTTGTATCAACGTCGCAGTTCCCGGTTGCAAGTTACTGTTGATTGAACCACAGTTCTTGAAAGCGGACGCGGTCTGATGCGCTGAGGACGCGTCACCTTTGCGTCAGCGCCGCATTGCTCCTTGTTGAACAAAGTGCGCGTACCTTGAATGACCTTGCTTCGGCAGGAACCAATATCGCAACTTTACACGCTTGTGTTGTATCAACGTC
>NZ_VKHP01001043.1 GCF_010811875.1 Bradyrhizobium uaiense
GGCGCGCCTCGCTCTCGACCAGCCGCGTGGTCGACTGCTCGAGCTCGGCGGTCCGCGCGCGCACGCGGTCCTCGAGCTCGGCATTGAGGCGTTCGAGTTGCCGTGTCTTGCGGTAGAGCTCGGCGAAACGCTCGTCGCGGCATCGTCGGGCCGCGAGGCGCTCGAGTTCCTGCTCAAGAACGAAGTCGCAGTCATCCTGGTCGACGTCTGCATGCCCGAGCTCGACGGCTTCGAGCTCGCG
>NZ_VKHP01001044.1 GCF_010811875.1 Bradyrhizobium uaiense
TGCATCATGCGGCGCCGCGCATGTTGCGCAAGACGACGCGCAGAAGCGCTCAAGCATCGATGCGATTTTTGATCGCATCAATGCTGTTGGTGCATTGGTCGATGCACGGTCCGTCCGGAAAACCGGTCAATCCAACCGCCCCTGCGGCGGCCGTGCCCGCCAGCATCTGCCGGCGCGAGATCAGGTGATGCGACATGTTTCTCTCCCAGGGACTGCTTCTTGTTTGGCAGGGATACTAGAG
>NZ_VKHP01001045.1 GCF_010811875.1 Bradyrhizobium uaiense
CGCCGATGCCGTGATCTGGAATCTCGACAAGGTGCTGAACGACAAGGCACCGCAATTCGACAAGCGTCAGAGCGCGCAGGTCAAGACCCGCCTGCCCTCGGTTGCCAGCTACGCCAAGATCGACGACATGACGGTGGAACTGACCACCAAGGAGCCGGACAGCTTCCTGCCGATCAACCTCACCAATCTGTTCATGGCGAGCCCGGCCAAGTGGCAGCAATTCTACGACAAGGCCGAGGGC
>NZ_VKHP01001046.1 GCF_010811875.1 Bradyrhizobium uaiense
ACGGCAAGAGCCAGGCGGTTGCGGCGACGGTTGCGCTGATCGCGATCATCGGCTCGGTGCCCTACATCGCGCTGCAGCTCAAGGCGATGGCCTCGTCGCTGGAGACCATCCTGAGCGAGGATCAGGCCGTGCTGGTGCTCGGTCGCGTCGGTGTGGCGGGTACCGAACAGCACCGCGAACACCGCCATCGCCAGCGTCACCATCAGTGCGATGTCGCCGAAAACGGGAATTTTCGAGAACG
>NZ_VKHP01001047.1 GCF_010811875.1 Bradyrhizobium uaiense
ATCAACTCTCTGCATGAGCAGCGTCACCTGCGGCTGACCCCCATCCCGACCTTCCCCCTTTCAGGGGGAAGGAGAAGATAGATGCGGGGGGACTCCATCCCGGGAGACGCTGGTCCCGGATTTCGCTCCGCTCCATCATCCGGGCTACGGGATGAGGGTCTCCAGCTGCTCCTTCGCCGCCTCCGGCGCCACCCATTCGAATTCCGGCAGCTGGTGGCGAAACCAGGTGAACTGGCGCTTG
>NZ_VKHP01001048.1 GCF_010811875.1 Bradyrhizobium uaiense
GATCGGGCCGACATTCTCCAGGAACGTGCGCTCATAGCTGCGCGACAGCCGTTCGAGCGCCGCATCGAGCGGCAGCCAGTCGACTTCCCTGATGTCGCTCATCAACGCGCGCACCGGCTTGCCGCCGACGAGCCGGTCGCTGACGCGCCCGAGACCGTCGACACGCCTGCGATCGCCGAACTGCCCGTCGCCGCGGATGCGCCGGTCGACGCTGACGCGTCCGAGGTGGCTGAGGCGACTG
>NZ_VKHP01001049.1 GCF_010811875.1 Bradyrhizobium uaiense
ACGAACTCGAACGCTGGCTGAAGCCGTTCTTGGACCGGTTTGGTCACAAGACCCGGCAGCGGATGTGTCCACTGTACGTTGCGGGATTGATCGGCCCTGGTGATCGCAAGAGCATTCAGCCGATGGCGGAGCGCCTTGCCACGGGCAACTACGACCAGCTGCACCATTTCATTGCGGACGGCATCTGGGACGCGACGCCGCTAGAGACGGAACTGCTCAACCAGGCGGACCGACTTGTCGG
>NZ_VKHP01001050.1 GCF_010811875.1 Bradyrhizobium uaiense
TCGGGATCGATATAGGACACGAACTGGGCGTAGAAGCTGCCGCCCACCGCGACCAGGAACGCCGAGACCGCCGCCGCGCCCATCTTGGAGTTGAACACGACCACACCGAGGCTTTCGGCGGCATCGGCACGCTGTGGGGCCCGGTGCTTGGTGCGGTGATCCTGATCCCGCTCACCGAGTTGACGCGCTCCTTCATCGGCGGCTCCGGTCGCGGCGTCGACCTCATCGTCTATGGCACGCT
>NZ_VKHP01001051.1 GCF_010811875.1 Bradyrhizobium uaiense
TCCGTCGGAAGCCCTGTTCCACGCCGCCGAGGGCAATTACGACCTGCTGATCGTGTCGCTCAGCCTCGACAATTTCGACGGCCTGCGCCTGTGCAGCCAGGCCCGCTCGCTCGAGCGCACGCGCCAGCAATTCGTTCTTGTCGACCGGACGCAGCAGGTAGTCGTTGACGCCGATCTCGAGCCCGCGCATCAGCCGCGCGTTGTTGTCGGCATCCGAAATCGCGAGGATCGGCACCTGGCG
>NZ_VKHP01001052.1 GCF_010811875.1 Bradyrhizobium uaiense
TCGGGCGCTCGCGCGGCGGCTTGAGCACCAAGATACATATGGCGGTTCGGGGCTTGGGATGTCCCGTGCGGTTCACGCTCACCGCGGGCCAGAAGGGCGATGCACCGCAAGCCGCCACATTGATCGAGGGACTGTCCGCCGGGGTCGTCATGGCCGATACAGCCTATGACGCCGATCACTTGCGTCAGGCCATCGCAGCCAAGGGCGCGCTCGCCGTCATCCCCAACAATCCGTCACGCGC
>NZ_VKHP01000106.1 GCF_010811875.1 Bradyrhizobium uaiense
GGTGCCGGAGGGCCTGACCTACGAGAACGTGTTCCGCGTCACCATCGTGCAATTCCTCGATCGCTTCAATTTCTGCGTCGGCAACGTCAAGCGAAGCTGCATCCACTTCGTCACCGAGAGCGGCGCGATCATCCCGTTCGACACCTACAACCTGTTCTACCGCAATGGGCTGATCGACGGCATCCGCGCGAGCCTGGCCGGCCAGACCTATCGAGAGGCACGGCAGAGCGAGGAGGTGCCGCGTTGAGCGACACCAGCGCGCCCCCTTCGCCTCCGCGCCGCCCTCCGGAGCAGCGCAACGGCTGCGTGACGGCGCTGATGATCGTCGCCGGCGTCATTCTGCTGCTGCCCGGCCTCTGCGCGCTGATCTTCGTATTTGCCGGCGTCGCCAAGACAGCGTCCGATGACCTTCAGTTCGTCGCCGCCTGCCTGCTGGTGGCGTGCTTCGGCGTAGCCGTGATCTGGTGGGCCATCCGCAGACCTGGATCCTAGGGACGGCCGGCATCGCGAACCCACTGGTGGACCAACAGCCATGAGCGAGACCGATCCCCCTCCTGTGCCGCCTGCACCAGCGCAGCCGCCCGCGCTGCCCCCGCCACGCAGCGGCTGCGCGACCGCGTTCATGGTGGTGTTCGGGCTGGTCCTGCTGCTGCCCGGGCTGTGCGCCCTCCTGTTCGGGATCGGCTCGCTGACCAACTCAAGCCTGGAGCCCGGCCTGCTGTTCCTGATCCTGCTCGGCCTTCTGGTCGGGTTCGCCGGCATCATGCTGATCCGGGCTGCGATCAAGGGGCGGTAGCCGTAGGAGGCGCGACGAATCATGAGCAGCCTGGGCCAACCGCCGCCCAACAGCCCTTGGCGACCGCGCCAAAGCAGCGGCTGTCTGACCTCGTTCATGCTGTTTCTGGGCGTCATCCTGCTGCTGCCCGGCGTGCTGTGTGCAATCCTGATCGTCACCTCGGTCGAACCGGGCAGGGACCCATTCACGCCGGTGGTGATGTTGATCGCGCTTGGCGGCGTCGCATTGATCGTTTTGGCCCGTTCCCGGAAATGACGCCGGACATGGGAACCTGCCAAAACCGGCCCTTCCGGCCCTAATTTCGATCGACCAAACCGCCAATAAATCATTGTTTTTTGGCGATTTCTGACTATATTGCGCCGCAACGCGCAAGGTGCCCGGTCCTCTGACCGGGCTTCCTTTTTGGGGTGATGCGTCCCCGTCAAATTTCTTGGGTATGAGCGTGATCCGGGCCCCGATTGGGCCACGCGAGCGAGCGGCCGGCCAAACTGGTCCGGCGAGATCGCGCATCTGACCATTGCACGACCAGAAGAAGAGCCATGAACCTTCGCAACGTCGCTATCATCGCCCACGTCGACCACGGCAAGACCACCCTCGTCGACCGCTTGCTGCAGCAATCCGGCACCTTCCGTGAGAACCAGAAGGTCACCGAACGCGCCATGGACTCCAACGATCTGGAGCGTGAGCGCGGCATCACCATCCTGGCCAAGGCCGCCTCGGTGCAGTGGAAGGACATCCGCGTCAACATCGTCGACACCCCCGGCCACGCCGACTTCGGCGGCGAGGTCGAGCGCATCCTCAACATGGTGGACGGCGCACTGGTGCTGGTCGACGCCGCCGAGGGTCCGCTGCCGCAGACCAAGTTCGTGGTGTCGAAGGCGCTCAAGATCGGCCTGAAGCCGATCGTCGTCATCAACAAGGTCGACCGTCCCGACGCCCGCCCGACCGAAGTCATCAACGAGGTGTTCGACCTGTTCGCGGCGCTCGACGCCAGCGAGGAGCAGCTCGACTTCCCGATCCTGTACGGGTCAGCCAAGCAGGGCTGGATGGCGGAGAGCCCGGAGGGTCCGAAGGACCTCGGCATGCAGCCGCTGTTCGACCTGATCGTGCGCCACGTCGAGCCGCCGAAGGTCGAGGAAGGTCCGTTCCGCATGATCGGCACCATCCTCGAAGCCAACCCCTATCTCGGCCGCATCATCACCGGCCGCATCTCCTCCGGCTCGATCAAGCCGAACCAGCAGGTCAAGGTGCTGTCCGCCGACGGCAAGCTGATCGAGAGCGGCCGCCTGACCAAGATCCTCGCCTTCCGCGGCCTCGAGCGCACCCCGCTCGAAGAGGCCGAGGCCGGCGACATCGTCGCGATCGCGGGCCTCACCAAGGGCACCGTCGCCGACACCTTCTGCGATCCCTCGGTCGAGACGCCGCTGCCGGCGCAGCCCATCGATCCGCCGACGGTGTCGATGTCGTTCATCGTCAACAACTCGCCGCTCGCCGGCACCGAAGGCGACAAGGTGACCTCGCGCATGATCCGCGACCGCCTGATGCGCGAAGCCGAGGGCAATGTCGCGCTGCGCGTCGTCGAGGCCGCCGACAAGGATTCCATGGAAGTCTCCGGCCGCGGCGAATTGCAGCTCGCGATCCTGATCGAGACCATGCGCCGCGAGGGCTTTGAGCTCTCGGTGTCGCGCCCGCGCGTCGTGCTGCAGAAGGACGAGGCGACCGGCAACTGGCAGGAGCCGATCGAAGAGGTCGTGATCGACGTCGACGAGGAGCATTCCGGCGTCGTCGTGCAGAAGATGAGCGAGCGCAAGGCCGAGATGATCGAGATGCGCCCGTCCGGCGGCAACCGCCTGCGGCTGGTGTTCTACGCGCCGACCCGCGGCCTGATCGGCTACCAGGGCGAACTGCTCACCGACACCCGCGGCACCGCGATCATGAACCGCATCTTCCACGGCTATGCCGCCTACAAGGGCGAGATCCAGGGCCGCCGCAACGGCGTCCTGATCTCCAACGACCAGGGCGAGGCGGTGGCCTATGCGATGTTCAAGCTGGAAGACCGCGGCCCGATGATGATCGAGCCGGGCTGGAAGGTCTACAAGGGCATGATCGTCGGCGAGCACACCCGCGACAACGACCTCGAGATCAACGTGCTGAAGGGCAAGCAGCTCACCAACATCCGCACCACCTCAAAGGACGAAGCGGTGCGCCTGACGCCGCCGATCCGGATGACCCTGGAAAAGGCGCTCGCCTATATCGAGGACGACGAGCTCGTCGAGGTGACGCCGAAGTCGATCCGGCTGCGCAAGAAGCACCTCGATCCGAACGACCGCAAGCGCGCCGAGAAGGCCAAGGAAGCGGTGGCGTAAGCTATCACGCAGAGCAATCTGTCATGCCCCGGCTTGACCGGGGCATCCAGTACGCCGCGGCCTGTCGGCTCTATTACAGCCGTCTCTGGAATACTGGATCACCCGCATGCGCATTCGCGGGTGATGACAGTCATGCACGGGGCGGCTTCAGGCCCAGCGGCGGACGTGCTAGAGCCGGGACATGAGTTCCCTTCCCTCGACGGTCGATGTTGCGATCATCGGCGCCGGCGCCGCAGGCCTCGGCGCCGCGCATGCGCTGAAGGGCACCGGCCTTTCCAGCATCGTGCTGGAGGCCCGCGACCGCCTCGGCGGCCGCGCGCATACGATTCAGGCCGCGCCTGACGTGGTGTTCGACGTCGGCTGCGGCTGGCTGCATTCGGCTGACCAGAACAGCTTTGTCGGCATCGCCCAGCAACTCGGCTTCGAGCTCAACAAGGATCTGCCGCCGTGGCGCGAGCGCGCCTACGGCAAGGCATTCCCGCAGGCCGACCGCGATGCGTTCATGCTCGCGCTCGACGAGTTCTATGATCGCCTCGAAGCCGCCGCGCGCGGCGGCAAGGACGATTCGGCCGATCGCTATCTGGAGCCCGGCAACCGCTGGAACCCGATGATCGATGCGATCTCGACCTATGTGAACGGCTGCGAGCTCGACCGGCTCTCGATCCTCGACTTCGACGCCTATGAGGACAGCAACGTCAATTGGCGCGTGAAGCGCGGCTATGGCGCGCTGGTGGCAGCCTATGGCGAACACGTATCGGTCGCACTGAACTGCAAGGTCCGGCTGATCGATCACGCAGGCAAGCGCGTCCGCATCGAGACCTCACGCGGCACGCTGGAGGCGGACAGAGTGATCGTCACCGTGCCGACCAACCTGATCGCCGACGAGGCGATCCGCTTTTCGCCTGCGCTGCCGGACAAGCTCGATGCCGCGCGCGGCCTGCCGCTCGGCCTCGCCGACAAGGTGACGCTGGCGCTCGCCGAGCCCGAGGCGCTGCCCAAGGAAGGCAATCTGCGCGGCGCTACCATGCGCACCGAGATGGGCACCTATCACATCCGCCCGTTCGGCCAGCCCTGCATCGAAGGCTTCTTCGGCGGCCGTTTTGCGCAAGCGCTCGAAGATGCCGGCGACGGCGCCATCGCCGCGCACAGCATCGACGAGATCGTCTCCTTCCTCGGCAATGACTTCCGCCGCAAGCTGAGACCGCTCAATGAATCGCGCTGGGCCCACGACCCGTTCGCCCGTGGCTCCTACTCGCACGCGCTGCCCGGCCACGCCGACAAGCGCGCCGTGCTGGCCGCCCCGGTCGACGGCCGGCTGTTCTTCGCGGGAGAGGCGACGTCGCCGCATTTCTTCTCGACCGCGCATGGGGCAAGGGATTCGGGGGAGCGGGCGGCGAAGGAAGTTTTGGCGGCGATCTAAATCTCAGTAGCTGGATGTGTCGTTCAAACTAGTCTACTCTGATGCAATGGGCACTGTGCTCGCGACCAAGGCTCAAAAAAATGAACCATCTTGAGGATGGCTGGGCGTGGACAGACGCAACTTTCACCGAGTGGCGTGCGGCCGTTGATCGACGGCTAGAGGACGTCTACGCTATCAGCATTGATGATGCAGGTATCGACGACGCGCTTCTTAGATCTCATTGGGAAGAGAAGGAAGCTCCGTTTGAATTTGTGTCGTGGTTTGGGAACAAATACGATCTCGACCCGAGCCAAATGTTTGGCCACCTTTCCGGATAAAATGATTGTTTCCTTGTGACTGCGAATGGCCCGCGAAGATAGATTCGGATTGGATTGGAGTGATGATGAACTAGACTTCATCATCGCCGACTATTTCGCGATGCTCCGCTTTGAACTAGATGGTGTCCACTACAATAAGTCTGAGCATCGCCGCTCTCTCGTGGAACGCATAGGGCGAACGGAAGGATCGGTCGAACGCAAGCATCAGAACATTTCGGCGGTTCTCATTGAGCTCGCGCTGCCGATAATTTCCGGTTACAAGCCACTTCCAAATTTCCAAAAGTCGATTATCGAAGCGATCGATCGCTATTTGACCCGCAATCCTGGAGACTTGATTCCAGAGCCCGCCGCTAGGGGTTTCGATGAAGCGTCGAGTCTATTTGTCGAGAAACCGCCGGTCCTTCAGATCGCCTCTCATAGAGACAAGGAACTTGTACGCCTAGTTAGAAAGTTTGACCCTGTCGAGCGCGACCTCCGCAACAAATCATTAGGAAAGGCCGGCGAAGAACTGATCTTTGCCTTTGAACGACAGTATCTGATTGCACATGATCGCGCAGACCTTGCGCGCAAGGTGAGATGGGTCTCCCAAGAAGATGGAGATGGAGCCGGGTACGACATCCATTCGTTCAATCACAACGGCTCGGAGCGTCTGATCGAAGTCAAGACAACCAACGGCCTTCAAACCACCCCGTTCTACCTGACGAGGAACGAACTTTCCTTCTCGAACGAGAGGCCGAAAGAATTTCGTATTTGCCGCCTCTACGATTTCTCCAGAAAGCCAAAATTGTTCGAGCTAGCGCCTCCTATCGAAAAGTTTGTTCGGCTTGAGCCGCTCTCCTTCTCGGCGTCATTTGATTGACGTCGGCGCCGCAGTCAGAGCAAAGTCCACCGCCTTCACTACTCCAGCACCCGCGCCCGCATATCCGCATCCGGCATGAAACACGTCTCGTACTTCCCGAAGATGCGATAGCGATTACGTGCGATGAGGCTGTAGACGGCGTCGCGCAGCGGCTTGGGCACCGCGAACAACGCGCTTGTCCAGCCCCAGCCGGGGAGATGGCTCAGCACCGTCAGCGCCGCATCCGACTTCATCCAGGCGACGCCGCCATGGACCACGGCGTTGGTGTCGGGATCCTCAGGGTCGATGCCGAAGGTTTTTGCCAGCCGGGTGCCGTAGTCGGACTGGATCGGCGTGAAGCGAAAGCGGCGCTTTGTATCGCGCGCGATGACGAAACGGACCCAGCGCGAGCAGAAGATGCAGACGCCGTCGTAGAGGATCACGTCGTCGTCGGGCCACTTGCTCATCTTGTTTTCCTTCGACGCGTTTTTCTTCACGCGAACCGGTTCCCACTTCGCTTGAAAACGCTATCGATTGTCCAGCATCAGCAGCGCCACCAGCATCAGCACGATCGCGGGCGCGGTCTTCACAAGCGCGCCGAGCGGCTCGATCCAGAGATCGGGCGTCAGGATCGCCGATCCCGCCATGTAGCCGAGCGAGGCGATGATGCCGGCAACGAGACCGAACGCCGCGGTGCGGCGGATCGCAATCAGCACGCCGATGCTCATGTCCATCAGGCTGGTCAACACCGTCACCGGCCCGACCAGAGCGGGCGGAAAATGATGCGCGCTCAAAATGCCGGCGGCCGCGTCATAGGAGATCACCAACGCGATGAAGCCGGAGGCGATCCAGAACAGCGCCAGACTCGCGAAGATCAGCGCCTTGATCAGAAACAGCCGCGCGAACCATTTGTCCTGGATCGTCGCCGGACGCGCGCCGACCGCTTGTGCGATCGTCTTCGGCACGATGCCGGTGACATCCATCCAGCCTGCGGGATCGCCGGTGACGCCGCGGCGCAGCTCGGCGATCGCGGTGGTCCGCAGCGGCGGCATCCAGCCGAGCCGGCTGGTGAGATCACCGAGGCGAGCGCCGAGATCGATCAGGAACGACGGCGAGGCGATGCGAAAATGTTTCGCCGTGCCGAATGCCCAGCGGAACTGGGCGATGACGCCGCCGAGCGAGACCGGCGGCTTCTGCATCAGATCCCATGTCACCGCTCGCACGCGCTCGTCGGCGACATCGCGTGCCGCGAGCCAGGCGATGGTGGCGGCGATATCCTCGACCGCGACCGGCTGAAACGGCGTCGCGGCCTCGTCGGCCGGCAGATCGACCGGCAGCGCCGCCAGCGCGCGCAGCATGGCGCTGCCGCCATAGGCCGACGGCGCAATGACGAAGCCCGGGCGCAGGATCGCATGCGCGATCCCTGACGCCGCAATCAGCCGCTCGGCCTCACGCTTGGTAGTGCTGAAGGCGGTGCGGTCCTCACTGGCCGTGCCGGGAATCGAGATGTGGACGAGACGGACGGCGCGGCGGCTGTCGCCGATCGCCGCCAGCAGCCGCGCGACGAAATCGCGATGCACCGCGCGCGTGTCGCTGCCTGGCCCGTCCTGCAGCACGCCGAGGCAATTCACGACAACGTCGGCCTCATGCGTGCGTAGCAGCTGCGTCAGCGCCGCTGCATCCAGCGACATTACGGGCAGCTCGATATCTGCCGCACTCATCTTCTGTGCAGGCGTGAAATGCCGCGCGATCCCGATCACGTGAAAGCCGCGCGCCCTCAGATCGTCGGTGATAGCACGCCCGATCAGGCCCGACGCGCCGAGCACGAGGATGTTGTGTGATGCGTCGTCACTCATGGGAGTCTTGTTTGAGCATGATCCTGTTCGGAAAACCGCTGCACACTTTTCCGCGATCATGCTCTAAAATGGTTTCGCGATCATCAGCCACAGGATGATCATCACCGAGCCGAAGCCGGGAATCCCGAACAGGAACCAGCGGCGAAACAGCGCATGGTAACGCGGCGGCAGCGGCAGACCCTTGTCGGCCGCCGCCTGCGCGAGGTCGCGCATCTCCATCTGCATGAAGACGACAGGAACCCAAAACACGCCGGCGAGTGCGTAGAGCGCAAGCGACCCCAGCAGCCAGCGCTCGGTGATGCCCGTCGACGACAGCATCATCAGCAGGCCGCCGCTCACCGGCTGCAGCAGCACGGCGCTCAGCGTGAAGATCATGTCCGCGATCACGACGGTCGTCGCCGTGCGCGCGATGAAGGCCGCATCATGGGTGCGATGGGCCGCCAGCATGAAGAAGGCGATGCCAGTCCCGGTGCCGAGGATCACGATGGCGCCGAGCACATGCAGATATTTGATCAGGAAATAGAGCGTCATCGCAGTCCGCTCGTGATCGGGCCGGTTTCGGCGCGCACAGATACCGCTGCTGCCATAGGCCGGGCGCGCGTGAAAATCCACTGCGGCGGCGCAAGCGCGAAGGGCACGATGCAACGGCTTCGCGACTGGATTCGCTCGCAAATTCCGGCGGCGAATCAGCGCCGAATGGCCTTTTTCCCAGCTGCGGCATTGTCATACAGCGCGCGCGATCAACGCTTTGCACAGGCCAGGAACGGCGATTGGTCGCGCGGGCCCCGCGAGTGTCCTTTTTCGGAACAAGTTTTCATGACACTGATGCAAAAAATCCACAGGTTAACCGATAATTAACGATGGACCTTGAAGGCGGCCCGCTGACTTGCTTTGATTGGGTGCATGAGCACAACGCTAATCGAGGTCCGGCCGGCCAAAGCTGCAGACGCGGCTGCGGTGGCGTCTACCCATGACGAAGCCTGGCGCTCGGCGTATCAGGGAATCATCCCCGGCGCCGAACTCGAAAAGCTGATCAATCGCCGTGGCCCGCAGTGGTGGGACAGCGCCATCCGCAAGGGCAGCCGCGTCAGCGTGCTGGTGTTCGGCGACCGCATCGCAGGCTATGCCAATTACGGCCGCAACCGCGCCCGCAGCCTGCATTTCGAAGGCGAGATCTACGAGCTCTATCTACGGCCGGAATTCCAGGGCCTCGGCTTCGGCCGTCGCCTGTTCGCCTCCGCCCGCCGCGACCTCCTGCAGAGCGGCCTGAAGAGCATGGTGATCTGGGCGCTCTCGGATAACGAGCCGGCGACCGAGTTCTACCGCGCGCTGGGCGGCCGGATGGTGGCGCGCTCCTCGGAGCGGTTCGGGCCGAAGTCGCTCGACAAGGTCGCTTTCGCCTGGGCGAACTGAAAATCCTGCTTCTCTCGCAGCTGCGGCAAGGCTAAACCAGCCTTAGCGTTTGCGCGCGACAGCCAGCCCGGCTCCCAAGGCCGGGCCTGATGCTGTTTTGCGGCCTGGCGGCGCCAACCAAAAAATCACATCGTTCTCAACTTCCAAAGGCCACGCGGAGCAATCCATGCGTATCGACGCCATATCGATCGGAAAAAATCCGCCCCACGACGTCAACGTCATCATCGAGGTTGCCGTCGGCGGCGAGCCCATCAAGTACGAGATGGACAAGGAGGCCGGCACGCTCGTGGTGGACCGCTTCCTGTACACGCCGATGCGCTATCCCGGCAATTACGGCTTCATCCCGCACACCCTGTCGGGCGACGGCGATCCCTGCGACGTGCTGATCGTCAACACCCGCGCGATCGTGCCGGGCGCCGTGATGAGCGTCCGCGTGGTCGGCGTGCTCTTGATGGAGGACGAGGCCGGCGGTGACGAGAAGATCATCGCGGTGCCGTCGTCGAAGCTGACCCAGCGCTACGACAAGGTGCAGAACTACAACGACCTGCCCGACATCACGCTGCAGCAGATCCAGCACTTCTTCGAGCACTACAAGGATCTCGAGAAGGGCAAGTGGGTGAAGGTGCTGCGCTGGGGCGACGCCGACGAAGCCCGCAAGCTGATCCTGGAAGGCATCGAGCGCGCGAAGAAGAAGTGACTTACCTCGCCCCGCTTGCGGGGAGAGGTCGGATCGCATCGTAAGATGCGATCCGGGTGAGGGGGTACAGGTCCGTCCACCTTCAACACTCGTGGAGAGAGCCCCTCACCCCGACCCTCTCCCCGCAAGAGCGGGGCGAGGGAGCAGTTCACACCGCCGGCGCCGGCAGGCCGTGAATCGCGCAGGCCGCGCGCAGCGTGTTGACCAGCAGGCACGCCACCGTCATCTGCCCGACGCCGCCGGGCACCGGCGTGATCGCGCCGGCGACGTTGAGCGCTTCCTGGAATGCGACGTCGCCGACCAGCTTCGGCTTGCCGCCGGGCACCGCAATCCGGTTGATGCCGACATCGATCACGGTCGCGCCGGGTTTCAGCCAGTCGCCGCGCACCATCTCCGGACGGCCGACCGCGGCATAGACCAGATCGGCCTGGGCGCAGAGTTTTGGCAGGTCGCGCGAGCGCGAATGCGCGATCGTCACCGTCGCATTCTCGTTCAGCAGCAACTGCACCAGCGGACGACCGACCAGGTTGGAGCGGCCGATCACGATCGCGTTCATGCCCTCGAGCGAGGCATACACGCTCTTGGTCAGGATGATGCAGCCGAGCGGCGTGCAGGGCGACAGCGCCGCCAGGCCGCCGGCGAGCCGGCCGGCATTGTTCGGATGCAGGCCGTCGACATCCTTGGCCGGGTCGATGGCATTGATGATGGTCTCGGTGTGCAGCGATTTCGGCAGCGGCAGCTGCACCAGGATGCCATGCACCAGCGGATCGCGGTTGAGCCGCGCGATCAGCGCCAGAAGGTCGGCCTGCGACACGTCCTCCGGCAATTTGTGCTCGAACGAGGCCATGCCGGCGGCCTGGGTCTGGGTGTGCTTGCTGCGGACATAGACCTCGCTCGCGGGATCGTGGCCGACCAGCACGACCGCGAGCCCCGGCGTCAGCGCATGGTCGCGCTTGACGCGGGCGACCTCGTCGGCGACGCGGGTGCGAAGCTCGGCGGCGATGGCTTTTCCGTCGATGATGCGGGCAGTCATGTCAGTCCTTCGTCTCTTGGTTCGGCGCGGTCGCAGTCAATTTCCTCAAGGTGTCGCCGAGCTGCCTCGGATCGCCGTCGACCGCCACCTGCTTCAGCCGCGAGGTGGCACCCGACAGCAGCTTCACCCTGGCCTTGGGCACGCCGAGCGCCTTGGCCAATAACTCCGTCACCGCCCGGTTGGCCTCACCGCCCTCGGCAATGGCGCGGACCCGCACCTTCACCACGGATCGGCCGTTGGCCAGCGTCTCGATCCCGTCGATGTCGTCGCGGCCGCCGCGCGGCGTCACGCGCAAGGCGATGCTGATGCCCTCGGTGGAATAGCGCCAGGGATCCATTGCCAAGGCTCCATCAACAAGGATCCATCAGCAGCGGTCCATCGCCAGGGATCAGATCACGTTGGGATAGATGTAATAGGCGATCACCCGCTGGATGAACATGATGATCAGAATCACGATGATCGGCGAGATATCGAGGCCGCCCAGATTCGGCATCACGTTGCGAATCGGCCGCAGCACCGGCTCGGTGATCCGGTAGAGGAACTCGGCCACCGCGGAAACGAACTGGTTGCGCGTGTTGACCACGTTGAAGGCGACCAGCCAGGACAGGATGGCGGAGGCGATCAGAAGCCAGACATAGAGGTCGAGGACGATGATGACGATGTCGAGAACAGCGCGCATATGATGGGGGCTCGCGGGTGGGACGACCAGGTAAAGCGCAACGAAACCGGACTTGAACCGCCAGCGCGCTTCTTTTTTGAGCAGGATCTTCTCGGAAAACCGCTACGTACTTCTCGCTAACGCGGCCCGCCGGGTCCGGATCATGCTCTAAATATCGGTTCGTCCCCCCGCAAACAAGGGAAGTTCCGGGCAGGAAAGCCCGAAAACCGCTGTTTCACCGTTCTTGACTTGGCCTTGGGCGGGACTGTAAATGGCGCCCGACTGACGGCCGGGACACTCAGCAACACCCGGTCGCGATGGGGCCATAGCTCAGCTGGGAGAGCGCGTCGTTCGCAATGACGAGGTCGGCGGTTCGATCCCGCCTGGCTCCACCAGCCTTCGCTCGCTTCGCGAGCTTCGGCTCGGCAAGCCCGGAAAATCTATCGTAGCGAAGCGAGCGAAGGCTGCCGCGGCGTAGCCCGAAGGGCGAAGCCGGGCTAAGGCAAGCTGCCCCCAGGGCGAAGACGGACCTTATCCTCCCCCTCACGTCCCCGTAAACCGTGGCGGCCGCTTCTCGACGAAGCTCGCGACGCCTTCCCGGAAATCATTGCCCTTGAGCGCGATCTGCATCTCGCGGTTGGCGTCGATGGTGGCTTCGGCGAGGGTCTGGAACGGCACGTCGTAGACCTGGCGCTTGATAGTCGCGATCGCGCTCGGCGAGACGAAATCGGCGAGGTCGCGGGCATAGGCGTAGGTTTCCTCGCGCAGCTTCTCCGGCGAAGAGAGCCGGTTGACGAGGCCGATGCGCAGCGCCTCCGCGGCGGAGACGCGCCGCGCCGACATCAACAGATCAAGCGCGTTGGCGTGACCGACGATGCGCGGCAGCATCCAGCTGATGCCATGCTCGGCAATCAGGCCGCGCCGCGCGAACGCGGTCGTGAACACCGCGCTGTCGGCGGCGAAGCGCAGGTCGCAATAGAGCGCGTGGACCAGGCCGATGCCGGCGGTGGCGCCGTTGAGCATCGCGATCACGGGCTTCTTGATCGCGGGATAGTAGGCGTAGCGCGTCTGCCAATCGGCGCGGCGATTCATGTCGAACGGAATGTTCTCGCCGCGTCGGACCTCGTTGGGATCGATCCCTTTCAGCGCGTCCATGTCGGCGCCGGCGCAGAAACCTCGGCCCGCGCCGGTCAGCACGATGACGCGAACATCGTCGTCATTTGCCGCAGCCTCCATCGCGTGGCGGACGTCCCGCTCCATGATCGCCGTCCACGCATTCATGCGGTCGGGACGGTTGAGCGTGATGGTCGCGATCCTGTCGCTGACATCATAGAGGATGTGTTCGTAGCTCACGGCGATCTCCCTGTGCCTTGTTGTTATTGATGCGCGCGGCGATACGGCCCGCGCGTGGCAGCCCGACAGTAGCACATCCATCAAAATGAAAAGGCCGCGTGAAATTCCGCCGCGCGGCTATTCCGCGGCCTGCAGCATCACCGGCTGCGGCACCCGCGCGATCCAGCCATCGATGAAATGCGTCAGCCACGCGCGCTCGGCGGCATCGTGCACGGCGCGCTCAGCGAAGTGCTGATGACGCGGCTGCGCGCCCGGCGAATCCATCCGCGCGCAGCCGCGCGCGGTCCAGCGATGCATCATCGCGTAGGTCACATCGGGATGGAATTGCAGGCCGAAGGCGTTGCCGAACTGGAACGCCTGCACCGGGAAATCATCGCCGGCTGCAAGCAAATCGGCGCTGGCCGGCAATTGAAATCCCTCGCCATGCCAGTGATAGACGCGCGCCGGCCAGTCCGGGCAAAGCGCGCGGCCCGCCTGCGTCGGCCTGACCGGATAATAGCCGACCTCGACACGGCCTTGCGGATGCGGCGCGACGCGAGCGCCGAGTTGCCGCGCCAGCATCTGCGCGCCGAGGCAGATGCCGAGGAACGGACGCTGCTCGCGCAGCGGAATTGCGATCCAGTCGATCTCCCGCCGCACGTAGTCGTCGGGATCGTTGGCGCTCATCGGACCGCCGAAGATCACCGCGCCGGCATGCGCATCGAGCGTGCCGGGCAGCGCGTCGCCGAAGCGCGGACGGCGGATGTCGAGGGGGTAGCCCAGCGCGCGCAAGGCGTTGCCGATGCGGCCGGGGGTCGATGTCTCCTGATGCAGCACGATCAGCACCGGCCGCAGCGACGCCTGATCCGAGGCCGGAGCCTTAGTCTGATCCTTGGGCGTGACCGCGGCCGGCCTTCGGTTTGCGAAGGGCACCACGACGCGGGTTTGGTCAGACCGGAACGACATTGCCTCAGCTTGAAGGTTTGGCCTCTGCTTAAAGTTTCGGCACGTAAGGTGCGATCTTAGCTAAGTGGTCGTTAACATCGTGTGAGTTTGCGCACACCCAGGCGAAGCAAATCGCGGGCCAGAGACAGCCTTAACGACGATGCAAGGGTTGTTCTGGAGAAACTAGCGCTTGCGGAGCTGAAAGCCGCCGACCGCGGTCAGGATGAAGGAGCGCGGGAACAGCCGGAGCAGGAACGGCACCAGCTTGATGAAGGCGCCGGGCAGCACCGCGCGCTTGTTGGCCATCAGGCCGCGATAGGCTTGGCGGGCGACCTCATCAGGCGCGACGTTGAGGATGGCCGAATCGAACCCGGGAGCAAAGCCGGCACGATCCTGGAACTCGGACGGCACCGGACCAGGGCAAACCACGGTGACACGCACACCCTTCGGCGCCAGCTCGCAGCGCAACGCCTCGGAGAACGAGAGCACATAGGCCTTGCTGGCGTAGTAGACGGCCATGCCGGGGCCGGGCAGGAATCCGGCGATCGAACCGAGGTTGAGGATGCCGCCGCGGTTGCGAATCAGCTGATCGGCAAAGCGCAGCGTCAAATCGGTCATCGCACGGATGTTGACGTTGATAATGTTGAGCTGTTCGGCGCGGTCGCGCTCGATGGCGAGGCCGAACAGGCCGAAACCGGCATTGTTGACGAGATATTCGACCTCGACCCCGGCCGCGGTCAGGGCCTCGGCGATCCTGTCGCCCGCATCGGTCTGCTGGAGATCACAGGGAATCACAATCGGCACCGCGCCGCCCTTGGCCGCAAGCTCGTCGGCGAGCGCCGTCAGGCGATCGACCCGTCGCGCCACCAGCGCCACGCGGTGACCATTCGATGCAAACACGCGAGCCAGTTCGGTGCCTATGCCCGCCGATGCCCCGGTTATCAGCGTCACACGCTCGGTCACGTTTCAAACTCTTACTGCAAATTCTAGTGAGGTCCCCAACGGGGCGACGAGAGCATAGGCATGCGGTGGGACGCAAGCCGCGTATGGGCTTGTGGACAGCCGCGGACCGCCGAATCGGCGATGAAACGCCAGATTTTCAGTTGGATCGCCCACAATCGCGATGGACATTAAAATTTCGTTATCCGTGACGCTGGCGACGATGCTCAGGCTTGCGCAGGTGACCGTGTCAGATTGCCGCGTCTGCGGTGCCCCACGGGCCCTTCGGCAGCTCCGCCTGCTTCTCGGCGACCCGGTGCTTGAGGTCAATGCGGTCGCGCGAGGAGATGCCGAGCAGATCGGCGGCCCGCCAAACCACGTTGTCCTCGAACTCGCTGACCTGGCCGTCGGCATAGACCAGCTCCCACATCATCTCGACGATGCGCAGCCGGCCCTCCTCATTCACCGAGCGCATGATCACGCTGGTAAAGTGATAGAGATCCACCGCCTCGCCCTCGACGCGCATGGCGGAGGCGATCAGCCTGTCGGCGGTGCCGGGATCGAGCTGGAAGCGGCTCTCGATCAGGCTGTGCAGCTTGCGTTTCTCGGCAGGCGTCGGCTCACCGTCCAGCGAGACCACGTGCACCAATAGCGCCGTCGCCGCGAGGCGATAGCCGCCGTCATCGAAAGCGCGGTCGGCCTGGGCATCGGGGGAGACGATATCGGCAATGAATTGGCGGAGTCCGTCGAGCATCGCTCTCTCTGTCGGATGAAACTGAAATGTATATGGCGTGGAAACAGAACCGGCGCAATCCGCGCAGGTTCCCGCTGCGACATTACGTTTCGGCAAGCATTACGTTTCAGAAATATGACTACGGTATCTCGTACACCACGAGCTTGTCGGCAATGCCGCGCAACGCCGCTTCCTTCTGGATCGGCTTGATCGCCGCGCGGTCGAGGATTCCTGCGACTGCAGCGGATTCCATCACCGGCTGGGTCAAATGGATTTCCTGCGACGTCGACAGGCTCTGCACCCTGGCTGCGATATTCACGGTCTGGCCGAAATAATCCTGCCGTTCGTTCAGCGTCACCGCGAGGCACGGCCCCTCATGGATGCCGATCTTGACGACCAGATCTTCCTTGCCGCGCTCGGTGTTGAGCTGCTTCATCGCCGCCCGCATGCGCAATCCAGCCGACAATGCGTGCTCGGGCCGGATGAAGGTCGCCATCACGGCGTCGCCGATCGTCTTCACCACGGCGCCGCGCTCGGAGGCGATGATCTCGAGCAGAGCGTGAAAATGCGCACGCACCAGGTCGAATGCGGCGAGATCGCCGACCCGCTCATAGAGTGCAGTCGAACCCTTCAGATCGGTGAACAGGAAGGTCAGCGCGGTGATCTTCAGCCGCTGGTCGACGGTGAGGTTGTCGGCCCGGAACACATCGCGGAAGGTCTGGTTCGACAGCATCCGCTTCGCGGTCAGGATCGGCTTGCGCTTGCCGAGCAGCTTGTGCAGCGGATCGCCCGCGATCCACACCGACGGCAGCACGCGAACGTCGGCGTGATTCTCCAGCGAGAGCCGCAGCGGCCCCGGCCGCATCGTCGAGGTGCCGGTCGGTGCATGCGACTTGTTGAACGCGATCGAGAACTGCTGGCGCTCGGTGGTCGGCTCGCCCTCGACGGCAAAGAAATGCGCCGAATGCGTCACCGGCTCGAACACGATGATGAACTGGTTGGGCAGATTGAGCGACAGGATCGCCTTCTCGCCGGCCGGCAATTCGAGCCCCTCCAGCGTCACCTCGTTGATCAGGGTCGACACCGAGCTCTCGTCGAACTCGATCCCCGAACTCCAGAACATCTGGCGGAAGTATTCCCAGATCGGCAGCGTGTTGGGATCGTGCGCGGCGATGTGGCGGACGCGGGGACTGACGGTGAAGGCAACCTCGACCTGCTCGTCGACGGAGGCCTCGTAGCCGGCTGCGCACAGCGCGCAATTATAGTCGTCATGGCGCAGCGACTTCAGCGTGGTGTGGGCATCGAGCACACCGCCGCAACCCGGGCACAGCACGTTCCAGCTCATGTCGAACAGGCCGAGCCGGGAGGCATGCAGGAAGCCGGAGATCACTTTCTCCTGGTCGAGCCCGGTTCGGTCCGCGAACTCCAGAGCGTTGATGCGATTGAGCTCGCGATCATGACCATCGGCGATCAGCTGCTGCAAGGCATCGGCGAACGCCGGATCGGCCGTCTGCCTGAGGACTGCGAAATGGGCCTGCGTATCGCTCATGGTGAGCCCCTGGAGCATGATCCGGAGAAGTGGATACCGGTTTTCCGAAAAGATCATGCTCAAACAAAGAGATGAGCATCGGAACACCGCCGCGCAAGGTCAGCGCGGCTTGATCGTGAAGACGGGCGAGCGGTTCGGCTGTGTCGTCACGACGCCGATCGGAAGCACCGGATCCTTGTCCGCCAGCGCGACGCGGAACGCACCGATGATCTTCGCAAGCGCGAGCGTCGCCTCGACCAGCGCGAAATGCGCGCCGATGCAGACCCGTGCGCCGACACCGAACGGCAGATAGGCGAACCGATCAGGCGGCGTTCCCGTCATGAAGCGCGCCGGCACGAACGCATTGGGATCGCGCCACAGCTTTTCATGCCGGTGCAGCAGCCACGGCGCGATCAGGACTACGTCACCCCTCCTGACCGGACGGCCGGCGATGGTGTCGGGCCCGCCCGCCGCACGCGCAATCAAAAACGCCGGCGGATAAAGCCGCATGGTTTCGTCGACTACCGCGCGGGTGAATTTCAGTCGCTCGATATCGAGCGTGCCATTCGCTGCCACGCCTCTGACTTCTGCTGCCAACTGCTCCTGGGTATCGGGATCGAGCGCCAGCAGATAGAGCGCCCAGAACAGGGCGGTCGCGGTCGTCTCATGGCCGGCCAGGATCATGGTGGCGACCTGGTCGCCGAGCTGCGCGTCGGTGAACGCCTGGCCGGTTTCGGGATCGCGCGCCGCGCCCATCAGGTCGAACAGGTCACGGGCCGGCGCATTGTCATCCTTGCCGGCGGCGCGGCGCTCGGCCATCAGCTGGCCGACAAACGCGGTCCAGCGCTTGCGGAAGCGGGCGCGCCGGAAATCCTGCGGCGTCGGCCAGTTCAACGGCAGCAGCAGATCCAGCATGTGCGGCCGCGCCAGCGTGTCGCCATACTCCATCACGAAGTCGCGCAGCGCAGCACCATGGCGGTCCATGCCGAACGAGAACATGGTGCGGCCGGCGATCTCCAGCGTCATCCGCTGCATCACCTCGCGCAGATCGACCGGGCCGCAACTCGCGGCCTTCAGCTTGACGATGGTCTCGTCGACCGCCGCGATCATGTATGGCTCGAGCGTCGTCACCGCGCGCGGCGTGAACGCCGGCGCCAGCGTGCGGCGCTGATGCTTCCACGCGCGGCCTTCGGCGATCAGCAGTCCCTCGCCCAGCATCGGACGCAACACGCGGATGCCGGCCGGCGTGCGGGTGTAGTTCTCGTAATTGTCGACCAGCACGTGGCGGATCGCGTCCGGCGTGTTGAGAATGAAGCTCGAATGGTTGAGAAAGCGGCCCTGAACGATGTCGTCCTCATAGGCCCGCTGGCCCCAGGTCTCGATCGGCGAGTTGCGCATCACCCGCATCCGCTGGAACGCGCCCATGTCGGCGGGCGCGCGCGGCGGAGCCGGCGGGACCAGGGGCCGCCGCGTGACCGTGATGTCGTAGACTTCGGCTATGCTCATGGTCCTCGCTTCCTGCCTCACGCAACGGCTGATCCGGCCATGCGATCCCGGCGCCATGAAGGCGCGCGGACCCCTTCACCAGACCTAATAAGTCAGCTCGGCAACCGCAATCCGGTTCTCCGATGCCGGCCAGGCCCGCATCACAATGCGCTCCCCGTTGAAGATCGCGGCCACCGGACGGCCGACATCGGCTGCGGCGAGCCGCAACGTCGTCACCGCATCGGTCGGCACGCCGGATTTGACATCGGCCGGCTCCTTGCCATCGAACAGCACGATGTCGCGCGGCAGCCCGAAATAGCCGCGCGGCCGCGACATCAGCACGATGGCGCCCGCGCCGGAATCGGCCGGCGAGAGCGGCCGCGCCGCGCGCAGATGCACGATCTCGGAGGAGCGCGGGAACGGCGAGCGATAGATGTGCGTCGTCACCGCGTCAGGCGAAGTCAGCACGAATTCGAGCGGCCAGGACGAATCGACCTGCGCCGGCCCCCAGCGGCCATCGGCGCCAGTCTGCGAGCTGTGCAGCGGGCCGCCGATGCGCTCGCCGGTCTCCGCCGACACACGATAAATGTCGACCGTGGCACCCGGCACCGGCCGGTTGGTCGGCACGCCGCCGGGCGTGCCCGTGACGACGCCGCTCAGCCTCACCGCCGTCTCAGGCACGATCTCGATCCGCGCCGGCTCATGCCCGGCGATGAATTTGTAGATCTCGCGAAAGGCACGCGGGTGATACGCGGTCTCGCGATGATCGACCGCGCCGAGCACCAGATTGGTCGCGCCTTTCAGCGCCGGGCCTTCTGATGTGACGTTGGTCGGCGTGCCCGGCTTGCCGACGAAGCGGCCGTCGGCCTGGGCATATTTATCGAAGCCGTCGCTGCGCAAGGTCAGGAATGCGGTGCCGGCAGTTACTTCGCTGTCGCCGTCGTTCAACCCGCGCAGGAACGGACCGCGCCCGTTGAACTCGTTGCCGAGCCCGTCGTCCCATGCGTAGACACCGTGATTGGGCGTGCCGCACAGCACCGCGTGGCTGATGTCGCCGCCGCCACCATTCTTGATGAAGTTGCGGATTGCATTGCCGCCGCGGGAATTCCCGACCAGCGCGATGCGCGCCGCGCCGCTCTTTTGCTTCAGCTCCCTGACCGCCTCGGCGAGCTCGCGGCGCTGGTCCTCGGTCGAGGAGCGGCTCGCCTGCTCGACCTTGTCGTCAGCGCGCGCCAGCGGATCGGTGAAGTTGATCGCAGCCATGCGCTCGCGCGGCACGCCGTTGGCTTCCATCCGCCAGAGCGTCGTCATCCAGAGGGCGGCGTGATCGCCATTGCCGTGCACGAACAGGATCGGCGGGATGTCGCCGACGGGCGCCGGCTGGGCCAGCGCCGGAACGGAAAGACGGCCCGCCAGCAGCGACAGGGCGCCGGCCCCTTGCAAAAATCTCCGCCGCGACAGCGCCATCGGTCCCCTTCCCCAACCCTTCCTCAGGTCTTTCAGTGCTTTAGCGTGTCCTATACCCGCCAAGGATACCGTAATCGCTGGACAGGGCACGCATTTCGCGGGCATCAGTTGATGCAGCCGGAATCATTCGACAATTCATAGCAGGCCAACCGGAACCGGATATGACCGAACCGCGGAAGCGTCCCGACAGTATCACTGCACCGTTGCGGCATTCAATCTTCCGGCGAATCTGGCTGGCCAGCCTGCTCTCCAATCTCGGCATCCTGATCCAGGGCGTCGGCGCCGCCTGGGCGATGACGCAGATGGCCTCGGAGGCCGACAAGGTCGCGCTGGTGCAGACCGCGCTGATGCTGCCGGTGATGCTGATCTCGATGCCCGCCGGTGCCATTGCCGACATGCATGACCGCCGCATCGTCGCGCTGGTGTCGCTTATGATCGCGCTCTCCGGCGCCACCATGCTGACGGTGCTGGCCTGGCTCAACCTGGTGACGCCGAACATCCTGCTCGCACTGTGCTTCGTGGTCGGCAGCGGCATGGCGCTGTTCGGCCCGGCCTGGCAATCCTCGGTCAGCGAGCAGGTGCCCACGGAGACGCTGCCCGCCGCGGTCGCGCTGAACGGCATCAGCTACAACATCGCGCGCAGCTTCGGTCCGGCGATCGGCGGCATCGTGGTCGCCTCCGCAGGCGCCGTGGCGGCGTTCGCCGCCAACGCCGTGCTGTATCTGCCGTTGCTCGTCGTGCTGTTCCTGTGGAATCGCGTCAGCGAGCCGTCGCGGCTGCCGCGCGAGCGGCTGAACCGCGCCATCGTCTCCGGCGTGCGCTACATCACCAATTCACCGTCGATCAGGATCGTGCTGACCCGCACCATGGTGACCGGCATCATCGGCGGCTCGGTCTCGGCGCTGATGCCGCTGGTGGCACGCGACCTCTTGCATGGCGGCGCGCAGACCTATGGCATCATGCTCGGCGCCTTCGGCATGGGCGCGGTGATCGGCGCGCTCAACATCAGCGAGATCCGCAGCCGGCTCAGCGGCGAGGCCGCGATCCGCGTCTGTGCGTTGACCATGGGGGCTGCGATCGCCGCGGTTGCCGTGAGCAAGCAGCCGGTGATTACAGCCGCCGCGCTGGTGGTCGCCGGTGCGGTCTGGATGTTGGCGATCGCGCTGTTCAATATCGGCGTGCAACTCTCCGCGCCGCGCTGGGTGGCGGGCCGCTCGCTTGCGGCATTTCAGGCCTCGATCGCCGGCGGCATTGCGATCGGAAGCTGGTGCTGGGGCCGCATCACGGATATGGGCGGCGTCGAGATGGCGCTGTTGATCTCCGCCGGCCTGATGCTGCTGTCGCCGGTGCTCGGCATCTGGCTCAGGATGCCGCCGATCGGCGCGCGCAACGAGGACGCCACCGACACACTGGCCGATCCCGAGGTGCGGCTGCAACTGACCGGGCGCAGCGGGCCGTTGGTGGTCGAGATCGAATACCGGGTGGCGCAGGACAAGGCCCGTGCCTTCCACAATGTGATGCAGGACGTGCAGCTCAGCCGCCAGCGCAACGGCGCCTATGGCTGGTCGATCGCGCGCGACATCGCCGATCCCGAATTGTGGACCGAACGCTATCATTGCCCGACCTGGCTGGATTTCCTGCGCCAGCGCAACCGCGCCACCCAGATCGAGCGCGAACTGCATCAGAAGGCGGCCGACTTCCACATCGGCGCCGAGCCGATCCGCGTGCGGCGGATGCTGGAGCGTCCGTTCGGTTCGGTGCGCTGGAAGGACGAGACCCCGGACCGCGCCGCCAAGGAGGTGATCCCGGTGGTCGCGACCGCGGCAGGCAGCAGCACGTAGATCTAGCCGATCATTACTGCCCGTTTTCGGCGAGCGTCTGCTGGCAGGCCTTGCTGAGGCGGCTGCGGTGTTCCTTCAGGCAGGCCAGCACGACCTGATCGCCCTCGCTGAGATGGGCGCGGCAGAGCCGCGAGGCATCGCGTGAGCAGGCATCACGCCCCTGCTGCTGTGCCGAAGCGGCCGACGTCAACAGAACCAGTGGAACGACGGCAAACAGAAATCGGGTCATCTCTCAAAGCCTCTAAGGAATAGAACGCTGGTTCTATAGCGTTTCAGTGCCGCGAAGAAGCTTGAAACGGCGGACCGAACCGGCCGGCTCCGCCCCGAGGTGATCACCCGGGCATGGCTCGGCGTCCCCGTCACCTCATTCGATGCCGCGAATCACTCGGCGGCGGCCCTGCGCTGCGCGGCGAGATCGCGATCCAGCACGACGCGGCATCCGCTGGTCAGCTGAGAGCGATTCCTGACCATGCAGGCGGTGATCCTGGGGATGTTCGGGATCTCCGCGCTGCACAGACGGAACGCGTCCCCCGAGCACATCTGCTGCGCCTCGGCGCTGAACGCGAAGCTTCCGGTCGACGACAGCAGCGACACCGTGGCCGCAACGGCCAACGCGACGGCGGCCCTGCGACCGTGAACCTGGTTTTTGAAAATGCTGGTCATGATCGGCTCCCATCGGCGCCGCAAATGGCGGTGCCCTTGTTTGATGGGTCCAATCCTGCCCGGGAGCGAGCTGACCGACCGTGATGGTCATCACGTATGGATAAGGCCCGCTTTTTCTTGTCGTTCCGGCGCCTTGTTGGGACCGCGTTAAGACCTTGTTGGCATTAATCGCTCGTTACGGCTGTGGCGTATCCTTAAGTTCCGAGAGAGTGTATAGCGATGCGTAGTGCGTTGGGCCTGATGCTGGCCAGTGTTGTAGCGGCGATTGTGATCGCCGGCGTGTGGTTCTGGACCTCCTCCCCGCGTGCCGACGCGGCTCCTCCGCAAACCACGGCCGCAGCCAAGGCCGATCCGCTCCCTGCGGCGGCAAAACAGGCTGCCAAGGACGATGTCGAGACGACCGCTGCGCTGTCGAAGCGCGCCGATGCCACCCAGGCGGCAGCCCCGGCGGCTGCCCCCGCTGCGGCACCGGCTCCGGGCCCCGTCGCGGCCGCGCCCAAATGCAACAATCCCGATGGGCTCGGCGTCAGCCGCACTGTCGTGGTCGACACCACAGGCGGCCCGGGCTTCGGCTTCCTGCAGTACAAGCAGTATGACTTCCTGACCGACCATGAGGTCGTGCTGACCTTCGACGACGGTCCGTGGCCGACCACGCCTGCCGTGCTGAAGGCGCTGGCGGACGAGTGCACCAAGGCGGTGTTCTTCCCGATCGGCCTGCACACCACCTATCACCCGGACATCCTCCGCCAGGTCGCCGCCGCCGGCCACACCATCGGCGCCCACACCTGGTCGCACGCACACCTGGCCGGCAAGAAGATCACCGAGCAGCAGGCCAAGGACGAGATCGAGAAGGGCTTCAGCGCGGTGAAGCTGGCGCTGGGCAGCAACCCGGCTCCGTTCTTCCGCTTCCCGGCGCTGGCGCACACCCCGGCGACGACAGCCTATCTCGGCACCCGCAACATCGCGATGTTCTCGGTCGACGTCGATTCCAACGACTTCAAGTCCAAGAGCTCCGACGAGGTCATCAACAACGTGATGACCAAGCTCGACAAGGAGCACAAGGGCATCATCCTGATGCACGATTTGCAGAAGCACACCGCGCAGGCGCTGCCGACGCTGCTGCGCAAGCTGAAGGCGGGCGGCTACAAGGTGGTCTGGATGAAGGCCAAGACCCAGATCGAGACGCTGCCGGAATACGACGCGATGATGGCGAAGACCGAGAAGCCGGTCGCATCGGGCCGGCCGATCGGCAACGTCGTGCAGACGATCGCCGAGTGACCCAGCCAACGCATCGAACACGCTCAACCCAAAGCGCCCCTGGATCGGATCCAGGGGCGCTTTCGTTTTCTGATCGCAGCGACCTTCATCTCGCCCGGCGGCTGCGGCTCTCACCAAAATATCGAAAACAACCCCATGCAAAGCAGCCGGCAGGTGCCGGGCTACCAGTAAATCCCGTGGCGATGCAGCTCGCCGATGATGCGGCCTTCGGTCCAGCGTCCTGCCTGGCGGCGATGGCTCGATCGGTGCGCGGTCGCGGGCCGGTCCGGTCCGGTGTCGGCCTTGCATCCGGCGCCGCCGACGGCTGGACATTGGCTTGCTGCGCTGGCGTCTGCTGCACGGCAGGCTGGGCTTGCGGCTGCGGAGTCGGCGCGGCGACCGGCGCTGTGCGCTCGACATATTTCGGCGCCTCCGGCGGCTTCAGCGGCGCTTCGACGGCCGGCGCCACCGGCGCATCGGCAAGCTTGCCTGCCGTCGCAACGGAATTCGATGCGGCTGCTGGTAGCGACGCGGCCCCGCCCAACGACAGGCTTCGTTCGCCGGCCTGCGCGGACGCGGACACCAAAACCATCGCCGTGATCAGGATGAGTTTGCGCATTGTTGTTCTCCCGTGGGTGGCGGGGAGACTAGCGACGCCGCATGAGCTGCTATGTGAGTTGCTTCACGCAGCCATCGCGTACCGTATTCAGCTCCCCGTGATCGCCCGCCACATTCTTGATCTGGATCAATGGCGGCTTGCCCATGGGCCGTTCAATCGGATTGCAGGTCTCTGTTTGCTGTCCGAGTCGCATTTGCTTGCCCAAAATTTTCCCAGCACAGCGCGGCTACGATGAAGACCTTCGACATCACGTATCGCTACAGCAGCGACGATGCTGCGATCAGGTCGACCCCGCCGGACAGTCATGCGGCGCTGCTCCGTCTGGAACAGGGCAACAATAGCTTCGCCACACTCCTCGACCACGATGAGGAAGGGAGCGTCGTGCAGCAGATCATTCCGGTCGATCTGCGTGACCTGGGCTTGCCGGCTGACAGCACCGTGCCGAAGCAAAGACCGTTTGCCGCGGTGCTCGGCTGCTCCGACGCCCGCGTGCCCGTTGAACTCATTTTTAACGAAGGACCCAATGATCTCTTCGTGGTCCGCGTCGCGGGCAACGGCCTCGGAATTGAGGTGCTTGGAAGCCTCAAATACGCCGTCGAGAATCTTGGCGGCAGCCTCAAACTCATCGTCGTACTCGGCCACAGCGGATGCGGCGCACTCACGACAGCCGTCGACGTGTTCCTGAATCCGCGTGAATACTTGCCGCTTGCGACGAAGCGTTCGCTTCGCAGCATTCTCGACGGTGCGCTGGTCGTGGTCCAGACTTCCGAAAGAAAGCTGGTCGCCGCCTTCGGGCCGGCCGTGGTGCAGCGCCCTGGATATCGAAAAGCCTTGATCGAGACCTCGATTGTCACCAACGCCGCGCTGGCGGCTTACTCAATACAAGAAGAATTGAGGACCAACGCCTACACCGGGATCGAAGCGGCTTACGGCGTCTACCTTCTGGAGAGCCGCGCGATATGGGCTCCCCGCTCCGGCGATATCGACGGATTTGGGTTGGCAGCGGCACCTCGGGATCTTGCAGCGTTCGTGGATCTCGGCGACGCCATCGTGCAATCACGGCGTATTGAATCGCTTTTGAACGCGAAACAATGACCGGAGACGTCTTCCCGGTCCGGGCGGCCGACGAGGCGGCATGGTCCAGTCGGGTTGTTGGAACCTGGTCCTATGGGTAGAGCCGCATTGCTGTACGGTCATACGCCTTGAGACAAGATCTCGGCGCAATGCCGCTTGCCCGCACATACCAGCGTCTACCGCACAGGCTTGTGTGCCGAGCCTTCGAGAGCTTGGGAATAGATTCGTCGGTTTGGCCCTCTCCTCTGGGCAGGATGCCTGAACTCCGGAGAACTCGGTGAGCGCAATTGAACAAGGTCGCATTCGGACCGGCGACAATACGTCCGCCGAAAAGCTCCGCTGGCTGACCCCGGCGGCGGGAGCGATGGCTTATCCGTTCCTGCTCGATGCATTTCATCTCGCCGTTTCTCCAACGAGCGGGGAGATGTCGACTGCGCGGCTGGTGCTCGCGGCGCTCTGTCTGTTCGCCGCGACGGCCGCGCCGTTGCTGGGCCTCGCCTGCGCCTGGCGGCTCACCAGGGCAGCACCGTCGTCGTTCGAACTGCGCGCGCGACGGCTCGCTTATGTCACCATCGCCGCGCCGCCATTGTTCGTGCTGACCGGCGTCGGTCTCGGACTGCTGCACATCCGTGTCAGCGATGAGCTCGTATGGGTCATGGGTTGGCTCGCCGCTGGTCTCTACGTGCTGCTCGGCAGCGAGCAGGAACGGCCGGCGAAATCAGCCGCGATTGCGCCATCCATCACCAGATGGCGCGTCGTGCACGGAGTGGCCGCGGCCGTGATTCTGCTCTACGTCGCGTTTCACCTCACCAATCATCTGCTGGGGCTGCTTGGACCTGAGGTGCATGCCGCCGTGATGAAGGTGGGCCGCACGGTCTATCGATCGTCCGTGATCGAACCCATCCTCGTTGCCTTGATGCTGTTTCAGGTCGCCGTCGGCATGCGGCTCGCCTGGCGTTGGAGCGCGCTGCCGGCAGATGCATTCCGTGTGTTTCAGATCGGCTCCGGTATGTACCTCGCGGCGTTCATCGTCACCCATCTGAATTCAGCATTCGTTTCGGCGCGCGCTGTGCACCACCTCGACACCAATTGGGCCTGGGCGTCCGGAGCACCGACCGGCCTGATCCACGATGCCTGGAGCATTCGGCTGGTGCCGCACTACGCGCTCGGCGTCTTCTTCGTCCTCGCCCATCTGGCTTCAGGATTGCGCGGCGTCCTGATCGCGCACGGCGTGGCGACGGCGGTCGCCAACCGGATCTGGGCAACCGGGCTCGCGGCCGCCGGACTGATCGCGCTTGCGATCATGAGCGGACTGTGCGGCGCGCGGATCTAGGCGGCGCAGATCTCTCGATAGGCGGCCAATTGAAGTGCGACGACACGCTGCGCGGAATGGCATTTCTCGAACCACCGACGCGCGGCATCGCCGCGGCCATTGTCGTCCAGCGGATCGGCGAGAATCTCGAAAATACGGGCAGCACAGGACTCGATGCTGTCGGCGACCAGGCAGGGCGGCGCCGCTCCGAAGAACTCCGCTGACTGGGTTTCGTCAAGATTGGTTATGACGCGGCGTCCGAGCGCCATTGCCTCAAAGGTAACTCCGCCCATCGCCGGTATCCTGAACTGATCGACGACGACCTCGCTCGAGCAGTAAAGCTGTCGAAGCTCCGCCTTGTTCAACGACGGTATCCACGAAACCATATCTTCGATTCGAAGCTTCTGAATGAGTTCCTTGCTTCGGTGAACGTCGACGCCCCATTCGACCAGGATGATACGAAAATCGCGATCGGTCTGCGCAACCTGCGCTACCGCCCTCAGAAAAAGATCATTGCCCTTCTGCATTGAAACGGGTGCTGCGCGCCAGTGATGGCGCGTCGGGCTAAAGAATGTGGTGACGTTGGAGTCCCGCTTCGAGATCCTGTGTTCTGCCCAAAAGTTTGAGATTTTTTCATCGTCGAAGGCATGTGGGAGGTAAACGGTGCGCTCCCTCTTCAATTCCAACCGTTTCACCGACGGCAGCACATCCGAGTTGGTCACGAACGAGAAGGCTGCGTTCTTGTACGCCGCCGAACACAGAATGCCGTTGTAGCTTTTCTCAAAAGGCATGTCCCGCAACGTGCCGTGTTCGTAACACGCGTAATTCTTGAATCCGTTGATGAACGGAATGAACCCGTCGATCGAATAGCCCTGAATGACGTCATATTGCTCCAACACGTCAGCGAATTCATTGGCAATGGCGGATGCGAAGGCATCGACAGAGACCAGAGCTTCTGCCGGATAGTCCGCAAACTGTCGCAACAGGTCACCAAGAAGCGCCGCACGTTGCGAAGCGCGTCGATCCTCTCCCTTGCCGTATTTTTCGAAGTAGCGAAACTCCGGGCGGTCGGCGATGTCCGGGTGGGTCACCACGGGAGCGCCCGACGAACCGACGTCGGACGAAATGGCGTCAGATGAAACGACGTCAGCGGCCGCGCTTTCGCCTGCAGCCGGCTCCACGGTATCAAGATCCGGGATCGTGAAGGCATCAGCAGGAAACTCGAATCCAAACCGCGGCAAGCCGCGGCTGCGTCTCTGACTTCGCCAAATCACGACCGCCAAACTCGGTCCGGCGACAACTCCGGTTTCCGCCTCACGTCGCAAATGATCAAATACATATTTCGTTAGAAGGGAGCGATACATTGATACGAGGCGGCTTGGTCCTCCATTGCTTTCGCTTGCAGCCGGCATCACGGCGTCACGGCCCGGGATCGTGAAGACATCAGCTGGAAACTCGAATCCAAACCGCGGCAAGCCGCGGCTGCGTCTCTGGTTTCGCCAAATCGCGACCGCCATGCTCGACCCGGCAACAACTCCGGTTTCCGCCTAACGCCGCAAATGAGCAAATACATATTTGGTTAGAAGGGAGCGATAGATCGATATGAGGCGCCTTGGTCTTCCATTGCTTTCGCTTGCAGCCTGCGTCGCCGCGCCAAGATTCGGCATCGTGAAGACATCGGCAGGAAACTCGAACCCAAAACGCGGCAAGCCGCGGCTGCGTCGCTGACTTCGCCAAATCGCGACGGGCAAACTCGACCCGGCGACCGATCCGCTTTCCGCCTCACGCTGCAAATGAACGAATACGTGTTTCGTCAGAAAGGAGCGATAGATTAAGATGAAGCGGCCTGGTCCTTTGGGATTGGCGAGAGATCGGCTTTGCTCGGTCTGCGGATCGTGCGGGGCCGCTTTTGATGAGGCCGGCGCAATGGGGGAGAGTGCGGCCTCTACGGTCGTCCCCGGCGGGACGATAGCCGGCTGATCGAGCGGCTGCGAAATTCCGGATGACTTGCTTAACTGGAAATCCAGAAACTCGTGCGCAATCGAGATCGTGTCTGCCAGATGCTCCGGCATCGGTGGACGGACTCGGCCCTCTGCGGAAGCGACGCCATCAAGGATCTCCCAGTATCTTGCCTGCAGCAGCGTCCAGAAAAATGCTGCGGCTCCGCTGTCGCCGAAGTTCTTCGCACGGAGATAAGAGAGGCATTCGAGAACGGAGCCTTGCACGAACCAGTCCGGTCGCCGCCAACCGCCCAACCCGGCAGCCCACCAATCCGGGAACATGTTGTCGATCTTGCCGTCGAAGCTTGCGGCCTCCCATTCCGGGCAACCCATGACGTGATAGTAGTTGTAGCAAATGACGTCCGCTTCGATTCCAAAACGTCGCTGAATCAAGGCATTGTTGTAGGCGTTGTTCGCGATGTTGCCGATATGCAGCACGCGCAGCGGGCGGCCGTGGGCGCGCTGGAATTCCTTCAGGAAAGCAAACTGTCGTTGCAGCTCGCCGTCTTGATTCTTGTGTCGCAACGCAGTCCCTCGCAATCGTATTTCAGTAACTAGCCTCCCGCGCGAGAGCGCACAACCAGCGAACACTCGCAGCGGTAATTCCGCTCTAAGTTGTGTCCTATTCTCACCAATGATTGGCTCGGACTGCGCTGACCCGAGGTTCATGTGACCATAATCGTGCACATCCACGACGCCTGGAGCATTCGCCCTGGCCGCATCGCGCACTCGGCGACGTCTTCGTCCTCGCTCATCTCGCGGGATTGCGCGGCGTCCTGGTCGCGATTGCGATCATGAGCGGACGGTGCGGCGCACGAATCAATGCACCGGCCGGGTTGCAGGAGCAGCCGGCCAGACCAGCACTGAGGATGTTTTGAGTGGTGGTGCCGCAAACAGGACTCGAACCTGTGACCCCGTCATTACGAATGACGTGCTCTACCAACTGAGCTATTGCGGCGGACCAGACGCAGCGTTCCACGGTTGCCTGAAAACGCGTGCCACCTGATATCGGGCAGCGGCCGCCTTGGCAAGGAAAACGCGGTTATTGAACCACACGACCGTTATCTAACCGCGAATTAGCTTCCCAAACGTGACAAAAATCCGCGCCAACCGCCCACCTGGACCTTGGGCGGGCCGATTTGTTCCGCAAATTCGTCCACCGCACCGTCCTCGTCGACCCCGGGGTCGTCAGGGGCCCGGATGATCGGGATCACCGCCGGGATGGGTGCCGGCGCCACCTTCGGCAGATCGGTCCGGGAACGGAACAGGGGGGCCGGTGCCGGGGGCGCCCAAGCCGCCGGAGGCAGCCAAGTCGGTTGAGCCGGTCGAGGTGAAGCCGGTCGAGATCAAGCCCGCGGAGCCCGCCCCGCCGACCGCCCAGGATAACGCCCTGGTACCGGCGGCCATCGAG
>NZ_VKHP01001053.1 GCF_010811875.1 Bradyrhizobium uaiense
GGCATCCGGCGGCCCCGTCGCCCAGATCTGATGCGTAGGTCCCCCGGGGGTGCGGCCCCGGCCAGCAGCAATCCGGGCTTTCAGCCGACCCTTCGTCCCGCCGCGGCAACTCACCGTTTTCCATTTGGACCCGGCCAGCATTTGATCTGCCGCAATCGATAAGATATCGGGCACGGGGTGCTTTCGTGGTGTCCCGCGGACTTTGGTGATAGGCCAAATGAGCTTCACACCGACCGGATAC
>NZ_VKHP01001054.1 GCF_010811875.1 Bradyrhizobium uaiense
CGCGCAAACCATCTTGGCCAGCGGTCTACCCGATCGCACTCAACAGGCCGGACATATGGATGCAAGCGATCCGATCTCACCAGAAAGCTCTTGTGCCACGGGGGCCGTCCACATATGGGTCCCGGCCCCGTGCGCAATCGCGCACTAGGCCGGGACGACCCGCAACGGATATCTCGACCGCATCGCCCCAGCGCCAGCGCCTGGCGCGGGCGTAATCGGCCTTGGCGCGGCGGGGGACCC
>NZ_VKHP01001055.1 GCF_010811875.1 Bradyrhizobium uaiense
GAGCACCGGTGAGTAGTTGTCGACGATGAAATCGAGGATGGCATAGAGGATGTAGTCCTCGCCCCGGGCGAGAGCGCGCGGGCAGCTCTCGCAACGCTCGCGGACCGGCGTGTAGGAGGTCGAGGCGATGGAGGCGGAGGTGCTGGCGAGCGCGATGACGCGGGCACAGATCGAGCGGCTCTATCTGCTGCGGCGCGACCTGCTGCGGCTACGCAACGCGGTCGGGCCGCTGGTGGAGGT
>NZ_VKHP01001056.1 GCF_010811875.1 Bradyrhizobium uaiense
ACCATCGTTCGGGCGCATCAGCACGCTGCCGGCGCCAAAAAAGGGGGTCTGAAGATCAGGCGATCGGCCGCTCGCGCGGGGGCCTGAGCACCAAGATACATCTGGCCGTTCGAGGCTTGGGATGTCCCGTGCGGTTCACGCTCACCGCGGGCCAGAAGGGCGATGCACCGCAAGCCGCCACATTGATCGAGGGACTGTCCGCCGGGGTCGTCATGGCCGATACAGCCTATGACGCCGATC
>NZ_VKHP01001057.1 GCF_010811875.1 Bradyrhizobium uaiense
TCATTTGGCCGATCACCAAAGTCCGCGGGAAACCACGAAAGCACCACGTGCCCGATATCTTATCGATTGCGGCAGAACAAATGCTGGCCAGTGCCAAATGGAAAACCGTGAGTTGGCGCAGCGGGACGAAAGGTCGGCTGAAAGCCCGATTTGCTGCTCTCCGTGTCCGCACCGCCGACGGCCCTCCTCAGCGGATTTGGGATAAAGGTCAGCAGCATCTCCCGGGCGACGAAGCTTGGC
>NZ_VKHP01001058.1 GCF_010811875.1 Bradyrhizobium uaiense
GATCCGTCGCCGCAGGGAGATTGGCAAGATAGTATTTCTTCTCCCCTGAGGCACGTTGCTCGCCAATGAGCCAAGCTTCGTCGCCCGGGAGATGCTGCTGACCTTTATCCCAAATCCGCTGCGGAGGTCCGTCGGCGGTGCGGACACGGACAGCAGCAAATCGGGCTTTCAACCGACCTTTGGTCCCGCTGCGCCAACTCACGGTTTTCCATTTGGCACTGGCCAGCATTTGTTCTGCCG
>NZ_VKHP01001059.1 GCF_010811875.1 Bradyrhizobium uaiense
ACGGGCTCGAGATGGGGCAGTGCCATCTGGCGGCGTAAGGATTGTCTACGCAGCGCCCGAGTGTCGCGACCCGCTCACGTGCGGTGAGCACGCCAGTCAGGCACCCTCCCCCCTTGCGGGGGAGGGTTAGGGAGAGGGGTGCCACACGGCGTGCTCTCTCAAACGAGCGACGAACGGCGCACAAGCAATGTTGCGATAGCAAGGCGCATATCGATCATCTCGCCCGGAGCCACCCCTCTC
>NZ_VKHP01001060.1 GCF_010811875.1 Bradyrhizobium uaiense
TCGGCGATTGGAACAGCGTGTTCCGGCGCTTCAGTCGATGGAGCATCAAGGGTGTCTGGTGCCGCATCTTCGAGGCGATGTCCGATGATCCGGACTTCGAATATCTGATCGTGGATTCCACCATCGTCCGGGCGCATCAGCACGCCGCCGGGGCGAAAAAAGGGGGTCTGAAGATCAAGCGATCGGGCGCTCGCGCGGCGGCTTGAGCACCAAGATACATATGGCGGTTCGGGGCTTGGG
>NZ_VKHP01001061.1 GCF_010811875.1 Bradyrhizobium uaiense
GGAGAGGGGTGCCACACGGCGTGCTCTCTCAAACGAGCGACGAACGGCGCACAAGCAATGTTGCGATAGCAAGGCGCATATCGATCATCTCGCCCGGAGCCACCCCTCTCCCAACCCTCCCCCGCAACGGGGGGAGGGAGCCCATCGGCCGGTGGCTCACTCACGCTGCGTGTGTCTACGAGCGCGAGGCGCCGGCTAGCTCTGCTGCTTCACGGCCAAAATCGTCACCGAACGGGTCTG
>NZ_VKHP01001062.1 GCF_010811875.1 Bradyrhizobium uaiense
GATCGGCGTCATAGGCGGCGTCGGCCATGACGACCCCGGCGGACAGGCCTTCGATCAATGCGGCGGCTTGCGGTGCATCGCCCTTCTGGCCCGCGGTGAGCGTGAACCGCACGGGACATCCCAAGCCCCGAACCGCCATATGTATCTTGGTGCTCAAGCCGCCGCGCGAGCGCCCGATCGCTTGATCTTCAGACCCCCTTTTTTCGCCCCGGCGGCGTGCTGATGCGCCCGGACGATGGT
>NZ_VKHP01000107.1 GCF_010811875.1 Bradyrhizobium uaiense
CGCTTGAGCATTCCAATGACACGTCGATTCCGGCATAGTGGTTCATGGTCGTTCCTCAAGGATGCTTGGAGCGGGCTTGCCCGACTCCGTTCAAACACCATCAATCTGAGGGACGACCGCCTTAACCAGCAAGCCGCGAGCGAGCGCGCCACCACCAGCGCCGTAGCGAGTGAGCGGCTTGCTAGCAGCTCGCCGGCCCGTTATCCCATCTAATCCACCCTACGCAGATTCCTTCGCTGCCGTCGCGCGCCAGGCAATGGCGAGCGCGAGCAGCAGCAGCGCGGCGGCCAGATAGAACGGCGCGCCAGGCATTTTCAGCGGCACATTGTCGCCGATGAAATACGCAAACGTCAACGTGAACAGGAACGGGCCGATCAATTCCGACATGCTCTGCACGCTGGATGTCGCGCCCTGCAACTGGCCCTGCTGGTCGGAGGCGACGAGCTGCGTCGTCAGTGCCTGCGTCGCGGCGCCGGAGATGCCCCACAGCGCCATCACGGGAATGCCGATCCAGAACAGCTGGCCGGTCGGCGCCGCGCCGAAGATCGCGAAGCCCAAGGCGCCGCAGACGAGACCGAGGAACAGCGCGTTGCGCTCGCCGAGCAGCTTGACGATCGGGCCGATCGCTGCGCCCTGCACGATCATGCCGCAGAGGCCGACCAACGCGAGCGTCGCGCCGACCGTGCCGGTGTCCCAGCCGTAACGATAGGTGGCGTAGAGCACGAACACCGAGGGCAGCACGACATGCGCGAGCTGGCCGAAGAATGTCGCCAGCGACAGGCCGGCCAGCGTCCGGTTCGAAAGCAGGAAACGCAGCGCGCCGATCGGATTGGCGCTCTTCCATTTGAACGGCGCACGCCGCTCAGGCGGCAGCGATTCCGGCAGGATGAACAGGCCATAGAGCCCGTTGACGAAGCTCAAACCCGCCGCTGCCCAGAACGGCAGCCGCGGATCGATCTGGCCGAGCAGCCCGCCCAGCGCCGGTCCGAGGATGAAGCCGGCGCCGAAGGCAACGCCGATCTTGCCGAACATCGCGGCGCGCTGCTCCGGCGCGGTGACGTCGGCGATGTAGGCGAACACGGTCGAGATGCTCGACGACGTGATGCCCGAGATCGCCCGCCCGATGAACAGCCAGATCAGGTTCGGCGCCAGCGCCATCAGCACATAGTCGGCAGCAAGGCCGAAATTCGACACCAGCACCACCGGCCGGCGGCCGAAGCGATCGGACAGCGCGCCCAGGATCGGCGAGCAGACGAACTGCATCAATGCCCAGATCGAGCCGAACACGCCGAAGATGCGCGCCGCGTTTGCGGTGTCGTTGTTGACGAAACCTTCGATCAGCTTGGGCAGGATCGGGATGATGATCCCGAGCGCGAGCATGTCGAGCAGCAGGGTGATGAAGATGAAGATCACGGCGCCGCGGCGCGGTTGCGACACCGAAATCGCCTCAGCCCCCGCCTCGCCGCTCATGACGGCCGTTTGCGCTTGTGGGCGAACGGATTGGCCTTCTCACGCAGCGTGATCCGGATCGGCGTGCCCGGCAGATCGAAGGTCTCGCGCAGCGAGTTGATCAGATAGCGCAGATAGGACCTCGGGATCGCGTCGGCGCGCGAGCAGAACAGCACGAAGCTCGGCGGGCGCGCCTTCACTTGCGTGATGTAGTTCAGCTTCAGCCGGCGGCCCGAGACGGCCGGCGGCGGGCTGGCCTGGATCGCCTGCTCGAACCAGCGATTGAGCGCCGAGGTCGGCAAGCGCCGGTTCCAGACCGCATAGGCCTCCTGGATCGCCGTCATCAGGCGGTCGATGCCCTCGCCCATCAGGCCGGAGACGGCAACGATCGGCGCGCCCTTGACCTGCGGCAGCCAATGGTCGGCATCGATGCGCAGCTGCGAGATCTGATTGGGCTTGCGCTCGACCAGATCCCATTTGTTGACTGCGAGCACGATGGCGCGGCCTTCGCGCTCGACCAGGTCGGCGATGCGCAGGTCCTGCTCCTCGAACCTGTTCTGCGCGTCCATCATCATCACGACGACCTCGGCGAAGCGCACCGCGCGCAACGCGTCGGCGACCGAGAGCTTTTCCAGCTTCTCCTCGATCCGCGAGCGGCGGCGCAGGCCCGCGGTGTCGAACACGCGAAACTCGCGGCCCTGCCAGGTGATCTCGACCGCGATGGAATCGCGCGTGGTGCCGGCCTCGGGGCTGGTCAGCAGCCGCTCCTCGCCGAGCAGATGGTTGATCAGCGTCGACTTGCCGGCATTGGGCCGGCCGACGATGGCGACGCGGATCGGACGCTGCGCGGCCTCCTCCTCCGAGATGTCCTCGTCATCCGCGATCTCGTCGTCTTCCTCCGGCGTCTCGGGCACCAGCGCGCTCAGCGCCTCGTGGAGGTCGGCCATACCCTCGCCGTGCTCGGCCGAGATCTGGACGGGATCGCCGAGGCCGAGCGCGTAGGATTCCATCGCACCGATCTCGCCGTGCCTGCCCTCGGCCTTGTTGGCGACCAGTACCACCGGCTTGTTGGCTTTTCGGGCGAAGTCGGCGAAGGCGCGGTCGGTCGGGGTCAGGCCGACACGGGCGTCGATCACGAACATCAGCGCGTCGGCGAGCTCGATCGCGGTTTCGGTCTGCTCCTGCATCCGCGCCGTCAGCGAGCCCTTGGCGCCCTCGTCGAGCCCCGCGGTGTCGATGATGGTGAATTCGAGATCGTAGAGCTTGGCCTGGCCCTCGCGGCGGTCCCGCGTCACGCCGGGCTCGTCATCGACCAGCGCGAGCTTCTGGCCCACCAGCCGGTTGAACAGCGTCGACTTCCCGACATTGGGCCGGCCGATAATGGCGATGGTAAAAGACATGAATTATCCAGACGCAGTCTGCGACGCGCGGGTCAAGGTGCTGGCAAGAACTACAGCAGGAATGGGGAGCGGTCGAAGCAAATGATGGAGCACCTTCTCCCTCTCCCCGTTCTTACGGGGAGAGGGTTGGGGTGAGGGCCCTCTCCGCGAACACCGCAAGATGTGAGTTCGTGGAGACTCCCCCTCACCCGGAATTCAAGCTGTCCTTGAATTCCGACCTCTCCCCGCAGGCGGGGCGAGGTGGAATTCTGCTGCCAGCTAACGGCTAAATCCGCCGCTCGGTAGCGGCGCGGGGAACGCGCCGCCGGATTGTTGCGTGGTCTGGGTCTGCTGGGCCGGTGCCGCAGGCTGCGCCTGCTGGTCGTCGGCGGGCGGCGCCGTGGTGCGGCGGCGGACGATCTTCTTCGGCTTCGGATCCGGCGGCACCGCGGCGGGGGCGCCCTCATCGGTCGCGGCGTCGGGAGCGGCCGCCTGATCAGCGGCCGGCGCGGCGCGCTTGGTATGCTTCTTGGCCCCCTTCGGCGGCTCGGGCGGCGGAGCAGCAGCGGCCGCCGCAGCGTTCTGCTGGTCGAGCTGTTCCTGCTGCGAGCCCTTGTACAATTCCTTCGGCACGCCCTGCTCGAGGCCGGGCACGCCTTCGGGGAATACCGGCTTGCGGTCGCCCTGCAGCTTCTTCTTGGTGTCGAGGAAGTCGAGCAGGTCGCTCGGATCGAAATTGGCCATGCCGCCACCGCCGCAGCCTGCCAACGCGCTGCAAAGCGCGGTCAGAACTGCGGCTGCGATCAGGCGTTGCGAGCGGCGCATGGTCGATCTCTCACTCAAACTCGGGTTTCGCGCCAGCTCAGCTTTTAGCGACTGGCGGCAACAATGCCTGCAGCGCTTCGGCGCGCGAGCGCATGCTCGGCGGCGTCTCGCCGTCATTGGCAATCTGGTCGAGCCACTGCCGCGCGGCGGTGGCATCGTTGGCGCGCCAGGCCGACAGCGCCAGCAGTTCGCGCGCGGAGTGACGGAACGTCGAGTCCTTCGACGTCGCCACAGCCTCGAGCCGCTGCAGCATGTTCGGATAGGTCGTGGTTTCCATCACGATCTGCGCGGCGCGGATCCGCGCCAGGTCCTGATCGGGACCGCCCACGCTGCGGTCGGCTGCGATGTCGTCATAGAGTTTCGCGGCGGCCGGCTGGTCGCGGGTCGCGACCTCGGCGGCCATGCGCAGCCGCGCCAGTGTGCGATAACCGGACGGCGCCTTCGTGACCAGGTCGGCAAACGCAGCCTCGGCCTCGGCGTGCTTGTTCTGGTCCGACAGCTCGACGGCGCGGTCGAACGCCGCACCGGCCTCGGCGGCCTTCTTGGCCTCGAGATATTGGTAGCCACGCCAGCCACCGACGCCCGCGACCACGATGATCGCCAGCGCGATGATGAAAAGCGAGTACTTGTCCCACAGCTTCTTGAGCTGATCGCGACGGACTTCCTCGTCGACTTCGTCAAATAATTCAGACACTTAAGGCTATCCCATCCCCTCGGGACCGCGAATCTCGGTGGAGCACAGCCCCTACCTGATCCCCACATCGCGGCGGCGTTACCCTAACGGTGTGGCGGAGGCAAGGCAAAGCGAGCCGGATCAAAGCGTTAACCGGGGAAGTTTGACGTAGCTTCGACGGGACCGCGTGGGCTCCCTCTCCCGCTTGCGGGGGAGGGCTGGGGTGGGGGTGCCGCCACGAGTCGAATGTTGGAGAGGGCCCCATTGTGGCGAGAGCCCCCACCCGCCGCGCTACGCGCGTCGACCTTCCCCGCAGGCGGGAGAGGTGAACCGAGTTTGCGGCTTCTCAAGTGCCCTACCCGTTTGCAGCCAGCGTCTCGCGCAGCTGCCGCTTGATCACCTTGCCGTTGGCGTTGCGCGGCAGCGGCTGTGCGGTCAGGGCCATGGTCTCCGGCACCTTGTAGTCCGACAGACGCTCGGCACACCAGGCGCGCAGGCTCTCCGCATTGACCTCGCTGCGGGTCACGATCACGGCGTGCACGCGTTCGCCGAGCACCGGGCACGGCTTGGCGATGATCGCACTCTCGACCACGGCCGGGTGGCCGGCCAGCACGGATTCCACCTCGGCGGAATAGATCTTCAGGCCGCCGCGGTTGATCATGTCCTTCTGGCGATCGAACACGCGAACGAAATTGTCGGCGTCGATCGAACCGAGATCGCCGGAATGCCAGAACCCGGCGGTGAAGCTTTCCGCCGTCGCCTTCGGATTGTTCCAGTAGCCCTTGATCACGGAGGCGCTGCGGATCCAGAGCTCGCCGATCTCGCCGCGAGGCACCTCGCGGCCGTCGGCGCCCATCACGACGATCTCGGCTCCCGGACACGGCAGGCCGACGCTGTCGATATGGGCTGCGGTGAGTTCGCCCGGCATCAAGGTCGAGGGCGACGTGGTCTCGGTCGCGCCGTAACAATTGGCGAGCTTCAAACCGGGAATCTTGGCGTCGAGCTTCTCGATGGTCGCGACCGGCATCGGCGCGCCGCCGAAGCCGCCGATGCGCCAGCTCGACAGATCGGTGCTGTCGAAATCCGGCTGCATCAGGCAGAGATTGTACATCGCCGGCACCATCACCGTGTAGCTGACACGCTCGCGCGCCGCGACCTTGAGATATTCCGACGCCTTGAACTCCGGCATGATGATCAGCGCGCCGGCGCAGCGGGCCATGGTTGTGACGTTGGCGACCGCGCCGGTGACATGCGCGAGCGGCACCGCGGCGATCGAGCGATCGGCTTTCGTCAGCTTCAGGCAGGACGCAAAAATCATCGAGGAATGGATGATATTGCAATGCGCGAGCATCGCGCCCTTGGGTCGGCCCGTCGTACCCGAGGTGTAGAGGATCATCGCGGTGTCCTCTTCCCTCACCTCCGCCGGCGCCTGTGCCGGCGCGTTGTCGCGTAGCGCAGCGAATTGCGACGTGCTGTCGTCGCTGACTGATACGCGATGCGCGAGGCCGGGAATATCGGCGGCGTCAGGGATGCGCTCGGCAAGCGCGGCCTCGTGCACCAGGCACTTCGCGCCGCAATCGTTCAGCACATAGGCGATCTCAGGCTTCTGCTGGCGCGTCGAGAGCAGCACCGTCACGAGCCCTGCATGGGCGGCGGCGAACATCGTCAGCACGAACTCGACGCGGTTGCCGAGCAGGATCGCGACGCGGTCGCCGGGCACAAGGCCGAGTTTTGCAAAACCCGCCGCAACCTTGGCCGACTGCTCGGCGACCTCGCGCCAGCTCAAGCGCGCCGTGCCACAGACCAGCGCTTCGCCGTCGCCATTCTGCGCGACGGCATCCGCGATCATCGCCCACAGGCTCGTCGGCCGCTCCGCGAATGCCGGCACGACGCGGTCGCCGAAGCGCGGCTCGAGCCGCATCAGCGGCAGTGCGTGTTGCGACCAATCCATATCAGCCTCGTCAGCTCTTCTTCATGCCGTAGACGTGCTCCGGCCCCGGGAAGGCGCGGCTCTTCACGTCGCGCGCATAGCCCGCGATCGCTTCCTCGATCATTGGTCCGAGGTTGCCGTAGCGGCGGACGAATTTCGGCGCGCGCGGCGACAGGCCGAGCATGTCCTCCAGCACCAGCACCTGGCCGTCGCAGGCGGCGCTGGCACCGATGCCGATGGTGGGAACGGCGATCGATTGCGTGATCTTGCGCGCCAGCGGCTCGGCGACCGCCTCGACCACGATCGAGAAGGCGCCTGCTTCGGCGATCGCCTTGGCGTCGTTCTCGATCGGCGCCCAGTTCTCCTCCTCGCGGCCCTGCGCGCGGAACGAGCCCAGCGTGTTGATCGACTGCGGCGTCAGGCCGATATGGCCCATCACGGGAATGCCGCGCTCCGACAGGAACGCCACCGTCTCTGCCATCCGCGCGCCGCCCTCGAGCTTGACCGCACCACACAGCGTTTCCTTCATGATCCGCACCGCGGATTGAAACGCCTGCTCCTTCGAGCCTTCATAGGAGCCGAACGGCATGTCGACGACGACGAGCGCGGCCTGCGAGCCGCGCATCACCGCGCGGCCCTGCAGGATCATCATGTCGAGGGTGACCGGCACCGTGGTCTCGAAGCCGTGCATGACGTTGCCGAGGGAGTCGCCGACCAGGATGGCGTCACAATGACGGTCGACCAGCGCCGCAGTGTGCGCGTGGTACGACGTCAGCATCACGATCGGCTCGCCGTTCTTGCGGGCGCGCAGATCGGGTGCGGTCTTGCGCTTGATGGCGGATTGAACAGACATAGTCAGGCTCCCATGACAGGCACGCCGATCACGACCGGGTGGAACGCAAACGCCAGCGCCAGATATGCGATGACACCGACCGCGATCGCGATCAGGTCGTTGGTTGGGCCGCCCACCGGGATCGGCGGGCCGCCGGCATCGGTGCGGCGCTTCAGCGAGATGCGGTCGTAGACCGCCCATGCGAGAAACGAGCCGAACAGGATGATCGAGCCGAGGTCGCCATTGGCGAGCAGATGCGCGAACGCCCACAGTTTCACGGCTGCCAGCATCGGATGCTTCACGATGGTGTAGATGCGGCCGCGGATATAGGCGGCGACGATGAGGATCACAGCGGGCAGCATCAGCGCCACCGTGATGTGCTTGAAGGCGGTCGGCGGCGTCCAGACATCGATCCAGCCGGTCGCGCGGTAGTGGCCGAAACCCCAGATGATCAGCGCGAGGCCTGCGAACGACACCAGCGAATAGACGCCCTTGTAGGCGCCCTCGCCCATCGCCTTGACGATGCCGGCGCGCAGCTCGCGCAGGCTGCTCAGCACATGGATGCCGAGGAACAGCACGAGACCCAGGATCATGACGAGCAGTCCCACGATGTTCCTCCCCTGATTGATTAATGCCTTCGCGTAACATCTTCGCCGGGCGCATGGCAATGCGCCACGCCGGGTCGCCGATCACGGATTGCCGGTCGGCTTGGCGAGCTCCCGGTTGTCGACATAGCGGATCATGATCGGGCGGCCGGCCAGGGCGCCGCCGAGCCCGCCGGTGAATTTCAGCGGCAGGCAGGCATCGAGCGAGGCGTTGATCGCGTTGAGGTAGGTCGTGCGGGTGTCGGCCGGGATACCCCGCGTCGAAAACGTCAGGCGTGGCGCACCGATCATCTCGCCTGACCGTTTGAAGCTGAAGCGCACCGACATCTGCATGCCCGCGCGCGCGTCGTCCGCCGGCGGCGGCGCCCAGCAGGAACGCAGCGCGGCAAAGAGATCGCCGATGGTATTGAGGTCATGATCCGGCTTGCGGTACTTCTCGGCTTGATCTTGCGGCGGTACGGTCAGGATCGTGAGCTGGAGATTTTCGCCGTACGGATAATCGATCTCGGGAAAGCACGGCCCGTTGTTGAACACGCCGCAATAGGACGGGATACAAGGCCCCTCGTCGAGCACGCTGCAAGGTGTGTGTGCGAATGGCGCCGGGTTGGTCTGTTGCCGCTGCTGCGCAGAGGCGCTGCCCGCGAAGCCAAAGGCCAGCACGGCAAGAGCAAGACAGATGGCGACGCGTCGGAGCATGCAGGCGGACCCGGAATGCGTTCCGGGGAAAATGGTACCGCAGCAGGACCGCATCAAGCGGGGCCGGTTCACGTCCTCGCGCTTTTCGCGCCACGCGCTCTCGGTCATCGCCCGGCCTCGACCGGGCGATCCAGTATTCCAGAGACGATTGTGAAGACGGAGAAGCCGCGGCGTACTGGGTCCCCCGGTCGAGCCGGGGGACGACACCGAGGATGCGGCACAACACCGCTTCTTCTCATCCGCGCGTTCTCGCCACAATTCCCGCTGTCATCGCCCGACTTGATCGGGCGATCCAGTATTCCAGAGACGCCAGCGATTGATCGATAAGCCGCGGCGTACTGGGTCCCCCGGTCGAGCCGGCGGACGACACCGAGTTTGCCGGCTTACGCCTTCTTCTTCACGTCCTTGACGTTGGAGAAGGTGATGCCCTCGGCGCGCTCGCGGGTGTAGCCGAGATAAAACTCGTTCTTGGCCATGAACACGGGATCGCCGTCGACGTCGTCGGCGATGCCGGAATTGTTGGCGGCGACGAAGGCGTCGAGCTTCTTGCGGTCGTCGGACGAGATCCAGCGTGCCAGCGAGAATTCCGAGACCTCGAACTCGACCGGCAGCGAGTACTCCGCGTCGAGCCGCGCCTTCAGCACGTCGAGCTGCAGCGGACCGACCACGCCGACCAGCGCCGGCGCACCGTCGCGCGGGCGAAACACCTGCACGACGCCCTCCTCCGACATCTGCTGCAAGGCTTCCTTCAGCTTCTTGGCCTTCATCGCATCGGTGAGGCGAACGCGGCGGACGATTTCAGGCGCGAAGCTCGGCACGCCGACGAAGGTCAGATCCTCGCCCTCGGTCAGCGTGTCGCCGATCCTGAGCGTACCGTGATTGGGGATGCCGACGACGTCGCCGGCAAAAGCCTCGTCCGCCACCGAGCGATCCTGCGCGAAGAAGAATTGCGGGCTCGACAGGCTCATGTTCTTGCCTGTTCGCACCAGCTTGGCCTTCATGCCGCGGCTGAGCTTGCCCGAGCACAGCCGGGCGAAAGCGATGCGGTCGCGGTGGTTCGGATCCATGTTGGCCTGGATCTTGAACACGAACGCACTCATGCGCGGCTCGGCCGCTTCGACCTTGCGCAGATCGGAATCCTGCGCGCGCGGCGCCGGTGCGAATTTGCCGAGGCCTTCGAGCAGATCGCCGACGCCGAAATTGCGCAGCGCGCTGCCGAAATAGACCGGCGTCAGATGGCCCTCGCGGAATGCCGCGAGCTCGAACGGCTTGCAGGCCTCCGATGCCAGCGCCAGTTCGTCCTTGACCTCGGCGACATCCAGATTCGGGTTGCGCTTGCCGAGATCGGCGATGTCGATCTGCTCGGTGGCGCCGGTCTTGGCGCCGCCGCCCTCGAGCAGCCGCACGCCGCCATTGACGACGTCATAGGTGCCGAGGAAGTCGCGGCCGCGGCCGACCGGCCAGGTCATCGGCGTGGTGTCGAGCGCCAGCGTCTTCTCGATCTCGTCCAGCAGCTCAAACGTGTCGCGGCTCTCGCGGTCCATCTTGTTGATGAAGGTGATGATCGGGATGTCGCGCAGCCGGCACACCTCGAACAGCTTTCGCGTGCGGGCCTCGATGCCCTTGGCGGCGTCGATCACCATGACCGCGGAATCGACCGCGGTCAGCGTGCGATAGGTGTCTTCCGAAAAGTCCTCGTGGCCCGGCGTGTCCAGCAGGTTGAACACGAGCTCGTTGAACTCGAAGGTCATCACCGAGGTGACGACCGAAATGCCGCGCTCGCGCTCGATCTTCATCCAGTCCGAGCGCGTGTTGCGCCGCTCGCCCTTGGCCTTGACCTGGCCCGCGAGGTTGATGGCGCCGCCGAACAGCAGCAGCTTTTCCGTCAGCGTGGTCTTGCCGGCGTCCGGGTGCGAGATGATCGCAAACGTGCGGCGCCGCGCCACTTCCTCGGAAAGCGGCGAGCGGGACGGCGATTCGGCTGAAACTGAGATGTCGGACATGGCGGGCAGCGTTTGGCAGGGAAAACGGGCGCAATCAAGGGCGTTTTGTCGCAATGCGGCGTGGCCGCACCACCGCCATATAGGCATGAGAAGGACGACCTTCTCCTCACCATACCATCCGCGGGGACGACCCTGCCTTATCCGGAGGGTTCGTTATGGCTTGGGCCATTTTGCTCGTCGCAGGCCTGCTCGAGATCGGCTGGGCGATCGGGCTGAAATACACCGAAGGCTTCTCGCGGCTGGTGCCGTCGGTTTTGACGCTCGCGGCGATGGCCGGCAGCGTGCTGCTGCTCGGCCTCGCGCTGAAGACGCTGCCGATTGGAACCGCCTATGCGGTCTGGACCGGGGTCGGCGCGGTCGGCACCGCGGCGCTCGGCATCATCCTGCTCGGCGAACCCGCAACCGCAATGCGGCTTGCCAGCATCGGGCTGATCGTCTCCGGCATCGTCGGCCTGAAACTGGTCGGATAAGTTCTTTTTTCGACGCGTTTTCCTAACGCGAACCGGCTTCCACTTCGCTCGAAAACGCTACTTCAGAATCTGCACGACCCAGTAGGTCGCGGCGGCGACCGTGGCGGACGCCGGGATCGTGATCACCCAGGCGTAGACGATCGAGCTTGCCACGTTCCAGCGCACGGCGGAGAGCCGCCGTGCGGCGCCGACCCCGACGATGGCGCCGGTGATGGTGTGGGTGGTCGACACGGGAACCCCGAGATAGGTCGCGATGAACAGCGTCGCGGCGCCGCCGGTCTCGGCGCAGAACCCCTGCATCGGCGTCAGCTTGGTGATCCGCAGCCCCATGGTGCGGACGATCCGCCAACCACCCATCAGGGTGCCCAGCGCCATCGCGCTCTGGCAGGCCAGCACGACCCAGAACGGGATTTCAAATTTGTCGCCGAGATGGCCCTGCGAGTAGAGCAGCACGGCGATGATGCCCATGGTCTTCTGCGCGTCGTTGCCGCCATGGCCGAGCGAATAGAGCGAGGCCGAGGCGAATTGCAGGACGCGGAAGGCGCGATCGACCGCGAACGGCGTCGAGCGCACCGAGAGCCAGGACACGATCGCAACCAGCACCAGCGCCAGCAGGAAGCCGACCAGCGGCGACAGCACGATCGCTAGCAAGGTCTTGGTGAGCCCGCTCCACACTGCCGCCGAAATGCCCGCCTTCGCCATGCCGGCGCCGACCAGGCCGCCGATCAGCGCGTGCGAGCTCGATGAGGGGATGCCCAGCGCCCAGGTGATCACGTTCCAGGCGATCGCGCCGACCAGCGCGGCGAAGATCACGGTTGCATCCACCACCGACGGGTCGATAATCCCGGTGCCGATGGTGTTGGCGACGTGGAGGCCGAACACCGCGAAGGCGACGAAGTTGAAGAAGGCCGCCCAGAACACCGCATATTGCGGCCGCAGCACCCGGGTCGAGACGATGGTCGCGATCGAGTTCGCGGCATCGTGCAGCCCGTTCAGGAAGTCGAACAGCAGCGCGACCGCGATCAGGATGGTCAGAACCGGAAGACCCAGCGTGGCGTCCACGTGATGGCCCTGCCCTAAACCTGTTCGATCACGATGGAGTTGATCTCGTTGGCGACGTCGTCGAAGCGATCGGCCACCTTCTCGAGGTGGTCGTAGATCTCCGCGCCGACGATGAAGTCCATCGTGTTGGCGTTGCGGTGCTTCAGGTACAATTCCTTGAGCCCGATATCATGGAGATCGTCGACCCGGCCCTCGAGCTTGGTCAGTTCCTCGGTGATCTGGGTCAGCAGCGAGACGTTCTGGCCGATCGCCTGCAACAGAGGCAGCGCACGGACGACCAGATTGGCGCACTCGACGATCAGGGTGCCCATCTCGCGCATCGGAGGCTCGAACTCGCGCACCTCGAACAGCATGACCGCCTTGGCGGTCTGCTGCATCTGATCGACTGCGTCGTCCATCGAGGTGATCAGGTTCTTGATATCGCCGCGGTCGAACGGGGTGATGAAGGTGCGGCGAACCGCTGTCAGGACTTCACGGGTGACGTTATCAGCGTCGTTCTCGAACTGATTGACGCGCTGGCAGAAGACGGGGGTCTCGTCCCCGCCCTTCAGCATGTCCTGCAGCGCCAGGGAGCACTGCACGGAGGTCTGGGCGTGGCGGGCGAACAGGTCGAAAAACCGCTCTTCCTTGGGCAGGAAGGCGCGAAACCAGCGCAGCATGTCTCAGTTCCATCATTCCGGGACAGCCCTTTTAGCGACTGTCACGGAACTGTCATAGAGCATCTGGCGGGGAAAACACCCGGCACGACCGCCCGAACGGGCGGTCGTCCACCGCTATGTCGGTCGAAAATCGCGGGGCGCGCTTGCGCCCGCCCCGCCCCCTACAGCGACCGCCGCAGCAGGTGGGCCAGCTCACCGACCAAGCCGCGCCGGAACAGCAGCACGCAGGACACGAAGATCACGCCCTGGATCACCGTCACCCACTGGCCGAAACCGGCGAGATATTGCTGCATGGCGATGATCACGAAGGCGCCGACCACCGGGCCGAAGATGGTGCCGAGGCCACCGACCAGCGTCATCAGCACGATTTCACCGGACATCGACCAGTGCACGTCGGTGAGCGAGGCGTTCTGCGCCACGAACACCTTCAGCGAGCCGGCAAAGCCCGCCAGCGTGCCCGACAGGACGTAGGCAAGCATCTTGTACTGATCGGTCTTGTAGCCGAGCGAGATCGCGCGCGGCTCGTTCTCGCGGATCGACTTCAGCACCTCGCCGAACGGCGAGTTGATGGTGCGGTAGATCAGCAGGAAGCCGGCGAGGAAGCCGACCAGCACGACGTAGTACAGCACCAAGGGCTTCGAGAGATCGAAGATCCCGAACAGGTGGCCCTGCGGGATGCCCTGGATGCCGTCTTCACCATGGGTGAACGGCGCCTGCAGATAAAGGAAGTAGAGCAGCTGCGACAGCGCCAGCGTGATCATCGAGAAATAGATGCCCTGCCGCTTGATCGAGACGTAGCCGGTGACGAGGCCGAGCAAGGCCGCAGCGGCGACGCCGACCACGATGCCGAGCTCCGGCGGCAGCCCCCACACCTTCAGCGCATGCGCCGAGACGTAGCCGGCGGTGCCGAGGAACATGGCGTGGCCGAACGACAGCAAGCCGCCATAGCCGATCAGGAGGTTGAAGGCACAGGCGAGCAGCGCAAAGCACAGCGCCTGCATGACGAAGAACGGATAGATCCCCGTAAACGGCACCGCCGCCAGCAGCGCCGCCATCACGGCGAATACGATCATCTCGTCGCGCATCGCGCGCGGCGTCATCGGAAGTGTATCATCGGTCAATGCTGACATATCAGGCCGCCCGTCCCGTCAGTCCCGTTGGCTTCACCAGCAACACCACCACCATCAGGACAAACACCACGGTGTTGGAGGCCTCGGGATAAAAATACTTGGTCAGTCCCTCGATCACGCCGAGCGCGAAGCCGGTGATGATCGAACCCATGATCGAGCCCATGCCGCCGATCACGACCACCGCGAACACCACGATGATGAGATCGGCGCCCATCAGCGGGCGGACCTGGTTGATCGGCGCCGACAGCACGCCGGCGAGCGCGGCAAGACCGACGCCGAGCCCGTAGGTCAGCGTGATCATGCGCGGCACGTTGATGCCGAAGGCACGCACCAGCGTCGGGTTCTCGGTGGCGGCGCGCAGATACGCGCCGAGCTGCGTCTTCTCGATCAGGAACCAGGTCGCAAGGCACACGACCAGCGAGAAGATGACGACCCAGCCGCGATAGATCGGCAGGAACATGAAGCCGAGATTGACGCCGCCCTTGAGCTGATCCGGGATCGAGTAAGGTAGGCCCGAGGAGCCGAAATAGTTCTGGAACACGCCCTGCACGATCAGCGCGATGCCGAAGGTCAGCAGCAATCCGTAGAGATGGTCGAGCCCGGCGAGCCATTGCAGCATGGTCCGCTCGAGGATCATGCCGAAGACGCCGACCACCACGGGTGCGATGATCAGCGCCCACCAGTAGTTGATGCCGCCCAGATTGAGCAGGAAATACGCCACGAAGGCGCCCATCATGTAGAGCGCGCCATGCGCGAAATTGATGATGTTGAGCATGCCGAAGATGACGGCAAGCCCGAGACTGAGCAGCGCGTAGAACGAGCCGTTGATCAGTCCGACCAGAAGCTGTGCGTAGAGAGCCTGCATCGAATGAGCTTTCGCTAGATAGATGAAGCCCGCCGGCCACGCCCATGGCCGGCGGGCATGAGCGTCACTTCTTCAGAAGCGCACAGGCGCTCTTGTCGAGCGGCGTGAAGGCCTGGTTGCCCGGCACGGTGCCGACCAGCTTGTAGAAGTCCCACGGCCCCTTGGACTCCGAGGGCTTCTTCACCTCGAACAGATAGGCATCGTGGGTGACTCGGCCGTTGGCCTCGACCTCGCCCTTGCCGAACAGCGGATCGTCGGTCGGCATCGTCTTCATCTTCGCGACCACCTTGGCGCCGTCATGCGGATTGCCGCCGAGCGCATCCAGCGCCTTGAAGTAATGCAGCAGGCCCGCATAGACGCCGGCCTGCACCATGGTCGGGGGCGCGCCGCTCTTCAGCTTCTCCGAGAAGCGCTTGGAGAAGGCGCGGGTGTTGTCGTTGAGGTCCCAGTAGAAGGTCTCGGTGAAGTTCAGGCCCTGCGCGGTCTCCAAGCCGATCGCCTTGACGTCGGTGAGGAACAGCAGCAGCGCCGCGAGCTTCTGGCCGCCCTTGACGATGCCGAACTCGGCCGCCTGCTTGATCGAGTTGGTGGTGTCGCCGCCGGCGTTGGCGAGACCAATGATCTTGGCCTTGGAGGCCTGCGCCTGCAGCAGGAACGAGGAGAAGTCGGCGGTGTTGAGCGGATGCTTGACGCCACCGACCACCTTGCCGCCGTTGGCGGTGATGACGGCGGTGGTGTCGCGCTCGAGCGCCGCGCCGAACGCGTAGTCCGCGGTCAGGAAGAACCAGGTGTCCCCGCCCGCCTTCACCAGCGCCTGGCCGGTGGCGTGCGCCAGCATGTAGGTGTCGTAGGTCCAGTGCACCGTGTTCGGCGTGCACTGCGCGTTGGTGAGGTCCGAGGTCGCAGCGCCCGAATTGATGTAGACGCCGTTCTTTTCCTTCACGACGTTATTCACCGCGAGCGCGACGCCGGAATTCGGCACGTCGACGATGGTGTCGACCTTGTCGACGTCGAACCACTGGCGCGCGATGGTGGTGCCGATATCGGGCTTGTTCTGGTGATCGCCGGAGATCAGGTCGATGGTCCAGCCCTTGGCCTTGAGGCCGGAATCCTCGATCGCCATCTGCGCCGCCAGCGTCGAGCCGGGACCTGCGAGGTCGGCGTAGAGGCCGGACTGATCCGACAAGACGCCGATCTTGACGACCTTGTCGTCGGCGGAGGCAATGCTTGCGACGCTGAGCGCCATCGCGGTGCCGAGCAGAAGCGCAGAAATCTTGTTTCTCATGGGGATTCCCTCAGTCCTTAAATTTTCTGGCTCGGGCGATCAGACGCCGAGATAGGTATGCAGCTTGTCCATGTTGGCCGACAGCTCGGAATTGGCGAAGCCGTCGATCACCTTGCCGTGCTCGACGATGTAGTAGCGGTCGGCGACCGTGGAGGCGAAACGGAAATTCTGCTCGACCAGCAGGATCGTGAATCCCTGCGACTTCAGGCGCGCAATGGTGTGCCCGATCTGCTGGATGATGACCGGCGCCAGGCCTTCGGTCGGCTCGTCCAGCATCAGGAACCGCGCGCCGGTGCGCAGGATGCGCGCAATCGCCAGCATCTGCTGCTCGCCGCCCGAGAGCTTGGTGCCCTGGCTGGTGAGACGCTCCCTCAGATTGGGAAACAGCGTGAAGATCTGGTCGAGCGGCAGGCCGCCCGGGCGCACCACCGGCGGCAGCAGCAAATTCTCGCGCACGTCGAGGCTCGAGAAGATGCCGCGCTCTTCGGGGCAGAATGCGATGCCGAGCCGCGCGATCTTGTCCGAAGTGGTGCGGATGATCTCCTTGTTGTCGAAGCGGATCGAGCCGGAGCGCTTGCCGATCACACCCATGATCGACTTCAGCGTGGTGGTCTTGCCGGCGCCGTTGCGGCCGAGCAGCGTCACCACCTCGCCCGCCTTCACGTTGAAATTGATGCCGTGAAGGATGTGGGATTCGCCGTACCAGGCTTGCAGATCCTTGACCGTCAGCACCTCGGCGCCGGTCGCAGCCACAGGCTTTTCCGCGAGTTTTGCCTCAGCCATGACCCGCTCCCAGATAGGCTTCCTTTACGCGCTCGTCCTTGGAGAGGTCGGCGTAGTTGCCTTCCGCCAGCACCTGCCCGCGCGTCAGCACGGTGATGATGTCGGAAAGGTTGGCCACGACCGAGAGGTTATGTTCGACCATCAGGATGGTGTACTTGGCCGAGATCCGCTTGATCAGCGCTGCGATCTTGTCGATGTCCTCATGGCCCATGCCGGCCATCGGCTCGTCGAGCAGCATCATCTCGGGGTCGAGCGCGAGCGTCGTTGCAATTTCAAGTGCGCGCTTGCGGCCGTACGGCATCTCGACCGCCGGCGTGTTGGCGAATTCGCTCAAACCGACGTCGTTCAGGAGCTCATGGGCGCGCGGATTGAAGCGGTCGAGCACGCTCTTCGAGCGCCAGAAATCGAACGACGAGCCGTGCTGGCGCTGCAGCGCCACGCGCACGTTTTCCAGCGCGGTCAGATGCGGAAATACCGCCGAAATCTGGAACGAGCGGACCAGCCCGAGCCGCGCCACATCGGCCGGCGGCATCGCGGTGATGTCCTGGCCCTTGTAGCGAATCTGGCCGCCCGTCGGCTTCAGGAATTTGGTCAGCAGGTTGAAACAGGTCGTCTTGCCGGCGCCGTTCGGCCCGATCAACGCATGGATACTGCCGCGACGCACCTTCAGCGCGACGTCGCGAACGGCGAAGAAACCCGCGAATTCCTTGGTCAATCCGCTGGTTTCGAGAATGAACTCATCGGCCAAAAAGATTCCCCCATACGCCATCGCCGCGAAGCCCCTCGCCCGCGTGGCCAGCTTTTTTCATGTTCGACAGGTTGTCCGCAACGTCTTGGAAACCGTCCGGGGCCCGTCGCCTCCGGGCCGGAATATGCCGTCATCTGCGGCAGTTACGCAAGGTGGAAAGCTGTGCAGTGCAGTATTGGCACGACCAGTTCCGGTTGATCCTTAGTCGAATGGCTTTTGAGCACGCTTTGCGCCTCGGAAAGCCGCCATTAAGCGTGTTTTGCTCAGGTCTTTCCCTTTCATAGAATATTTCCGCCTCTCGGCCGAAGCTCCCGCCATTACATTATGAACGGCTACAGCCTTGCATTTCGAGAGCGCCAATTCCTCGGTCATCAAGTCGATCCGCCAGCGTGATTTCCTCAACACGTGGCTGCGGCTTTATGCCCGTGGCCAGACGATGCCGCGCTTCGACGAGTTTCAGCCGGAGCGAATCGAGGAAGATCTGCCGGACACCGTTTTCTTCACCGTCGACGCAGCGGCGCAGCCGCCGCGGTTGACGATCGAGAGCGATGGCACGCGGATGGCGACCGCCTATGGACACAGCGGCAAGGGCCGCCTGCTCGACGACTATCTCGGACCGCGGCTCGCGGCGATCGTGATGCCGGTCTACCACGAATGCATCGTGCGGCAGCTCCCCGCCTACACCATCACCGATATCGACGACATCTACGGTCACGTCGTGGCCTATGAACGGCTGCTGCTGCCGTTCTCGGATGGCGGTCCCGTCACGCATCTCGTCGCGTCGCTGAAGACGATCAGCGAGAACGGCAGTTTCGAAATCCGCAACCTGATGCGCGGCAACGACGCGCTGCCGAACTTCAAGCTGTGCGCGATCATCGACCGCGACCTGTTCCACCGCGCCCCCGGCCGCATCCCGCCCGGGGATGTGCTTGAATTCGGCTAGCCCGGATATCTCACACGATGCCATTCAGAAGTGCCGATCCATCGGTGGTCAAATCGATCACGCAGCGGGTGCTGCTGAACGCCTGGCTGCGCGCCGTACGCACACCGGACGCGCTTCCCATGCTGTGCGACTTCCACACCGAGGGCAGCGCCGACGAGCGGGCCGACATGATGGGCTTTGACGTCGAGGGCAGCGGCGACGCCGCCCGTTTCATGATCACGCAGGAAGGCGCGCGGCTGACCACCGCCTATGGCAACGAGCATGTCGAGCCGCGGCTGCGCACGAACCGCTATCTCGATGACGCGATCGGCCCGGAGCGCTATGCCGGCGTGATCCTCTCCTATCGCGCCTGCCTGACGCGCAAGCGTCCGACCTACACGGTCGCGGAGGTCACCGACGCCGATGGCAAGGATGTCTCCTATGAGCGGCTGCTGCTGCCGTTCGGACGTGGCGACAGTGTTGAGCACATCATCGGCTCGTACAAGGCGATCAGCATCGAGGGTGGCTTCCGGCTGCGCAATCTGATGGGCGTGACGCCGAAATCGGTACCCGTCATCACCGTCCGGGCGGTGATCGACCGCAGGTTCGTGCCGGCAGATCGTCCGGCGAGCCGGGATTCCGTCGAACTGATCTAGGTCCCGGACGCAGACTCAGGCGGCTGACGCGCCACCACTGTCGCCGACGAGATCTTCGCGTGAACTGCCTAGCCGTGAAGTTGCGCGTTGAGGCCGTCCCAATTCGGCGTGCGTCGGGTTGCCTCGAGCGCCCCGCTCTGGGAGTTGCGACGGAAGAGCAGGCCCTTCTGGCCCGAGAGTTCTTTGGCTTTCAGTACCCGGCCGTCTTCCAACAGGATGCGCGCGCCCGCCGTGACATAGCAGCCCGCTTCGACGATACAATCGTCACCCAATGAAATGCCGATACCGGCGTTGGCTCCGATCAGGCAGCGCTCACCAACTGTAATCCGCTCTTTCCCGCCTCCGGACAGCGTGCCCATGATCGACGCTCCGCCACCAATGTCGCTGCCGCTTGCCACGACGACACCGGCGCTGATCCGGCCTTCGACCATGCAGGGACCGAGCGTACCCGCATTAAAATTGCAGAAGCCTTCATGCATGACGGTCGTTCCGGCAGCCAAATAGGCTCCGAGCCTGACCCGGTCCGCATCTGCAATTCTCACGTCCGCATGCGTCACATAGTCAGTCATGCGCGGAAACTTGTCCACGCCGGTCACCTCGAACCCAAGGCCACGCTTGCGCGCCACGATTCGCGCTTCCGCTACACGCGCACTTTCGCAGGGACCGAATGTGGTCCAGGCAACGTTCGGCAACAGACCGAAAATTCCGTCAAGGTTCTGGCAATTCGGCTGGACGAGCCGGTGGCTCAGGAGATGGAGTCGAAGATATGCGTCGTGCACGTCGGTCGGCGCAGATGCAAGGGAGTCAATTTCTGTGCGAATGGCAACGATGTCGACATTGCGGACGTCGTCGTGTCGCGCATATCCGTCGGCCGAGGCCCCCAACGATCTGCTGATCTCGTCGCTCGCCAGCCGTACCGTTGCCGTCTTGCCGGCATCCTCAACCAGGCTCAGCCGAAGAAACCAGGAATCCAGCACGCGACCATCAGCGGCAATCGTCGCAAATCCCTCGCCTCTCGCGCCCCTTAGTTCCATCGCCATTTGAATTTCTCACACCTAACGATCCCAAACATAGTGCATACGCGAGTTCTCGTGGAAATGGCAACTTCCGGACGCTCAGGCATGTCCGCTTTGGGTCATTTTCGACGGATTCTTCGGGGATTGTCGGCAGGCTACTCCAAACCGGCGGGCGCACGAAACGCGTCAGCCCTTCTTGCGCGCCTTCGCCGGCACTTCCTTGGCATAGATATCCGGCTTGAAGCCGACGACGCGCTTCGGTCCGAGATCGAGCACCGGACGCTTGATCATCGACGGCTGCTCGGCCATCAGCGCCAGCGCCTTGCGCTCGTTCAGCCCTTCCTTGTCGGCATCGGGCAGCTTCTTGAAGGTGGTGCCGGCGCGGTTGAGCAGCGTCTCCCAGCCGACCTCGTCGCTCCACTGCTTGAGCTTGTCCTTGGCGATCCCAGCGGTCTTGTAGTCGTGGAAGTCATAGGTGACGCCATGTTCGTCGAGCCAGCTGCGCGCCTTCTTCATGGTGTCGCAGTTCTTGATGCCGTAGATGGTGATGGTCAAAGCCGTTCCCCATATGCGATTGCTGCGGGGAAACTAGCCCCGCAGCCATCACAGCGCCAGATCGAACAGCGCCACGAGGGACGTGAAGGCGGAGTCCCCATACTCGGTGTCGTCCCCCGGCTCGACCGGGGGACCCAGTACGCCGCGGCATCTCCGTATCCCACAGCCGCCTCTGGAATACTGGATCGCCCGGTCGAGCCGGGCGATGACCGCGGGGTTATGGCGAGACGAAGCGATCTCCACACCGATATTGCGCGCGCTCAGTGTGCGTCATGCGTGAAGACGAAATCGTGATCGCTGGCGTGGGCCTCGTGGCAGGCGAAGCACGTCTCGTGCTGCGCGGCATCGACCGGCTTGCCGTCGATGAAGCGGCCGAAACCCCAGCCGCCGGTCGCGGCATATTTGGCCGTATCCTTGACCATGACCTGCACGGTGGTTGCCGGCCCCGTGATGAAGGCGCCATTGAGGCCCGCAACCGGCTTGCGTTTCCAGGCGAGCTTGACCAGCACGGTGCCGTCGGGGAAACGCGCAGCGCCATCCTGATAGGCCTTCACGGCCGTCGCATTGCCGAGCACGCTGCGCAGTTCGTCGAGCCCGGTTTCCTCGCCGACCGCGATCAGCTTCCAGTCGCGATAGCCCTCGGGAATTTTCACGCCGAAGATCGGCGACCCCAGTGCCGCATCATCGGCATGCCCGACGGCAAACGGCAATGATGCGCTGATGCAGGCTGCCGCGATCGCGGCAGATGCCCATTTCACAACCTGTCTCATGATACTTGTCCGCGCTCTCGATTCTTGTTTGACGCGCTTTCTTCACGCGAACCGGTATCCACTTCGCTCGAAAACGCTCTAGGCCTTGCTGACGTCGATGATGGCCTGGACGAAGGCCTGCGGCGCTTCCTGCGGCAGATTGTGGCCGATGCCGCCGGCGAGCTGCCGATGCTCGTAATGCCCGGAGAACTTCTTGGCATAGGCTGATGGCTCCGGATGCGGCGCGCCGTTGGCATCGCCTTCCATCGTGATGGTCGGGATCGCGATGACAGGCGCCTCGGCCAGCGTCTTCTCGAAGGCGTCGTACTTCGCTTCGCCCTCGGCGAGGCCGAGCCGCCAGCGGTAATTGTGGATCACGATATCGACATGGTCGGGGTTTTCGAATGCGGCCGCGCTGCGATCATAGGTGGCGTCGTCGAACTTCCACTGCGGCGAAGCGAGCTGCCAGATCAGTCTGTTGAAGTCGTGCCGGTTCTTGGCATAGCCCTCGCGGCCACGCTCGGTCGCGAAATAGAACTGGTACCACCATTGCAGCTCGGCCTTCGGCGGCAGCGGCATCTTGCCGGCCGCCTGGCTGCCGATCAGGTAACCGCTGACCGACACCATGGCCTTGCAGCGCTCGGGCCACAGCACCGCCATGATGTTGGCGGTGCGCGCACCCCAATCATAGCCGCCGAGCACGGCCTTCTCGATCTTCAAGGCGTCCATCAGCGCGATGATGTCGGCGGCGACCGCCACCGGCTGGCCGCTGCGCATCGTGTCGCTGGAAAGGAAGCGCGTGGTGCCGTAGCCGCGCAGATACGGCACGATCACGCGATAGCCGGCATCCGCCAGCGCCGGCGCGACGTCGGCATAGCTGTGGATGTCGTAGGGCCAGCCGTGCAGCAGGATGACGGCGGGACCCGACGCCGGCCCCATCTCGACATAACCGGGATCGAGCACGCCGGCATTGATCTGCTTGACCGGGCCGATCGAGGTGTGGCCGCCGGCCTTGACCGCCGGCAGCGCCGGCTTGGATTGCGCGCTGGCCGCTCCGATCAAGCCGAGCCTGGAAACGGCGAGGATCCCGCCGGCGATGCCGAGGAAGCGGCGGCGTTGCTGATTGATGGATTGGGACATGGCGATCTCCTTACGTCTGGTGTCGAATTCAATATTGCAGAGACCGCCCCCGTCCGCTTTCAGAGGACGTGGATTTGTCCTTCAGACCGTCGTGATTTTGGCTCCGGGCGGCCTGTGCTAGGTTCCGCCGCGGACTCAGCCACCGGCCGCCGGACCAGCCAATTTGACCTACCATTTCAACGACTTGACCCTCGATTCCGAGCGCCGGGAGCTGCACCGCGGCGATGCCCTGGTGGCCGTCGAGCCGCAGGTCTTCGACCTCCTGGAATTCCTGATCCGTGCCCGCGACCGGGTGGTCAGCCGCGACGAGGTGCTGGCCGCGGTCTGGCACGGCCGGATCGTCTCGGAAGCGACCCTGAGCAGCCGGGTCAACGCCGCGCGGACCGCGATCGGCGACAATGGCGAGGAGCAGCGGCTGATCCGCACCCTGCCCCGCAAAGGCCTCCGCTTTGTCGGCGATGTCCGGGAGGACAGTGCGCCTGCTCGTCCGGTTGCTGATAACGCCACTCCGCCAAGGCCGAGCGAGGGCCCGTCGATCGCGGTGCTGCCCTTCACCAATATGAGCGGCGATCCCGAGCAGGATTATTTCGCCGACGGGATCGCCGAGGACATCACCACCGCGCTCGCCCGTTGCAGCCGCCTCACCGTGATCGCGCGCAACTCCGCCTTCACCTACAAGGGCAAGGCGGTCGATATCCGCCAGGTCGGGCGCGAGCTCGGCGTCGGCTATGTGCTCGAGGGCAGCGTCCGCCGCGGCGGCGACAGGTTGCGCATCACCGGGCAGTTGATCGACGCCAGCTCCGGCGCGCATCTGTGGGCGGATCGCTTTGACGGCGCTGCGACCGACGTGTTCGACCTGCAGGATCGCATCACCGAGAACGTGGTCGGCGCGATCGAGCCGACCATGCTGGTCGCGGAGGCCGAGCGGGTGCGCGCAGCGCCGCCCGACAAGCTCGCCGCCTACGACCTGCTGCTGCGCGCCTATAGCCTGCGCTACGAGTTCACGTCCGAGAGCATGGAAGCCGCGCTCGACTGCCTCGACCAGGCGCTGGCGCTCGATCCCAACTATGCGCCGGCGCTCGCGGCATCGGCCTATTGCCATGCGATGCGCCATGTCCAGGGCTGGCTGAAGCCGAACGACGCCTATCGGGAGCGCGCGGTCGCACAGGCCTGGCGTGCGGTGGAGCTCACGCCCGGTGATCCGCAGGTGCTGTGGATGGCGGCGTTCGCGATCTGGAACATGGCCGACGAGATCGAGCCCGCGCGCGAATTGTTCGAACGCTCGCTTGCGATCAATCCCAACTCGGCGATGGCGCTCGTGCTCGGCGGCTGGATCGAAGCGATGCGCGGCAACCAGACGACCGGCCGCGCCATGATCGAGCGCGCGCAGCGGCTCAACCCGCGTGACCCGCGCGGCTGGTTCGCCTCCGCGGCGCTCGCGATCTGCGCGGTGCTCGACCAGAATTTTGCCGAGGCGGTGATGTGGGCCGACAAGGCCCTGGCGCAGAACCGCCGCTTCGCAGTCGCCCTGCGCGTCCTGATCGTGGCGCTGGTGAAGACCGGCGAGCGCGAGCGCGCCACCCAGATCGCGCGCGAACTGCTCAAGGTCGATCCGGAGTTCACGATCTCCGGCTTCCTGTCGCGGATTCCGTTTCCGGTGCAATCGATGTCCGCGACCTATCGCGAAACGCTGAAGGCGGCCGGCGTCCCGGATTGACGCTGCTCTGAGGACGCGACGATCATTCACCATCCGGTTACGACAGCTTGCCGAAACGGATTTTAACTGTCTGTTTCCCTCAGCGCATAACAGGCTGCAACCCTTCATATAAGTCGAGAGACAATACACGTAACCTCCCGTAAACAAGCCCTACGGGTTGGCGTGAATGGGCTAAGCAGCAATGATTTCGAATGGCCGCGCTTTAATGTTGCAGACAATGCTTTATGTCGCGGCGCTTATCCTATTTGCCGCGTCGCTGTTTCTGCCTGTGGTCGTGACTGTTGAAACCAACCACGGCCTACCCCTCACTGAGGAGCGATGGATCGGCTGGTGGTTCCTATTCTTTGGCCCCCTCGGTGTCTCGAAGTGGCAGTTCGGCTGGTTCGCCAATCCCTTGATGCTGCTTTCCGTTATGCCGATGCCGCCTTATCTCAAATTGATCTTTGCGGGCCTTGCTGCAGCGCTCGCCGTCTCAACCATCACGATCAATTCGATGCATGTCGTAGACGCGGAGTTGGCGGTGAAGAGCGCAAGGTTGGGATTCTATCTTTGGCTTGGTTGCCCCTTTCTTTTATTATTTGGGGCACTTGTCGGACCAGACGGCGAGATCATTGGCATGAGCAGAGGGCAAGGCCGACAAGGCGCTGGCGCGGAACCACCGTTTCGCGGTGGCGTTGCGCGTCCTGATCGTGGCGCTGGTGAAGACCGGTGACAACGCACGCGCGACCCGGATCGCGCGCGAACTGCTCAAGGTCGACCCGGAGTTCACAATCTCCGGTTTCCTGTCGCGGATTCCGCTCCCGGGGGCAATCGATGTCCGCGATCTATCGTGAAGCCCTCAAGGCTGCCGGCGTCCCGGATTGACGCCGCTCCGAGGGCGCGACGATCACTCACCCGGGGTACACCGCTCCAGTCTGCCCGGCGGCATCGACCTGACGGTCGGGGCGCAGTAGTGCCTGCCTATAATCCACACAAAACCGCACGACCTACGGCTGATTTGTGCGGGAATTGCCGCTTGCAGCGTGCAGCCGCTTGGGAGCTAAGTTCGAATGTCGCGAGGGTGCGTTGCGCGAGACAAATGGTGCAGAAACCTCAATGGCCAGATCTATTTTGATCGCGATCATGGCGAGCTTCGCCTTGCTCGTGTTGAACCTGACTGGATTTTGCTATCTTCGGATGCGGTACCTTTCCAATCAAGAGCTGTTCGAGCGTGCGATAGCGCATGAAGCGTACAGGATCGGCGACTATCTCCCGGCAGATACGCCGAAATCCTATCTGGCGAGCCATCCGAACTGTTGCTCGATGCCAGATTTCCAGCCGAGCAACGCGTCTCTCGACGTTCTGCTTGGAAACAAAATCCTCTACGTCCGTGTCGTGTACAAGAGGCTTCAGGCCGAGATCGATAAATACCCCCGAGAGAAATTCTATGAGGCGTTCGTCGAAACGGCTCCTTGCGGAAAGACATTCCATGCAATTGGAATGAGCCGGGAGACCATCTGCGAAGTTGCGCCACGTCTTGGCCCCGACCCGGGCAACGCAGCAGCCGCCACAATGTCGCCCGTCTGCGGGACGCCGGACGTTGTAGGGCGGTTGCGGTGACCGCCGCTTGTGACCCAATCCGACGCAGCGCGCAACGCCGCCCTTTAGCGAACGCCACACGGCCTATGAGCCTATTCCGATCAATTGCACTGCTCGGCCGTTAGCCGTAGGCTTCCAACGGGCTAGGCTGGCGGGAAGCCATGGTTGTCGAGACGCGCTATGTGACCAGCGGCGAGGTCTTCGTCGCGTACCAGATATCCGGACAGGATGGTCCGGATTTGCTCATGACGCCGGGCTTTGTATCGCATCTGGAGCTGTCGTGGGAGAATCCTACCGCCGCCCGCTTCCTGAACAATCTCGGTTCGTTCTCCCGCCTGATCCGATTCGACAAACGCGGCACGGGTCTCAGCGATCGTGGCGTTGGGGTCCCGCATCTCGATGAAAGGATCGACGATATCCGCGCCGTTCTCGACGCCTCGGGTTCTAAAAGGGCCTACTTGTTCGGTCTCTCGGAGGGCGGGCCGATGTCGATCCTATTCGCGGCTACCTACCCGGAACGGGTCGAGGGTCTCATCCTGTTCGGCACATATGCGCGCACGGTTGGCGCATCCGTTCCGTTTGACGATTTTCCGAGATTGGAGCGCGATATCCGGTCCAACTGGGGTACCGGCAAGAGTCTACCCAGTTTCTCCCCGTCGGCAGCCGCAATTCCCGGGGCCATAGAGCGCTTCGCCAAGTTCGAGCGCTCGGCGGCCAGCCCGTCTGACGTTATCAACCTGATGCGCATGAACCAAGAGATCGACGTAACGGCCATCCTGCCGTCGATCCGTGTTCCTACGCTGGTCATGCATCGCCGCGACGACGTGCGCATTCGTGCAGCCGCCGGCCGCGAGCTTGGGGATAGAATTTCTCACGCGCGCTACATCGAACTACCGGGTAGCGATCACCTCGCATGGTCAGGAGATCAGGATCGGCTTGTCGAGGAAATCAGACAATTCATGGGTGTTTCCGCCACTGCCATCGACGTTGATCGCGTCCTCTCGACTGTGCTGTTCACCGATATCGTCGATTCGACAAGGAAAGCCACTTTGGTGGGCGACAGGCAGTGGCGTTCAACTCTGGAAGCGCATCATGAGGCGGTGCGTTCGGAACTGGAGCGGCATCGCGGACGCGAAGTTAAAACTACAGGGGACGGATTTCTGGCACTGTTCGACGGCCCGGCGCGCGCTGTCCGCTGCGCCCAGAGGATCGTCAGCGCGGTGCGACCGCTCGATATCGAAGTTCGGGCGGGCGTCCACACCGGTGAAGTCGAAATGATGGGCGACGATGTGGGCGGCATTGCTGTGCACATCGCGGCACGGGTAGCTCAGCATGCGAAAGCGAGCGAAGTTCTGGCCTCGAGCACGGTAAAAGACCTCGTCGCAGGTGCTGGCCTCAAGTTCGTCGACCAAGGTCGGGCCGAGCTTAAGGGACTCGCCGAGCCTATGCGCCTATTTGCAGCCCTCGCTTGAACTAAGTTCCCGGGGGAGGCTGCCGATTGCGCCTAAAAAAGCCGAGACGCTATCACCCGATGTCCGCTTCCGAGAGGTGACCCGACCAACGGCATACTGGCTGCCGGGGGCAGCCTTTGACCCAAAGGCGACCAATTGCATGCACAGCGTCCAATAGCTGGTACCAAACCCAACGCCCAACAGCACGAGACAGTTGAAGCGCCCTCACAACCCGAGGTCGCTCAGTGACGGATGATCGTCGGGGCGCCGGCCAAGAGGCCAATGGAACAAACGATCCTCGGGCTTTATCAGCAGGTCGTTGATGCACGCGTAACGCCGGCGCATCAGGCCGTTCGGCTCAAATTCCCAATTCTCGTTGCCATACGACCTGAACCAATTCCGACTGTCATCGTGCCATTCATAAGCGAACCGCACCGCAATCCGATGACCCGTGTAGGCCCACAATTCTTTTATCAGGCGATAGTCGAGTTCGCGGGCCCATTTCCGAGTGAGGAATGACTGAATCTGATCGCGACCCTCGACGAATTCCGCGCGGTTTCGCCGGCGGCTATCTGGCGTGTAGCCCAGCGATACCTGGGCGGGATCGCGACTGTTCCACGCGTCTTCGGCAAGGCGGACCTTCAGTACAGCGCTCTCAGTCATCGTGAAAGGTGGCACTGGTGGACGTTCGGCTTCCATTGTCAGTCTCCTGTTGTGGCGAGCTCTGTTTCGTAAGTTGGGGATCGGGGTCTCGAAAACGCTCAGGCGCGCACGGGTGGGCGCCAAGGGCTTGCGCGGGCTAACGCGATTTCCAGCAACCCTAAATCACTTTTGCGGCTCCAGAGAGCACCCGAGTCGACGGCGAAGTCGTCGGCTCGGGGCACTTATCAGGCGGCTTTGAGGTCGTTCGCTTGCACTACCGGGAAATCGATATCGGTCTTGGCGACCTCATTGACGAAGTTCGTGAAGACGTTCTCCACAACCAGGGCGACGATCTCGAGCACCTGAGCATCGCTGTATCCAGCCTTGCGAACCGCGACGAGATCTTCGTCGCTGACGTGGCCGCGCGTTTCGGCTACCTTTGCGGCGAAGTGAACGGCGGCAGCGGCCTTCGGATCGCTGGAAGAACCTTTCCGGTTGAGAGCGATCTCCTCCGGGCTGATCTTGGCGAAGTTTAGCCCGAGATAGGTGTGGGCCGACAGACAGTAGTTGCAGCCGTTCACCTGGGCCACGGCGAGCGCGATACGTTCGCGGGTTTTGACATCCAGACTCTTCGTGAGAGCTCCGCTGAGACTGGTTAAGCCTTTCAGCGCGGCCGGGCTGCTGGAGAACAGGCGGAACATGTTGGGGACGACGCCGAGCTGCGTCTTAACGGCATCCAGGATCGGCTTAGAGGCCTCTGGCGCATCGTCCAGAGCGGGAATAGTAAGGCGGGACATAGCGATCTCCTTCGTTAGTTAGAAAGTGACAAGCCGGTTCGATCGGCTCACGACGGAGATAGATCCTTCCACAGAGAACTATAATGCTGTAATTTCGAGAGACATCGTCTTACCGGGTGAGATAGTCAATTGGATCGTTTGGAAGCGATGACGATCCTCGTGGCCGTGGTCGACAAGGGTGGCTTCACCGCGGCCGCACGTGCTTTGGGTCAGCCTCTTCCCACCGTCAGTCGAAAGCTCGCAGAGCTGGAATCACATCTCGGCACGCGGCTGTTGAACAGGTCCACCCGACGGGTTGCTCTCACGGACGCGGGGCAGGACTACCTGTCTGCTTGCAAGCGCATCCTTGAGGAGATCGCGGACGCCGAGCGAAAGGTTGCCGGCGAATACGTCGCTCCGAAGGGCGAGCTCGTCATATCCGCGCCCATCGTCTTTGGCAGGCTCCATGTCGTCCCTGTTATCAGCGAGTTTCTCGCCAAATATCCGGACATCGACATCCGGACGCTCCTCTCTGATAGAAATGCTCATCTGCTCGATGACGACATCGATCTGGCTGTACGGATCGGCCGCCTGCACGACAGCTCTATGATTGCAACGCAAGTGGGCGTCGTGCGTCAGATCACTTGCGGAAGTCCACGTTATTTCGCGGCAAATGGTGTCCCGAAAGCGCCGCGCGATCTTCAAAAACTCTCCGTCATTACCTTCGAGGCCTTAAATGCAGGGGCGTCGTGGTCGTTCGGAGGCAAGAACGGTGAAGTGCTGCCAATCCGGTCGCGCCTGTCCGTCAACACCGCAGAAGCAGCGATCGATGCGGCGACTGCGGGTGTCGGCGTTACCCGAGTTCTGTCCTATCAGGCCGCACAAGCGATCGCCGACGGCAAGCTACAGGTCGTTCTCAGTTCGTTTGAGCCTGCCCCCGTGCCGGTGAGCATTATCTATGCAAATCAAAAAATGCTGCCGTTAAAGACGCGCAGCTTCATCGATTTCGCGGCCCCGCGGCTTCGCGCCAGGCTTTCTCAGCTTGCTGATCGCCCCAAGGCGTAAGATACGAAATCGTACCGACGAAGCCTGCTTGGCGCGGATACCGTTTCGTTGTCTAACGGATGGGACCGCAGACGAGGAGAACGACTAGGGTGGCAAAATGGTCTTGCATGGTCCGAACTTCCGGTTTTGGGCCCAGGCCGTGTGAAAACTCCGCCTCTACTATTAGTATTCTCCGGTGAATCGACGGGGACGGGCGATGGCGGGATTCGTGGAAGGGGTTGATCGCGGACAGAGCACGTTGTTCCCTGCACGGCTC
>NZ_VKHP01001063.1 GCF_010811875.1 Bradyrhizobium uaiense
TTGGGGATTGGAACAGCGTGTTCCGGCGCTTCAGTCGATGGAGTCGCAAGGGTGTCTGGTGCCGCATCTTCGAGGCGATGTCCGATGATCCGGACTTCGAATATCTGATCGTGGATTCCACCATCGTCCGGGCGCATCAGCACGCCGCCGGGGCGAAAAAAGGGGGTCTGAAGATCAAGCGATCGGGCGCTCGCGCGGCGGCTTGAGCACCAAGATACATCTGGCCGTTCGAGGCTTGGG
>NZ_VKHP01001064.1 GCF_010811875.1 Bradyrhizobium uaiense
GCTGGAAGGGGCCGCGCGTGCTGCACGATCCTATCGCGGCAAGATCCTGTCGCTGGAGGACGGCGCCAATTATCACGGACGTTCGCGTGGCTTGACCGTGCATCGCCTGCCGACGGTCGCGCGCGATCAGATCGACGTCCTCGATCACGACCACGGTCGGCTGCAGCAGCCGCGCCAGGCTCATATAGGCGCCGAGCAGCCCGACCTGCTCGGCGGTGATGATCAGTGTGGTGTGGTTTG
>NZ_VKHP01001065.1 GCF_010811875.1 Bradyrhizobium uaiense
CTTCGACCCGCGCCGGATCGAGCTGGAGATGCTCGAAGCCCCAGCGCACTTCGTCGCCGGTCAACGTGCGCTTGCCGAACTTCGCCTGCGCGATGCGGATCGCCTCGACGTTGAGGATGCCGTTCACGATGCCGAGATTGTGGTAGACGCTGCCGATCCGCTTCTTGTCGTCGAGATTGCCCTTGCCGGCGCCATAGACCGTCCTGATCACCTCCTGCAGCACCGGATACTGCTCGCCGG
>NZ_VKHP01001066.1 GCF_010811875.1 Bradyrhizobium uaiense
TGCTGAGCGAACCACCGACACCATTGCCAGCCGGGCCGCAGATATAGCCCTTGGCCGTGTCGGTGTAGCGGACGCCAGCATAAGCACCGTAGATGCTGGTGTTCCAGTTCGGGTTCCAGTTGTGCACGTAGGCACCGCGGAAGCCGTAGGTCGTGATCAGCTGCTGCGAGCCACCGGTGACGAAAATCGAGTCCGGCGCGATGCCGAAGCCGATGCTCTGGTAGGCACCCGGAACGTTGG
>NZ_VKHP01001067.1 GCF_010811875.1 Bradyrhizobium uaiense
AGCGCCGGAACACGCTGTTCCAATCGCCGAAGACCTCCGGGAGATCGCGCCAGGGAGACCCCGTACGCACGATCCACAGCACTCCTTCAACGAACATTCGGTTGTCGCGCCCGGTCGAGCCCTTCTGGTCAGGCCGGCCGATGATCAGCGGCGCCATCCGCTCCCAGCCTGCGTCGCTCAACACCAAACGATCCATCACACCCAAGACTGCCTCCCAAAAAGAAGCCTTGAATCTGATTT
>NZ_VKHP01001068.1 GCF_010811875.1 Bradyrhizobium uaiense
GGGCGATCAGGGAAGGGTCTTCATCGTCACGCCCTGATGACAATGATTGCCTACGCCTTCCTGCAGCATCGTCGCCTCGCACACGCGGGGCGGAAAAAAAAGAATCAACGGCCCTCCGCCTCAGCCACCCATGCCCGCCGTACGTCACGCCATCGTCGGTCTCATCCTTCGGCCGCCGTCTCAGCGGTGCCCACACTGCCGAAAACAAATCCGCGAAAAACACCGGTACAAATAGATTC
>NZ_VKHP01001069.1 GCF_010811875.1 Bradyrhizobium uaiense
TAAGATTTCGCCGCCCTCACTCATAACGAGCGCCATCCAAGTCCAAGCGCCAGAGTGCCCGATATAGGCGTAGTGTAGTCCCATTATGCCATCGCCTAGACGTCGAATCGCTCTGGCCAAATCGAGATGTCGTTGGATCAGACCCGGCAGGCATTCTCGGCTGGCAAGATGGGGATCCTCGGCACCGCCAACAGCTATCTACGCTCCGCCGAAAAGGCTGCAGCGGGCCACTTCCGGAT
>NZ_VKHP01001070.1 GCF_010811875.1 Bradyrhizobium uaiense
CGACCAGCTGCACCATTTCATTGCGGACGGCATCTGGGACGCGACGCCGCTAGAGACGGAACTGCTCAACCAGGCGGACCGACTTGTCGGCGGTAGGGATGCGGTGCTCGTTATTGATGACACCTCATTGCCGAAGAAGGGCGAACGCTCGGTTGGTGTTGCAGCTCAATACGCGTCGGCTCTCGGCAAGACGGCAAATTGCCAAACGCTTGTGTCTTTGACGCTTGCGCGCGGCGAAG
>NZ_VKHP01001071.1 GCF_010811875.1 Bradyrhizobium uaiense
CGATCAGCTGCACCATTTCATCGCCGATGGTGTCTGGGACGCATCACCACTGGAATCTGAGCTGCTCAGCCAGGCGGACCGACTTGTCGGCGGCAAGGATGCGGTGCTGGTCATTGATGACACCTCACTGCCGAAGAAGGGCGAACGCTCGGTTGGTGTTGCGGCTCAATACGCGTCGGCTCTCGGCAAAACGGCAAATTGCCAAACGATGGTGTCTTTGACGCTTGCGCGCGGCGAAG
>NZ_VKHP01001072.1 GCF_010811875.1 Bradyrhizobium uaiense
GAATCTATTTGTACCGGTGTTTTTCAAGGACTTGTTTTCGGCAGTGTGGGCACCGCTGAGACGGCGGCCGAAGGATGAGACCGACGATGGCGTGACGTACGGCGGGCATGGGTGGCTGAGGCGGAGGTCCGGTGATTCTTTTTTTTCCGCCCCGCGTGTGCGAGGCGACGGGGTTGCAGGGAGGCGTAAGCAATCATTGTCATCAGGGCGTGACGATGAAGACCCTTCCATGATCGCCC
>NZ_VKHP01000108.1 GCF_010811875.1 Bradyrhizobium uaiense
ATGTACAACATGATCTGATCATTTAGTGGCCCTGAGCCGTAGCGAGGTCCCGGCCCGCGTCGTATGTTGACGCGGGCCGGGACTGGTTCTTACCTCAGCGCCAGCCCTCGCCGCACAACCGTCGCGGTGCCGAAGCCAGGGCCGCGGACCAGTGGGGCCCGGGTACCCGCGTTCCGGCGCTGCTGATTGCCAAGCGCTTCAACAAGTCGGGTGTCGCGCATGAGGATTTCGACACCACGTCGATCCTGCGACTGCTCGAGAAGCGCTTCGATCTGGAGCCGCTGGTGACCCGTCCGGTGCGCAGCCTGTCGGCGGCGCTGAAGGCCGGCGAGGGCTGGCGCTGAGGTAAGAACCAGTCCCGGCCCGCGTCAACATACGACGCGGGCCGGGACCTCGCTACGGCTCAGGGCCACTAAATGATCAGATCATGTTGTACATGATCTGGAACGATGTTGCCGCCGGCCAGCGCGTCGCTTTCCGGACCGGGGGCGAATGGCAGGGCATGTGTCGCGCCCTGGATGTCGACCTGAAGGCCGGTCGTGGCCGAATGGCCGTCGTTGTCAACGGCGGATACATCGAACAGAAGATCCGTGCTCGGAATGCTCGTCTTCTCGTCGTAGGTGATGTTGTTGACCGTGAAGGTGGGATGGCCGGATTCCGCTCGATCATAGTCGATCTGAACCTGATTGAACGCCTTTCCAACGTAGAGCGTGTATGTCTGCGTCGCGTTGTCGAAGGTGTAGGTGTTGATCAACGACGTGTTATTCGTTTCCTGTACTACGATGCCGGCGCAGCCGCTGGCTGGTTTGGGAACACAGATGCTGAAGTCGTGAACGCAGGTGCTGCCATCGAGTACCTTGAAAGTCAGCGTCGCAGTGCCGCAATCCTGCCAGTGTGCGAGAGTGAAATCGACCTGTGACTGTTTCTCGGTGAATGCGAGATTCAACCGCTCGGTGGGGTCGATTTGCTGGCCGTCATCGCCTACCGCGATGCCGTCGCTCGATGCCGTGACGTCAATGGGATGACCGGCGCAGTCAGCCCCTGTGACAACGAGTTGTGCGTCCGGAGCCGTGAGTTGCGGCGAGCCGCCGTCCGAAGCGCCGAAATCGGAGCCGGTTACGGTGACGTCCTTCAACTGCTCGACCTTCTCGAAATTAAAGCAATAGGTGCCGTCCGGATTGATCAGGAGTGCAAAGAGCGGATCGCACAGCGCACCGCCTGAATCCGTACGGTACGCGTCCAGTTCGACGCCGCCACCGGCCGCATGGGTCGAATAGTAGAACGTGTAGTCATCGCCATGTCCGGTGACATGCACGGAAGTGACGCCCTCGCCGAGGTTTGAGGTCGCCAGGTCATATCCCGTGCTGCCGACCTCGCCGTCGTGGATGGCGACGTGCATTGCGCCCTCACCATCTGCGCCGAAATTGACATCGTAGGTGCCGGCCACGGCCTGATCGTCGTGAGCGGCGATGACGGTCACCGGGAAGCCACCGATTGTCGGACTGTCTTCCGTAATCGAGAGCTGCTTGCCGAGATCGATACTGGCGCTCTGGAAGTCGCCGTCCTTGTCCGTGATCGTTGCAGTCAGACCTATGATGCCGGCCGCAAACGACAAGCTTTCGGCGTCGGGATTGGTGCAAATCGGCTCTTCGACCGCCCGATACTCGGTGAAGTTCACGTACCCTGTAGCCGGATCGAGCGTGATGGTGAACGCCAGTGTGCCGTTCGCCGTGCCGACATGACCCTCGATCGTGTTGCCATTCAGAACCAGCACGTCGGTGCAGCCGGTGTGCGAGTCGATCAGGCCTGACGGGGTGCCGTTGCCGCCGGCGATCGTCAACGCGTAGCGGACGGTCGCGCCGTCGGCGCCTTGAACGGAGGTGAACGCCGTCGAGAAATCGGCTGACGTCGTCGTCAGCGCTGCATCCGGCGCCGTGCCCGCGATGTGATCGTCCAGCGCCGTCGCCGTCAAATGTGACTCGCTCAACGACAGCGATGGCGCGGTTCCGCTCGCCTTGATGCTCGGGCCGTCGTCCGTGATCGTGAGCTGTTTGCCAAGATCAATACTCGCGCTCCGGAAATCTGCGTCCTTGTCCGTGATCGTCGCCACCAGGCTTATGAGGCCGGCGTTCAACGCCACAGCTTCCCCGCTGTCCGGACTGGTGCCGAGCGGCTGCTTCACCGCGCGGTACTCGGTGAAGGTCACTTGCCCGGTGAGCGGATCGAGCGCGATGGTGAACGCCAGTGTGCCGGTGGTCGTGCCGACATGGCCTTCGATGCTATTGCCATTCAGAACCAATATGTCGGCGAGGCCGGTGTGGGAGTCGATCAGGCCCGACGCGGTACCGCTGCCGCCCGCGATCGTCAGCGCGTAGCTGACCGTCGCACCATCTGCGCCTTGGACCGAGTGGAATGCCGTCGAGAAGTCGGCGGAGGTCGTCGTCAGCGCTGCATCGGGTGCAGAGCCGGCGATGTTGTCGTCCAGCGGCGTTGCCGTCAGATGCATCTCACTCAGCGTCAGCGAGGGAGCTGTTCCGCTTGTGCTGATGCTTGGGTCATCTTCGATGAAGGTCAACCTGCTGCCGAGGTCGAGGGTCACATCCTGGGAGAGGCCGTCCTTTATCACGGTCGCAATCAGGGTTACGATTCCGGTCGCCAGTGACACGGCTTCGTTGTCGTCGGTGTTGGTGCCAGGCGGCGCCATCGCCGCCCGGTACTCGGTGAAGGTCACGTACCCCGAGGCTGGATCGAGCGTGATGGTGAATGCGAGCGTGCCGCCGGCCGAACCGACGCGGCCTTCAACGGTGTTGCTGTTCAGAACCAGCACGTCGGCGAGGCCGGTGTGCGAGTCGATCACCCCCGACGCCATGCCGTTGCCGCCGGCGATTGTCAGCGCGTAGCTAACCGTCGCGCCCGCCGCGTCCTGTGGGCTGGCGAATTTCACCGAGAAGTCCCCTGATATCGTCGTCAGCGCGACGTTCGGCGCGGAGCCGGCGATGTTGTCGTCTAGCTGCGTCGCCGTCAGATGCGTCGCGCTCAGCGTCAGCGACGGCGCCGCTCCGAAGGTCAGCTTCGGCGGTGTCGGTGGTGGCGGATTGAAAGTGACGATGAACTCGGGGGGGACCACCTGCAGAGGTGCGAGCTGATTTGGCGCCTGCGAAGGGTCAGGCGCAATGAAATTGATCGGTTGCAGCAGGGGCGACCCTTGATAGGCGGGCGTGCTGGAACCTTTTGATCCCGATCCCTTCTCGAGATTGGCAAGCGCCTCCTGCTGCGCGTCCCGCAATTCCTCCATGTGTGCGGGGCTATTGGTGACCTGGCTCACGCTGACCGACGACCCCCTTGCGGTCAGGATGATCGTCTGTCCGGGATCATCGACGATGATGTGCCGTGGATTGGCCTCCTTGGTCACGAGCTCGAATATGCCGTGGTGGAGGTCCTTGTAGTTGATGTTGTCGTCGTCCAGGAAAGTGACGTTCGGCTCCGCAGCCCAGGCGTCGTTCAGGAGCGAAAAGGTTAGTGCCGCGAACGACAGCATGCCGAGGCCGCTGGCCCGAATGGTGCCAACAGGCGTGTCCGAGATCAGGACGTCTGACCCTGCCAGCCGGCCGCCAATGAAACGGACGATGCTCCTCGCCTTCGCGAGCAATCCCGGCCGCCAGCCGCTGCAAGAGATCTGGGCCGGATCACCCAACTCCAGCCGGGCGCCGGCCGGCAGGTTGAGCAGCGTGCCATCGGTCAGGCGGATATCGACCCGCCCGCCGGCTGCGACCTCGATCACGTCGCCCTGGCAGACGGGATCGCCAGCTGCGGCTTGCATGGCATTGCCGCCGGCACGGGCGATAGTACCGCAGCCGATCACCGTCTGAACGGTACCAACCACTCGGGGCAGCTGGCCTGAAACGGCCATGCACACGCCCCCGAACGCTACGTCGGACGCGACTAACATCTGGCTTTTCGCCCGCTGAACAGCTCAGGCGGAAGGTGGTGCCGCAGTTTTTTTAGTCTGGCTTGCGCGCGCTACGAGGTGAAAAAAACCCACACCGGCCAGTCACAGGCTTGTCCGCCAACGTTCTGATTGAAACTAAATTCGGTAGTAAAAATCGAATTCCGGTACTGCAGTAGCCCCTGCGGAAACGACAGAAATGCTGTCCTTTATCGCGGGTTCTGCCCCACTAAATTTAGTGTATAATCACCAAGCGGATTGTCCACCTATTAATTTTTATTCGAACTACGACAGGCCTTTAGGCCTGTCTGCAGCAACTCGTTCGGCATTCATGGTCCTGCGGTCTCGGCCCGGGGATCACCCATCGCGCCGCGACAATATATCTTCTCAAAGGAGGGGATCGTGCGGATACGTTTCATTGTTGAATTGCTCGCAAGCATCCTCCTTACGCTCGTGACTCTGTCCGGCCAAGTGCTGGCGCAAACCGAGCCGGCTCAACCGGCGGTGGAGAACTCTTCGGCGAAGCTCATCGGGAAGGTCGTGACCGCGAGCGGATCGGTCACGATCGAACATCCCGGTGCAGTGGTGGTGCAGGCCGCACTGTCCGATCCGCCTAAGACTAAGGTTGGCGACCCCGTCTATCTGGGCGACGTGGTGCAGACCGGAGCCGATGGACGGGTCGGGATCAACTTCACCGATGGCACCTCGTTCAACCTGTCGAGCAACGCCAAGATGGCCATGACCGAGTTCGTCTACGACCCGAACGGCAAGTCGAATTCGACCTTGTTCAAATTGGCCAATGGAACGTTCACCTTTGTTGCCGGCAACATCGCGAAGACCGGCGACATGAAGATCGACACGCCCGCCGCAACGATGGGCATTCGAGGCACCACGCCACGCATCGAAATATCGGACGATGGAACGGTCAGGTTCGCGACGCTCGTTGAAGAGGGCAAGAGCAAGCTTCTGAAGAAGCCCGCGACACGTGCGTCGCAACCCGAGCAAAATACCTACCACAGGTTCAATCCGAACATTTGTCGAGGGTGCTAGGCAAGCAGGGCGTCGATCTTGAGCGGCTACTCACGGACATCGGCGACTGCGTGTTGCGCCAAACCGGAGACCGGCACGAAGCTTCGTGCAGGTATCGCTGCGAGTGGCGGCCTGACGGCACTTTTGATCCTGCTGCTGGCCGCATCGCCTGCGGTTGCGCAGAACCCGAAGTCGAATGGCAGCTATCTCCGGAACATCGGGCTATGCAGCGGCCTCGATCGCACGCCGGCCGACGCGCGCATTGCTGCGTGCACGGCACTGATCGATGCTGGTGAGGACATGATGCCGGCTGGCCTCGCCATCGCCTACAACGACCGCGGCAACGCCTATGCCGCCAAGGGCGACTACGACCGCGCCATCCGTGATTTTGATCGATCGATCGAACTCAATCCGACCTACACCAAGCCATTCAACAACCGCGGCGTGGCCTACCTCGGGAAACAGGATTACGATCGCGCGACCGACGCTTTCGATCAGGCAATCAAGCTCAACCCGAATTACGGCGAAGCCTTTGCCAACCGCGCCGGGGCCTATCTGAAAAAGAACGATTACGCGCGTGCCGAGCAGGACTACGGTCAGGCCATTCGCCTCCAGCCCAACCTTGCAGGCGTGTGGAACGGTCGCTGCTGGAGCCGCGCTATCCTCGGCGCGTTGCAGGAGGCGCTGCAGGACTGCAACAAGGCGCTGCAATCGGGGTCGACCAATGCTGCGACTTACGACTCACGTGGTCTGATCTATCTGAAGACCGGCGAGTTGCGCGCGGCCGTCGACGACTATAGTTCCGCGCTTCGCATCGATCCGAAGCTGGCCAGCGCGCTCTATGGACGCGGGCTGGCCAAGCTGAAACAGGGCGACAAGGCCGGCGGCAACGTCGACATCTCGGCGGCCAAGGCTATTCAAGACGGCATCGGCGACGACTTCAAACGTTACGGTGTGCCGTAGACGCGCTTGCTGACGGAGGCCGCAGCAAGGGCGCCGGCTTGAGGCGGTAGCCGCCTGTGCGGTGCGGCCGGCTAGTTCATGATCTCGACCGTTGCCGAACGGCCGGCGACCAGCGCGATCCGATCCGGCAGGCGATCGAGCGCGATGCGTACCGGGACGCGCTGTGCGAGCCGAACCCAGCTGAAGGTCGGATTGACGTTCGCGAGCAGGTTCGCGCCTTGCCCACGGTCGCGATCCTCGATACCGGCCGCAATGCTCTCGACATGTCCGGTGAGCCGGACCGGCTCGCCCATCAGCCGGACCTCTGCCTTGTCGCCGACGCGAATGCGCGCGAGCTTGGTCTCCTCGAAATAGCCTTCCACATGCAGCGTATCGCTGTCGACCAGGGCCATCACGCCCTTGCCCGCGGTGACATAGGCGCCGGGCCGCAGGTCCATATTGGTGATGGTGCCGTTCACCGATGCGTGTACCTCGCTGCGATCCAGGTTGAGCTGCGCGACGGCGCGATCGGCGACCGCCTGGTCGTAGGCGGCCTTGGCCTGCAACTGCGTGGCCAGAACCTGCTCCTGCTTCTGCTGCGACACCGCATCGGTGGTCAGCGCGCTGTAGCGTTTGAGGTCCGAGTCAGCCTGGTCCAGCGTCGCGCGATGACCGGCGACCGCCGCATCGGCCTGCTGCAACGCCAGGGCAAAGCGCGCGCGGTCGATCCGGAACAGGATATCGCCACGATGCACTTGCTGATTGTCCTTGACCAGCACGTCGGTCACGAAGCCGGATACATCGGGAGCAACCTGAACCACGTCGGCGCGGACCCTGCCGTCGCGGGTCCACGGCGATTCCATATAATAGACCCAGAGCCCGTGAGCGACGGCGAGCGCGGCGACGAGCGCGATCGCGGTCAGCGCGACCCGGCCGAGCCAGGCGAAATTCCCCTTCATGGCAGAAACTCCGAAAGATAAACGACGACGCCCAACAGGCATACGTACAGTGCGAAATTGAACAGCGCGCGATGCCAGACCAGCCGGTAGAGCCCGAAGCGCTGCATGATCCGGCTGATCCCGGCACTCAGCGCGTAGGCAACGATGAGCCACAGCAGCAGCGCCGGGACTAGCACGCCATAGATGTCGATCTCATACCTCATGCAGCAAAACTCTCCTCGGGCTGCGATCGATACGCGGGTGCGTCCGGAAACAGGCCGCGGCGGATACCGACGAGGCCGAGCAACGCATGGTCCCGCGCACGCGCATTGGGATCCTTGACGACGGCGGTCAGCGCCGCATCGATGCATGTCAGCAGTTCGGTTGGCATTGCCTCGTCCGCATGGGCGCGAAACGCCGCCGCGAGATCGTCAAGCATGTCGTCGATGGCACGTACGGTCAATGCGGCGAGGCCGTAACGGGCTCGCCTGAGGTCGATGATGTTGAGCCCGATGCGCAGCTGCACCAGGCTGTCGGCATCGCGGCGGTCGCTCTCGGAGATGAAGGCGATACGCTGGACCAATAGTCCGAGCCGATGCAGCATCAGGCCGGCAAACTGCGCGCGATCGCCGCGGCCGCGCCGCTCGGCCGCGTCCGCGAGCGTCTGCCAGCTCGACGACATCAGCCGCTTGGCGATCCATTCGGCGCCGACGCCGCGCGCGACCCGCGTCACGATCTCTGCGATGACGATACCGAGGAAGAAGGCGACGGAGCTGTTGGCAAAACTGGCAAAATCCGCGCTGTAGGTCGATTGCAGCGCGAGCAGCGTCGCAGTGTTGACGGCGAGAGCCGAGCCGATCGGCGCGGTTTTCGGCCGTGCGATCAGGAGGCCGTATGTGAGAAAGGTTGGCGCCAGCGCGGCGATCAGGACCTCGACGTGTGAGATGCCCGGCACCAGCGCGAACTGATAGATCGCGACGACGACGATGGCGACCAGCGAAAACAGGCCGAAGGCCCGGATGCTGCGCGCCGGCTCATCCCGCGCCGCGAAGAAGCAGCACGCGACCGCCGCCATCATCGGCGCCGAGGCGCCATCGGGCCAGCCGGTCGCGATCCACAGAGCGCAGCAGATCAGGATCGCCACCGCTGCGCCTGCGGCCGACCACAGCGCCATGCCGTGGTCGCGATGACGGACCGGCGCGGCCCCCGACTCCGGGTGGAACGCCAGCGGCACGGTGGAGATATCCTGGCCTGCGGCAATCGCATCGCCCACTGCGCGGCAGTCGGCCGAGATGTCGACGAGCTCACGTAGCCGGAGCAGCAGGCTGATCGTGATAATGCGCTCGCGCGGCGCGACGCCGTCGAGCGCGGATTGCCGCTCGGCGATCGCGGCGCGGATCTGCTCGCCGGATTGCCGCTGGCGATCATCGTCGACGATCCATGCCGCGAGATCGTCGATCAGCCGCCGGAGCTCCGGCTGCCTTTGCAGGGCCGCCTCGCCGAGTGCGGCAAGCCGGTCTTCGATCGACGTGATGATCGGCAACAGCATCAGCATGCGCAGTCGGACTTCTCCGAGGCCACGCACGGTGCCGACGTCAGCCAACCTGTCATAGGCGAGATGGGTCGCCAGCGTATCGATCTCGACGATGTCGATCGCAAGGCGGAGGCGTTGGGCCCGGCGCGTCTCGCTGGTCCCGCGATCCAGCAGCACGTCGCGGGACAGGCGTCGCGCATCCGACAGCCAGCTTCTGACGCGGCTGCCGACCGCCGGCGCGACGCTGCGGGGAAACACCACGGTCGAGACCAGGCTCGCACAGATGATACCGAGCGAGATCTCCTCGACCCGGGCCAGCGCGACGTCGAAGATGCTGCCAGGCGCGGCCACCGACGGAAAGCCGATCAGCGCGACGGTATATCCGCCCAGCATGAAGACATAGCTGCGCGGCGTGCCGTCGAGCAGCGATAAATAAAGGCAGAGTCCGACCCAGAGCGCGATCGCGAGGCACAAGAGCTCCGGCGCATTGATCAGGTTCGGCACCATGGCGACCGTCATGGTCGCGCCGACCAGGGTGCCGCTCACGCGGAAGAACGCCTTCGAGCTGGTCGCGCCGGCCAGCGGCTGTGACGTGATGTAGACCGTCGCCATCGCCCAATAGGGGCGCGGCAGATCGATCGCCAATGCGATGACCAGCGCCAGCATCGACGCGGCGAACGTCTTCAACGCGAAGATGAGATCCGCGTGGCGGACCAGGAACGGCTCTTCAGCGTGCATGACTATCTCGCCTCGGGAGCAGTCCTGGCCGGAGCGGTCTTGCCGTCCTGCAGGCGGCTCGCTCGCTCGTCTATGCGCTGCAGCGTCTCGAAGGTTATCGCAAGTTCCTCGCTGCCGATATCCTTGAGCACGCTGGCCCGCACCCGGCGCAGCACCCGATTGGTCTCCTCGACCTTGGCTTCGCCGGCCGCGGTGAGATGCAGCGTCTTGGCGCGCCGATCGGTCGGATCCTCGCGGCGCTCGACCAGTCCCTCGGACTCGAGCAGATCGATCAGCCGCACCAGCGAAGGTCCTTCGATCCCAAGCTCGTCGGCGAGCACACCCTGGCGGACGTTCTCGCCCTGCCGCGACAGCACCAGCAGCGGGATCGCCGTCGCGTAGGACAGGCCGTGATCGGACAGCGCCTGATCCGACTCGCGACGCCAGATCCGGCCAAGCCTGGTGATCAGGCGGCCGATCTCGGCATGGACATGGGATTGCGACGGAGGCATGCAAATTAGATAGGATACGAACTATTAGGATGCAATCATATTGCATCGAAGGCGTGGATGATCACGCAAATGCGATCACGCGTGAGAGGCCGTCAGTATTTCTGTACGGTCGATCGAAAGACGATCCAGATTGCGACCGACAGAAGCCCCAATCCGCCCAGCATCAGAAAGGGGGACCATAGCCGACCCATTGCGCGATCCAGCCGCCGAGCGCCGGGCTGAGCGAGGCACCGATTCCCTGTATCGTGATGACCGCGCCTTGTCCGAGATTGACGCAGCCGGTCCCGTTCAGCGATCGCGCGACCTCGCCTGGAGACAGAGATTGCGCGGGACCGCTTGTTACCGCATCAGCGTGTAGGCGAGATCAGCGTGTAGGCGAGGACGATGACCACGAGTGCGATGATCGCAGACGTGATCATCATCCCGTAGGGACGCGCCCGTATCGCCTGCGTTGTCTCCGCGGTACTTGCCGGAGCTGGCTCAGCGGGACCTTCTCGGACCATGGTTGGCGTCCTGCTTGTGACAACATGGTCCGACGCGGCCGATGCAGCTTCGTTCCTAATTGTGTCGCAGCCGAACCGGGTCGGCTTAGGAACCTCGCTCCGAGGGCATTGTTGAGGCCTCATTCGAAGGCGCGCGGGCGCGCTGCACTGTTTGCGCAAGGAGGAGATGATGGGATTGGCTCAATATGCGGTGATTCCAGCCGGCGAGGAGTGGGGCGTCCTGCACGACGGCAATCTCAATGCCGGATACGCCACCAAGGAAGCTGCATTCGAGTCGGCGGCGGCTGCCGCTGCGCTGGCAATCAGGCTGGGTCACGAGGTCCACGTCAGCGTTCCCGGACGCGATGAGGGCGAGGCGGCCCTCACCAAGCAGCCGGCATAGCTACGAACTGCGGCTGCCGCCACGTGTGCTGAGACTCATAAGACCGTCAAATTAACCAGGAAACTTCAACGATTTCGGTGCGCGTTGGACACATAAGATTGTCTCGTGAGACTCATAAGAGTGTACTGCCGGCCGGTTTGAGACTCATAAGAGCGTAACGGAATCGCCCGCGACTACTATGCACCTATCAAAGGTTGCAGTCCGACTTGCGAGAGGACGCCTTCGCGCGGCGACCGCCTGCGCACCCGCCAGCTCGCAACTTAAACCGCCGTAAAATGAGGGCCGCCGCCAGGTCGCGCCTGAGAACTTAACCACGCTGCCTGACGGCCCTGATAAGATTGCTGGGCCACTAACGGCGGACCTTAATATCTGTTATGACGTATATTGTTGTGATGAATAGACGTTAAGGCAGATATTCGTATGACGGCATTGTTCAAGACGTTGAAGCGAGCCCGGCTTCAGCTAGGGCTGAGCCAGGAGAGTTTGGGCCGAAAACTCAAAATTCCGCAAAACCACATTTCCGCAATGGAGTCCGGAAAGGTCGATGTCCGTGCCTCAACTCTAACTTCTTGGGCTCGAGCGGTCGGACTAGAACTTCTGATCGTACCGAGAGTGGTGGTCCCGGCGGTCGAGCATCTCAAGAAGAGAATGACCAACTCCACTGGCGAAATAGAAGAGGGACCCGCACCAGCCCTCTACGAAGTTACCGAAGTCGACGATTAAGTCTAACGCCACTCTCCCCGGACGCTCCGGAGTGCTCAGGATCTTTGCGCCTCGCTGAGAAATGAAGAAAATTGCACTTCGAACTTTGAAATTTAGGATTCCTGCACCCGATTGAAGGATTTTGCACCTTGCCAGATCTGCGCGACTTCCGATCGAGGAAAACCACTGGATATTTAGGGTGGCCGGTCGTATCCCAACCAGTGGAAGGCTCGCTCGCGAAGGCAGGCTAAGGGCTTTGCGATTGCTGCTATGTTATTGATATCGCGTCGATTATACTATTATCGCAAGAATAGTATAGCTCTCGGGCGATCGGAACATGTGCCCCAAACCTGAGGATGCTCGGGTTACGTCGTGCGGGATCCGGTTGACCGCCGTCCCTTACATGGCTCGCGATGCGATCGGTGGCGCCGTCCACCGCGGGGCCGACCGCTTCGCCAGGAGATTCAGCTAGTCACAGGTCTTGAGACGATGTCAGAGAAATTTGAAATTGAAATCGAGCCCTCGAGCACTGGATCTTCCTTTGTTGTCGTCACGGACATGGCGAGCGGCCGCAGGCTTTCGGGTTCGACAATGCTCTCTGCGTTGGACATGATCGCGATTCTGATTGAGGACCACCGCGAACGAAGAGAAGCCGACCCGGTGGATCAGAAGGTTGAGGCCGAGAAACAGCGACGACGACATCATTTGACACAGAGAGCACTATCCGTATTTGACAGCGCGCTGGACGCAAAGGCGTGGTTGATGACGCCTACGGATAAGCTTGGTGGTCGGCGTCCCTTGGCAGTCGCGGGGAGCAGCGACAGCGGCTTGACCGACGCTGAGATTTTGTTGGGTCAGCTGACCAAACAGGCGGCATCCGATGACGGTGTACCCGAGCAGCAGGCTAACATCTGCTTGGCTAGGAGCGCGCTTTAACTCAGCGGAAACCGTTTCGAGGGCCTGACGCTTATACTCTTCCGTAAATACCGACGGTGACCTTTCATTTGAGACCTTCGGGGTCAGTGAGCCTACTAGCCCTTTATTACCGCGTGCCACAATGAATGGACGCCTGTTGGCGCGCGCGCCCGAGCTCGTGGCGTCGAGCGGACGGTCGTGTCAGTCACTGAGGAATAGCGGGCTGCACGATCTTTGCGCCGATAGTTTGAAAGATTCAGACCGGCTCGGCGGCGCGCCACCCGGCAACGCAGGCGAAGTCAGCAGTCCAGGCTGCGGAAACCCAGGGCGACCCAAGCTGAGCGTTTCAGTTAGCGCTGCGCCTTCCGACAGTTGGCCGCGGGGGGGGGGTAGCGGTTCGTTAGCGCGGCAACCCCGGGGACCATGTATCCTGCAATTCCACGACCAGGTCGTCCGATATTATTGCGACCGGAAGCCGCCTCCCAGGCACGAAGGCCGCGGCCGAGAGAGAGCCGCCGGCACAAGCGCCAGTGTCCACGTTGATGCTGTTGCGTCCAGGGACCGGCACGCCAGCGACGATCGTATGTCCATGAACGATATACCGGCCGACGTCGATATCGTCCGGATACAAGGTTCGTGAATACATCAGCTTGGCTTCGGTCTGATGGTCAAGCGACACGGCCGGATCAATGCCTGCGTGCACGAAAAAGCGCTCGCCATCATCGTGCGACAAGGGCATCCCCTTGATCCAGTTCGAGAGACTATATGGAAGCTGGTGTGGATACATGACACCGTAATTCCACAGGGTGACCTGACCTCCATTCTTCAGCCATGCGCTCGCACTGCGCTCCGGGCGCTCCAGCGCGGCAATCAGCATGTCCTCGTGGTTCCCCTTGAGGCAAATAAGTTGCTCCGGACCGTCCCAATTCACAAGCCAATCGACAACTCCCCGGCTGTCTGGGCCTCTGTCGATGTAATCCCCCAACATCACGAACTTCGTGGGACGTCCATCGGCGTAACTCCGGCAGGACGCCAACGTGACGCGCAGCATTTCCAGGCATCCGTGGATGTCCCCAATGGCGAAAGTAACAAGGTCGTCGTTGTTGGACATGCCGATGATTATCTTTCAAACCGAGAGAGGGTTCATACGATGACTGCTACAGGAATCCACTGTTCTGACCCCGCTGCTGCGCGACACAGAGCGCCGCACTTTGAAGCCAATCGTTGTTATGGTCTGCCCATGGTCGACGAAGCTGAAAGCTCGGGATCGGACTCAGTCTCATCGGTGCGGATCAGCTGTCGGATTTCATCGTCGAAGGCAAGTATCGCGCGCCTTCCTAGACCGTAGTGGACATCTTCCACTGTGCCGCCGATGTGCCCAAGATCGGCCGAGTCGATATAGGAAGTTGCCTTGGCGCCAATTCTTACCAACGCCCTTGTCGATGGCGTTTGAACTGATGTTCCCCCGAGCTCCGTTGCTGCGTCCCAAACCACGCGGCCAATGCCGGCATCGACTTCCTCCTGAGGTTTCGGGGGTCTTAGCTTCCGGCCCTTGAGCGGCGACAAAGCTTGCCCGAGCGGGCGGTCTGCATAGTCGTACGCCAACAAGACTTTGCGGCCGAGTTCTACCAGACACTTTTTGTTTGGCATTCGCATAAAGACGACCCCTTGACGTCTGAGATAGTGGCAATGGAAGTTACTGGCGGAGCCTGCAAAGAGCAAAGCTACAGAGCCCCGATAGGCCGGCCTCAAATCAACGTCGAGTTATTGGCGGCGCGGCTTTCCGGCATTTGAGGTCGATCTGTCATGTTGGTGCTTCAGGTGCATTTTCTCGTCGGGCGGCACTGCAATGCATATATCGGTGATGGGCCGACGCTGCGCAGCATCCGATCGTAGCCAAGCCTCCAAAAACGCCCACCAAGCCACTTGAACTTCGTGATTCCTGTAAACGCCGAGATTATCCGGATCTCGCTGTCGCCAGTCGCCACTGCTAACGTCGATCCTATAGACACCGGCGGCATGCCCAGCGGGAGCAACATACGCTTCCGCCCACTTCTCGAACGCTGGGCGAGCATAGCGCTCCTGCTCAACAGTGTTCGGATGATGCCAATGCGAGATCGTGGTCCCGCACAACGGGCATGCGTTTTGAGCTCCTAGCTCAGCCATTTTCCGCTTCCTTCACTCTGGATTTGAGCGGCGGTTCAAGCGAAGAGTTAATGCCGGTAGCCACATGGCTCTTCGATCACACTTTGCGCGATGTCCAGGACGCTGCGCTCAGAAAACGCGCCCCGTTCCAACTGCCGCAAGCTTGCCGCGAGTTCACGCTTCAGAAGCTCCAGATCTTCAATATCGACATCGTCGTAGTCACACATCGCCTGCTGAGTCCTCAAACTGATAACGTTCTCATGCTAACGCCGGCAACGGATTTTTTATCTCCTCGTCGTCACGGCACCGGATAGATCAATCCTTCGAGCGTTTTTTTTCGACCCGCGCTGGTGGCGACGACATCCTGATTGCGAACAGCATGATCTCTTCCATGACTGCAATATCGTCGACGAAATTTATTTTGGTTCTGTCGTACTTTATGCCGACACAGCCAGTTCGTTCATCGTTCAGCCGGCGAGATCGGGAGCGACTGTCGACCTCCAGGCGTCGAGCAACATCTTTGCGTTGACACTCAACTTGTCTTTTTTCATAGTTGAAGAGATCCCCCGCTGTCGTCCTTTAACCATCATCTGGCTTCCGAATCCATTTTGAATTGCATTGCAATCCAAGATTGTGCTCAGCGGCAGCTTGAAGAGCCGAAAAAACGTGACACTCTTTTGTGTCTTTTGACACTCTTATGAGTCTCGGCACACTTGTGCCGCGACTTATAAGAGTGTCAAATTAACCAGAAAATCCCAATGATTTCGTGCCTCCGCGACACATAAGACCGTCGCGTGCGACTCATATGAGTGTATTCCCGGGCTGTTTGAGACTCAAAAGAGTGTAACGGAACCGCAGACAGCGCCAGAAGAACCTATCGAAGGTTGCAGTTCAATTGTCCCGGAGGATAGTTGCAAACTCCGGGTTGCTACTCGCGCCGAGCGCTTTGTAAAGACCTTCTGTGGCATGCCAGCGGCCTTCGCGACTTCGCTCATGCCCTGTGCTCGGGCGACGAGATTAGGGGCGTCACGGACTTCGTCTGGAACGCCACCGGCGTTAGATACTTCGCACGCGCCTCCAGCGTGCCAAGGTGTTCGACGACGTCGAACTTCTTCAATTTGCTGACTTTCATCCTCAGTCCTCCAATGCCTCGGCAATTTTCCTTGGGCCTTCCGAAGGTTCTAGTTTGGGTCCGCCTGTCGTCACCGCAGAGCAGGATGACGACGATTTTGCCGCGTCGAGGCGATATCCCGTCCGTGGTCACCGGAGCCACGGCGCTTCTCAGGGCGTCGCGCGCCGGCACATCGCCCGGCGGGCTCGGCGCCGCGACGACCACGGATATGCAGTCGGCAAGTCGGGATGTTGTCGAGAGGCTTCGACGAGGTCGCTCGGAACCTGCCTATTGATCATGCCATATGTTCATGATGTGTTCTAGTGCGGATCTTGAGGAGTGGTCAGCTTGCAAAGTGACTACAAAATAAATCCCCTGGGTAATTCCATTGGGGAAGGCTGCCGGGTCTCGCTCCGAGCGGAAACCTGCGAGTAAATTCCACACATGGGACTCTCGTGGTGGCTCAATAACGTTCTTGGCGGGGCTGTTCGATGGGCGGTCGCGACAATTATCGGCGCGATATGCCTCGTGTTGGGCCTTGCACCAGCCGCTTGGCTTGCCGGCATTTTCGGGAATCCGCCGGCATGGGTCATGAATCCATGGAAACGGATCGGCATTGTTGTGGTCGGAGTTGTGACCTTCCTCCTGATCCTTTTGGTCCGTCGCCGCAAGGACGAAGCGAACCTGAACATCCCTGTTCGATGGAAGAATGTAACAATCCAAGAGCCCAATCTGGTTGCATACATGCGCTCCAGCGATTTGGTCCGCAGATTAGACGAGCGAATTTCAGAGCGTAGTGGCAACTCTGTCGATCCGGACAACGGCGTGGCTCTCCCGGTTGAAGAGACCGCAAAACTATTGGGAATATCGGATATCGAGCAACTGGACCTGCTTCTCCGCGAGAACCAGGAAGCAGCTGTAAGGATGTCATTTTACAGTTGGCTCGACAAAGATACGGCAGTGCCGCGGGGTGAATGTCTCCTCTATCTTCTTGATGTTCTCGGCGCGCAACTCGGAGAGCCCCAGTTTTCTGAACTCCGGAGCCTCCAATCGCTGATCCAGGGCGGCGACGTTAAAGCTCGTTGCCAGAACTATGCGGAGATAATGAAGAACATATCTCCCAAGCCACCGATTCGGGTGCCGCTGGTTGTCGATTTCAATTTAATTCCGATCGAATCTGCAATCGACGAAGTTCGGGCTGGCCTCAAAGGTACGCCGCAGGGAAAGGAGATTGAAGCAAACGGCAAAACCAAGGAGCAGCAGGATCTAGATTATTGGCGTCTCATCGGGCCTGTGAGGCTTTACGGCACCGAGAGAGGACAAAAATCAAGGAAGCTCATCAATTTCATGCTCTACGTCGTGAATGCAGTTACATTAGAAAGCGGCCGCCTTATATGGACCATTCCCAATGGTCCTGTTTTTGACGATCTCTTTGTGATGGCCCCCGATCTCAGATCGGCAATACAGAAAATTAAACAAGCCTGATCTTGTTTTTCTGTTCGACGATCCAGCCTTGGGACTTTTCTCGCGAACCCGGTGGACTCTCAGGGGGCTTTCGGAGAATCTCTGGCGCGGGTAGGACGTGTCTCCGCTGCAATGCTCTGCCGTCGCCCGAAAACTACGACACGAATAAAAGCGGAGGCCAACTTGTTTCACCTTATCAAGCTGCCGGATCATCGTTCTGGGTTCGTCAATCTCTCCACCGCGTACGCTTGGGAGGCTTGGATCCAGAAGTGTCTCCCGGCGGGTCTCCACCAGGACGTTCAGCGCCGATTGATCTCCAATCTCAAACACGTTCTGGTCGGGTTGGAGATGAAGGCTGGGCTGATCGTTCCTCACGCAAACCAAGGAAAACTTCTGTTCGAGTCCTACTTCCACATGCTCAACTTCGAATTCTGCGTCGGCATGTTTTCGATATGCGAAGGTCTGGGCTCAGCACTCTGGTTGAGGGAAAACGGTCTGGATGGATCCGCCGCCAACCGAATCGCCTTCGAAAAGTGGAAACCTTCTCTGACGAAGAAGTTCGATCCTGAGTCGAAATCCAAGCTCGTCGCGGACGTCGACACCGTGAAGAGCGTCAGAGACAAGCTTCACCAAGATCAATTGGGTGCTCGAGAGAAGATCGATTGGCATGCCTTTTCGTACGACAAGGCGTTCACGCCGGCAGCGCGTGCGATGAGGTGTCTGCTCAGCACGAATGCCAGTGATGTGCCGCAGGAAACCAATCTGAACGTCGAGTAACCAAGCTCTCGAAGGCCTCGACGAAATGAGATCGTAATGGCGTTTTTCACCCACGATCAACTGCAGGCGATTGCCGACGCCTTGGGCGATACCGAACGAGGCCTTCAGGGGGCGAAATCGGCCGTTTGCTCATATCGAGCAAGATGATTGATCCGGGCCCTCTCACCAAGCGGAACAGGATCTATAACGCCTTCGCCGAAAGCCAGAACACCAAGCAAAATCGCACCCACATTCTGGAGTTCATCCGCCTCGCTATGAAGCCGGCCCGGTACAACAGGGAGCCAGGCCGTTTCGAGCCGCTTCGCGCGCTCCTGAACCAGGCGCTCGCTTTCTCAGGCCTCGTCGTGGACGAGACCGGCAGTCTTATCACGGCCGAGGTGGCGCGAACGCTTCCGGAGGCTCAGCGAAGGGCACGCGAGTTGCGCTCCGATCTCGAAGGTCGCGGCGTGCATCCCGATGTGCTGAAGTTCCGCCGCGCCGAGCTTCTCGCGGAGAACTACTTCCACGCGGTGCAAGAAGCCGTAAAGAGTGTAGCCGACAAGATGCGGTCTCGATCGGGTTTGACAGACGATGGAGCCGGCCTCGTCGATCGCGTGCTCGGCGGCGAGCCGCCATTGCTTGCGATAAACTCGCGAAGCTCGGTCAGCGAACGCAGCGAGCAGAGCGGATTCGCCAACTTAGTTCGTGGGACGTTCGGCATGTTCCGCAATCCGACCGCACACGAAGCGCGGCTTCACTGGACTATGTCCAAGGAAGACGCAGAGGACCTGCTCACGATTGTTTCGCTCATTCACCGGCGCCTTGATCGGGCCACCATGCCTCCCCGGGTCTGAGCCGATCAGCAGTTAGCACATTGTGCCTCGAAGATTATCGGCGTGGCCTTCGTCGTGGCGGTCAGCGTTCGATAAACGATGGTTAGCTCTCGCTGCGCTGCGCGACCTCGTGAACCCAAGGTGAAGGGTGATGCTCCTGGAAGACGAAGCTTAGTGATTTCCTTGGACGTGTGACTCCGACATAGAAGCTTCGCCGCGCTTCGCTAAAACTGTGCAAGCTCTGCTTATCTCGGTTTTTCACTCGGCCTCGATCGTCGTGCCATTTGCGTCGGCGGTGACGTAGCTCGCTCCGGAGCGCGGACGGATGATCACCTGCCGCCCTTCGGCATCCTCGAAGGTGCCGGCGAAGGACGCCCGAGCTGCTGCCACGCGCTGGAAGCGGTGCTGCTCGAGCCAGCCCGGAAAATCGACTTGGCGCCCGTGTTGCCTGTCCGGAGGGACCTAGCGAGCCGGCTCGGTCCGGAGCAGGTGCATGGTGTAGCCCGGCAGCACCGCCCCCTCATAGAAGTACCCATCCGGCTGATCGACCGGTGCCCCTGCTGTCGGAAGGCGTTCTACAATCAGATCGTCAAAAGTCATCGTTCAAATCCGCCACTTAAAATAGTCCAGCGGAAAATCTACTTTCCACCAGGCGGGGCGCGAGTCAGCAGACCTTCGGCCGAACGCGCCGTTCGAAATAATCCCAGATCCCGTGACAAGGGAGACCTACGCGAAACCCTTGGCGCGTCCACCGTCCGGATCGAACGAACGGAGCAGCATCAATGACAGCCTGGCGTGCCGACTTTTCAGCATTCGTCGTCGACCTGATGGATTTCATCGAGGGGAAGATCGCAGAAGCGACAGACTCCGAGGGCTCGCGCATCGGGGGACGCCGGTGCCCTTCCGCTCTTGCGCGAAAGGTTGCGAGAAAACGACGTCGTGAATGCCCAATTTCATGCTCGTTCTCGGCAACGCGATCGAGAAGCGCTGGGCGTCGGAATGAGTGGGAGGATTTCGCCACGTTGGATCGAGGCGAGTTCGAGCGGAGAGCGCAAGATCTCGACGGGCCCGAAGGGCGGCTTTCGGTGCCGCGGAAAATTCTAGCAGACATCGTCGGCCAGGCAGGGCGCTGGCCAAGGCAGCCAAATCCGAAAAAAGTCGAAAAGAACGCAAGCGGGTAGCGGGAGATGCTGCTACTGCCGATCAGTGGCAAGAAGCTGGCGACGGAGCCGCTTCGGCGAAGAGGATTGTCGCCAAGCGCAAGTCAGCTTAGCCCGCCACCCGTTTTTATTCCGTCCAAGAAGGCGATCTGAGCCGACTTCGTCACACAACTGAAAATTGCCTCTGCTACCGTCACCTGGATTGGGCACTCGTCTCGGTACGAAACGCAGCTTTTTCGATATTTTCACGCGGTAGCAATTTCTCTTGCGAGACAGCAACATGACACAGAAGGGGCGTTTCGCGCGACTCGGCTCCATCGCGATCCTGTTGCTGACGCTTTCGAACTCCGCGGCGTTCTCCGACTACTCTGTCGTCGCCCATTTCTTCTGCAAGGACGCCGGAGACATGTCCGACCGCGGCTATTGCGAGATTTGGCAGACCAGTCGTCAATCCTGCGATGACGCCCGCTCCGTGGTCAGTTCGCAGGTTAGTGCGTTGGCCGACGTCTGCAAGCAATGCCCCAAGAGGATATACGACAACACGCTCGTCTATTCAGGCAGCATGCAGTGGCTCTCAACGAATACCTGCAGGTAGCGCGTCGGGACATTCGTCGTGAGGCGTCTCCGAACCCGATATCAATCCCTTCAACTGGCTTAGATCGAACTTGATCCGGAGGTAATAGTGATCGCAATCGCGGGACGGTCATCAGGCCGTCACCTCGTCCGCGCCGGAACACTAACTCTGGTTCTCATTGGACAAGTTAGTCCAGCCACTTCCGAATGCCCGCAGCCGGGCACGACGCGTGTAGCCGTACCGATATTTCTGCCAAAGGGGCTCGGCATCAAAAGGGTGCACTTCTCCCACGATCGGAACGAAAACACTGACTTCTACCTCGACTTCCAAACACGTCCAAATACAGTTCACGAGAGCTACCGAATTGCGCTGCTCCAAAACAGAGATCAAGTGGACATTGTCCCACGCAATCCCGGTATTAGGACCGGCAAGCCCGACATGGAGGTGGCCTTCAGCGTAATGGGGGGCTGGCATTGGGGGTATCCAGACCGGCGCTTTGAGATTCCTCGGATCGACCGTGTACAGCAGTGGGACCGGATCATCGATTTCAATTTTACATCTTGTGGCGACCCATTCGCCAACACTGTGGTGACTGTATTTTTCAGCAGTTCGCTGTTTTAACGTGATCGATCGCGTAGAGTCCGCGTGGACCTAAGATGTCTCAGAATCGTACTCGGGCACGTGTCGCCATCGAGCCGAGCGCATCCACCAATCAATGCAGTCTTGGCTGCGTGTGGGACCCTTGCCGTCCCAAGCCCGCGCCCAACCGACCGTTCGACATCAACTCGGACCATCGGCGAAATTGACGCGGATTTCCGTGGGCGTCAGCTTGCAGCGGTCGAGGCCTCGACCAGTGGGGTTCGCGCGTCACAAGTATCTCGACATCGTACGATTCGTACCAACCGCGCATTCGTCGCGATGTAGACACGCTGCGGAAAATTGGCTCTTTAGGGGCGCACTCCAGGAATGTCTCGAGAAAAGATCAATGGAGATCGAACCAGAAGGTGGCGATAGAATGCTACGTCGCAAGGGCTCCCTGCATCTATGGCAGGAAGTCTGTGTTTCCGTCGAGAAGGATATCCGCCAGCAGCGACTTTTTCCGGGAGAGCGCCTAGCTACCGAGGAGGAACTGGCGCGGCGCTTCAACGTCCACCGCAACACGGTTCGGCGGGCGCTCGAGGTGCTGGAGGAAAAGGGGCTCATCCGAACAGAGCATGGCTTAGGAAGCTTCGTACGGGAGCGCCTAATTTCCCATCCCATGGGACGCCGGACGACTCTTCCTGTTATTCTAAAGGGGTTGGATCGGGGCGGGCGCGAGGAGATATTGGGGAGCTCGACGGTCCTCCCGTCGAGAGAGATTTTTGCGGCCCTGCGGTTGGAGAAGTCGCAATATGTGCGACGTGTCAACATGCTGACGCTGGTCGACGACAATCCCACGATGATCAGCTCTGCTTATTTCCCACTCCCACGCTTTCACGGCATTGACAAGGCAATTGCGGAAACGGGGTCGGTACCCGACGGACTGAAGCAACTTGGCACGGAAGAGATCATTCGATATGAATCTAGGATCACGACCAGCAATCCGACCCGCACGGATGCCGAGTTGCTGCGGCAACCCCGCTCCCAACCGGTGCTCAAGCTGAAGAATACCATCGTCGATGGCGCTAATCAGCCGATCCTGTTCTCCCAGATCAGAATGTCGGCCCGGTGGATCGAGCTGATTATTCAATACAACGACTTATGAAGATATCCGGCACTGGTCTCCAGGCAATGCTTCATTTGATGCCGCCTGATGTCAGGCCCTCAATGAACCAGCGCTGAGCGAGCAGAAAGACGAGCACTAACGGAGCGACGACGATGGTGCTGCCGGCCATCAACGGGCCATAATCTATTCCGGTATCTTCATTCTTGAATGCCATTAGGCCTAGTGGAGGAGGCATAAGCTCCTGAGAGCGAACCGCGATAAGCGGCCAGAATAGATCATTCCAATGTCCGACAACTGAAAATATCGAAAACGCGATCAGGGCGGGCACCGCCATGGGCAGCATGATCCGCCAGACGATGGTGAATTCCGACATGCCATCCAGCCGCGCTGCATGCACAATGTCGTCCGAGATCGTATTGAAAAATTGTCGGAACAGGAAGATGCCAAGCGGCGAGACAACGAACGGGAAAACGAGTGCTGCGTAGGTATTCAACAGGCCAAGCTGGTAAGCCAAGATGAAGAGCGGTAGTGCGAGCACCTGGCTCGGAATGAGCAAGCTGACGAGCACTAAGTTGAAGAAGACATGCCGGCCGGGAAACCTAAGTTTCGCGAGCGCATAGGCGATCGGCGCGCAGATCAGTATCTGAAACACTACGATGACAGCGCAGATAAAGACGCCATTCAACATAAAGCGCGGAAGGGGGGAGGCTGTCATAGCCCGGATGTAGTTCTGCGTTGCATGCCAGCTCTGCGGCAGCAGTGAGAATGATGCCTGAAAGATCTCCTCCGGCGGCTTGAGCGACAAGCTGACCATCCAAATAAATGGCACGATGACAAACGCGGTGGTGATGGCTAGAAAACCGTGGCGGCCCAAGGTGCGGAATGAAAGCCGGCAGTGTTTCATTGATAGTGCACCTTTCGATCCATGATCCGGGCTTGGATCAGTGTTAGGGCCATAACAATGACAAGGAATACAACGGTGACCGCGGCGCCGTATCCTGTTCGCAGATACTGAAAGCTTTCGCGATAGAGCGTGTAGAGAAGCACGTCGGAAGCATGATTGGGGCCGCCCTGGGTGAGAACCTGCACCGTGTCGAACACCTTTAGCGCATGGAGGGTAACGACGATCACGACAAACATCAGCACCGGTCCAAGCATGGGCAGGGTAATTAAGCGAAGACGCTCGAACCAGACGTCGATTCCATCTACGTCTGCGGCGTCGTAGAGATCGCGCGGAATGGCCGCGAGGCCGGCCAGAATGAGCACCATCGCGAAGCCAAGATTCTGCCAGATACCGATCACCGCGAGAATGGGCAGAACGGTCCTTTCATCGCGAAGCCAGTTTGCGGTCGGCAATCCGGCCGCGGTCATAAGCTGATTGAGCAGGCCGACCGTCGGGTGAAGAAGCGCTTCCCACGTGATCGCCATGGCCGCCAAGGTTGCCATGTAAGGAAGGAAATGGACTGCGCGATAGAAGGCGCGCATAGTTTGACCGCTTTCGATCACCAGCGCGACGGCGAGGCTGAGAACGATGGTCCCCGGAACGACGATGAGCGTATAGACCGCCGTGTTGGCGAGTACCTTTCGAAACTCCGAATCCGCGAAGAGCTCGGCGAAATTCCTGAGGCCGACGAAACTGAGGGTCTTCGCACCGAATTGCCAATCCGTGAAGGCGATGAACAGCACGCCGGCGACTGGGAGAATGTAAAGCGTGAGCAAGAGTACCACGCCTGGCCCGGCAAGCGCATAGGCGGTAAGGCTCTCTGCAAGACGCAACCGTCGCAATACAGCGTCCGTTGATCGATGGAGCAGCGAAGGTTGATCTTCCTGCACTGGCGGCTGGCCCATCTCGATGGAGGTCATCGCGCGTATTCCCGGAGAGGTGTCACCGAGGCCTGCTGCTTTAGCCGCTGGCCATTCTCGGAGAACAGAAGGAGCTGCTCAGTTCTAATGCGCAGATGCAGTCTGTTGCCCGGCGCGATATGGCCGCTTGCGGCGGGTAGGCGAGCGATGATCGGATCGGGAACTCCTGTCAAATCCAAATGGAGGAATAGATCGGACCCCATATGTTCGACCAGCCGAACCGCGGCGGAGATCGAATTCGGCTCACCGCTACTGGCGAGGTGGAAGGCTTCCGGACGAATCCCTACGGTGAGCGTGCCCTGGCCGATAGTAAGTTCAGACGGCAGAACCTGTCCGCCGATTTCGGCGAGCCTGCCACCGCACACGTTCACATCGATCATGTTGATCTTCGGGGACCCGACGAATTCCGCGACCCGCCGATCATGGGGATTGGCGTAAATCTCCTGTGGGGGGGCGACCTGGACAAGCTCACCGTCGAGCATGACCGCCACCCGATCGGAAAGCGTCATCGCCTCCACCTGATCGTGGGTAACATAGATGAAGGTGACACCCAGCCGTTGGTGCAGTTCCTTAATTTCCGCGCGCATCTGGACACGCAGCTTGGCATCCAAATTGGACAGCGGCTCATCCATCAGAAACACTGCCGGATGGCGCACCATCGCACGGCCCACGGCGACGCGCTGGCGCTGGCCGCCGGAGAGCTGGCGCGGCTTGCGGTCAAGAAGGTGGCTGATGCCGATGGACTTCGCGACCCTTGCGACCTCCTCAATGATTTCCGATTTCCTGCTCGCTGTTCCGGGAAGCAGCGCCCCGAAGACCGGGATGCGCTGCCAAGCACACAAACGGCGCATCAGCAACGGAATGGCGAGGTTTTTGGCGACACTCATGTGGGGATAAAGCGCGTAGGACTGAAATACCATGGCGACGTCGCGCAGCTTCGGACGCAATCCGTCCACCTCACGCCCGCCGATTGCAATTGACCCTTCATCCTGAAGCTCTAGGCCCGCGATGATTCGCAGAAGCGTAGATTTTCCGCAGCCGGAGGGGCCGAGCAAGGTCAGGAACTCGCCGGGAATGACATTCAACGAAAGGTTTCGGATGACGTTCGTGGATCCGAATTTCTTGCAGATATTACGCAGTACAAGTCCATGTCCCGACATCGCTGCCCCTTCACTCCTGATTGCCGGACCGAAAGCCAGCGCGAGGCGAGATTGGCCGCAGGTTCGTATCAGGTCGGTGACGGACCCGTGACGGTTTAACGAACAAGCTCGTAACTCTCAGGTCGTCTTGCCTAGTGGCGAGGTGTGCCGCAGCATGAGACGATTGAGGTTGCTGCAGGGGGCGAAGGAACCAAGTCGACGCATGTGTCACCTGCGGGCTTGTCCATCTTTCGTCATCGAGGGTTCACGACCGCCGCAGATGGAATGATGTAGAGACGCACCGGCCTAGCAGGCGAGCGAAGGCACTGCACGTTCTCAGGATCCATGACGTCTCAATCTACCCTCCTCTCCGATCGCAGACGCTGGATGTCCGCCCTCGCAACGGCACCGGCTGCGGTTCTTTCGAATAGCTGGCAGGGGCTATCGGTTCAGCCGGATTTTACTTGGATCAGCCCACCGCAATTCGAGACGATCATGCTGCGCGCTCGTGCCGACGGCAGTGGAATGGTCTTCAATTTCGGAGAAATGACGGTCACGCGCTGTTCTCTTGCGTTGGGCAATGGGATCGCCGGCATCGCGTGCATTGGCGGACGGGACAAACGGCACGCGGCGGTGGCGGCTGTCTTTGACGCCATGATGTTATGCCCGGACGGCTCGCAATGGCATGCGCTGGCACGCGAGGCAGTGCTTGCGGCCGAGGCGGCAAGCAACAAGCATGTCGCGGCAAGGGCCGCGAAAGCGCGCGCGACCGAAGTAGCGTTTTCGATGTCGGTTGCGGAGCAGCCAAAATGATGGTCCAGAATTCCATGACGAAAGCGATCGAAGCCTCGTTCGACCCAGTTCACCACGCGCAAGTGTGCTTCAGGGGAATTCTGCGTGCCTTCAGCAATCCCGGCGAAATCGTTGCAGTGCCCCCCATATCCCATGCCGTCCGACCGATGTGCCAAAGCATGTTGTCTGCCGCGCTTTGTCTCCTAGACGGCGAGGTTTCCGCTTGGCTCGATCCGTCCTTCATGACCAAAGACGTCGAAGAGTTCCTCCGGCTACGGACGGGCGTCTCGGTCAGTTCTCATCCGCGGGACGTCGATTTTGCTTTGATCGGCAACGCGAGCAACATGCCAGACCTCCAACAGTTTCGTGCAGGGACCCTGTTGGAGCCAAATCGGTCAGCGACGCTCCTCATCCAGTTGCCGAGTCTGGTGGGCGGTGTGCCGATATTGCTGTGTGGGCCAGGTATCAAAACCACGATATCGGTTTCACCCGCCGGACTCCCTTCCTGGTTCTGGTCCACGTGGGAGGTCAATGCCACTTGCTTCCCTGCGGGTGTCGACGTTCTTCTCGTCGACGGCGAGAATATCGTGGGTCTCCCTCGCTCGGTTCGCCGGAGCTCGCCATGCTCGTAGCAATCCGCGGCGGAGAACAGGCGATCGAAAATGCGGAGCGACTTCTTGCTGAAAGACGTCGGGGCGATCCAGCGATCCCGGAATTGTCAATCGAGCAGATAGGCGAGCAATTATCCTTGGCCGTAGATCGCGCTATGAACGAAGGTGCGATCTATGACAGGCATGCGGCGAGCCTAGCACTCAAGCAGGCGCAGGGGGACGCGGTGGAAGCGGCCTTTCTGCTTCGGACATTTCGGGCAACATTGCCGCGAGCGGGTTACTCTGAGCCCCTCGATACTGCCTCGATGCAGATCGAGCGGCGGATATCGCCGATCCTGAAGCAGGCGCCGGGTGGTCAGTTCCTGGGGGCTACCTATGATTACATTCATAGGCTTCTCGAGGAAAAGTCTCCGGACGGCTTTGAGCCGTTGATATCGAGCCGCGCTGAGAGCGGTCCCATCAGTGCTCCGCATGTTGCCGACCAACTCGCTTGCGATGGGATTGCTGAGAGATTGCCATCCGCAGAGCCCAAGACGCATGTTTCGGATATCACGCGCGATCCGGTCATGCATCCGGCCAACCGAGATCTCAGGCTGCAGTCCTTGGCAAAGGCCGACGAAGGCTTCCTGGCGGGCCTGGCAAACTCCACCCTTCAGGGGTACGGACAGAACTTTCCGCTTGTGACCGAAATCCGCGTCGGCGATGTGGCCGTCGATTTCAAGATCCCCGAACTCGGATTTGCCGTTACGATCGGGTACGTGACCCTCAGCGAATGCGAAATTCTCAACAAGAGGCTGGATGCGCAAAGCGCTGAACCTCGCTTTACCCGTGGTTACGGGCTTGCCTTCGGGTGCAGCGAAAGGCGGGCGATGGCAATAGCCGTCAATGACCGAGCGCTAAGAGGCCGCGAACTGGACGAGGCTGTCCAGTGCCCCATCGAGGACGAACAGTTTGTATTATCGAATGCGGATGGGGTCGAAGCGGCCGGTCTGCTGCAAAGCTTGAAATTGCCGCACTATGTCAGTTTTCAGGCGGAGTTGAAGCGTCTGCGGGACATCCAGGCTGCACTCACGCAACGAGGGGAGGATGCGCTATGATCCCCTCGGATGCGGGCCTTCACGAGCGAAGCCCCTATAATTTTGGTTATTTGAACGAAGTCACGAAGCGCATGCTCCGGCGTGCGATTTTGAAGGCTGTTTCGATTCCTGGCTTTCAGGTCCCGATCGCGGGTCACGAGATGCCGCTTCCTCCTGGTTGGGGTACCGGCGGCATGCAGATCACGGCGGCGTTGATAGGACGCTCCGACATACTAAAGGTGATTGATCAGGGCGCCGACGATTCGATCAATGCCACAAGCATTCGGAGGTTTTTCGCGCGAGTTTCTGATAGCCGTACGACGATATCGACTCGGGAAGCGACGATTATCCAGACCCGGCACCGCATTCCCGAGGAGCAGCTTTCTAATGGCCAGATCATTGTGCTCCAGGTGCCGCTCCCGGAGCCGATGCGTTCGCTGGAGCCCTCGGAGACGGTGACCAGGCGACTTCATGCATTTCAAGACTACGGAATGCTCTACGTCAGGCTCTATGAAGACATAGTGAGGTTCGGTGATGCCGGCGGCGGGACAAATCATCCCGTGCTCGTCAATGGTCGGTATTTCGTCGCCCCATCACCGATCCCAGCATTCGACAATCATAAACTCGATCGCAGTCCTGCACTGATGTTGTTCGGAGCCGGTCGTCACCGGCGTGTCTATGCTATTCCGCCCTACACTACCGTCGAAAATCTTTCCTTCGACGACCGACCGTTTGTCGCACGGAAGGTTGAGGGGCGATGCAGCCTTTGCGGATCGAGCGAAAGCTACTTGGATGCGATCTCTGATGATGCAGGCATGCGCGGCTTCGTCTGTTCGGATACTTCCTTCTGTGCCACTCGGCGTGATCGCGAGCGAATGGGAGGCGGATCTTGATCGGCCTCGTTCGAAATCCCATCGTACTCCGCGCCCAACTGCTCTCCAAACGCTTTGGTGGGCGGCTTGCCTGCCACGACGTTTCTCTGGAAATCGCATCCGGTGAAATCATCGCTATAGTCGGGGAAAGTGGTTCGGGAAAGACGACCTTGCTCAGCTGCCTTGGGGGCCATCTGCGACCCGACGCCGGCATCGTTGAAATTCAGGACAAAGATAATCGCCTACATCCAATTTGGTCGCTTCAGGAAGAGCAGCGCGTCGGGCTGCTGCGATCGCAGGTCGGTTTCATCCATCAACGGCCCCAGGACGGATTGCAGGCGAATATCAGTGCAGGAGCCAATATCATAGAGCCTTTGGCGCTTGCTGGCCTGCGGAAGTTCTCGCAGATGCGTTGCATCGCGAAGGAATGGCTCGAACAAGTCGAGATACATCCCGGCCGCGTTGACGATCTTCCGGGCTCCTTTTCTGGAGGGATGCAGCAGCGCCTGCAAATCGCCCGCGTCTTAGTCAAGCGACCACGGCTACTCCTCATGGACGAGCCGACCGGCGGCCTCGACGTCTCGGTTCAGGCGCGGATTCTCGATCTCTTGCGCAGGCTGGTGTGCGATCTCCCTGTCGCCGTTGTGCTCGTAACCCACGATCTCGGGGTCGCGCGCATGCTCGCCGACCGGCTGTACGTTCTAAAATCCGGAACGATCGTCGAGCACGGACTCGCTGATCAGGTCCTCGACGACCCTCACCACCCCTACACCCAATTGCTCGTATCCTCGGTGCTGCGGGCATGAGCACCTCGCAGATTGGAGAGAATGAATGACGCGGACAGCCTTTGGTAATGCACGGATTGTACTGCCAAACGAGGTCGTGCAAGGCCATCTAAAGGTTGAGAATGGCTGGATCAGGGGCATCGAATCCGGAGGCGACTTACCCGCCGGAGCGATCGACCTTGAGGGCGACTTCCTCATGCCGGGTCTAGTTGATCTTCACAGCGATCATCTGGAGAAGCACATCATGCCAAGGCCTGGCGTTTACTGGCACGCGGTTTCGGCAGCAGTCTCCTACGATGCTCAGGTGATCAGTTCCGGCATCACCACCATGTGCGACAGTTTTGGACTCGTGGGCGCGGAGTTCGACAGCGAGCGCAATCCCGCTCTCGGGCGTATAGTGCAAGGGAGGTCAGCGGCAGCGAACGAAGGGATGGGGGGGGCCGCGCATCTAA
>NZ_VKHP01001073.1 GCF_010811875.1 Bradyrhizobium uaiense
GAGATGCTTGTCGAGCGGATGCTTGAGTGCGCGTGACGGATTGTTGGGGATGACGGCGAGCGCGCCCTTGGCTGCGATGGCCTGACGCAAGTGATCGGCGTCATAGGCTGTATCGGCCATGACGACCCCGGCGGACAGTCCCTCGATCAATGTGGCGGCTTGCGGTGCATCGCCCTTCTGGCCCGCGGTGAGCGTGAACCGCACGGGACATCCCAAGCCTCGAACGGCCAGATGTATCT
>NZ_VKHP01001074.1 GCF_010811875.1 Bradyrhizobium uaiense
TACTGCGGGCATGGTTGGTTGAGGCGGAGGCCCGTTGATTCTTTTTTTTCCGCGCCGCGTGTGCGAGGCGACGGTGTTGCAGGAAGGCGTAAGCAATCATAGTCATCAGGGTGTGACGATGAAGACCTTGCCATGATCGCCCTTCGAAGTGATCAAGTCCAAGCTCCTCCTTCAACTGCTGATGCGCCTGTTCGCAGATCCATCGCGCCTTGATAGTGGCGGCCAATGTGCGCAGATCC
>NZ_VKHP01001075.1 GCF_010811875.1 Bradyrhizobium uaiense
GCGCAATTGCGCACGGGGGCCGGGACCATAACCCCAGATGTAAATTGTTGAGTGATGCTGAAACGACGAGTTCCCACGCGACGCCTGCCGCGGCGTATGGGTCCCGGCCTCCGCCGGGACGACGGTGAATATGTTGCACCATCACGAGTTATACGTTCGCATTCTCGCGACACGAGTTACCCGAGCTTTGCTCTTCGCTCCGCCCGGCGAAGGTCGCAGGGACGCTTGCGGCCCAAATA
>NZ_VKHP01001076.1 GCF_010811875.1 Bradyrhizobium uaiense
TGGCGATCATGGCAGAGCGCTCGCGCGAAGCATCCGCCTATCAGGTCGGTGTGGCGATGGCTTGTCAATGCATCAGGTCTTGCACGCGTGCGCAGTTCTTGGGCACCGTCATCCCCGCGCAAAGGCTTCGCCTTTGTCGCTGGAGGAGCCGCGAAGCGGCGTCTCGAAGGGTCGACGGCCCCACACTCTCGGCAAGCGGAGATGCAACGCGCGGAAGCATCGGGGCCGTGCATCCTTCG
>NZ_VKHP01001077.1 GCF_010811875.1 Bradyrhizobium uaiense
CATCAGCACGCCGCCGGGGCGAAAAAAGGGGGTCTGAAGATCAAGCGATCGGGCGCTCGCGCGGCGGCTTGAGCACCAAGATACATATGGCGGTTCGGGGCTTGGGATGTCCCGTGCGGTTCACGCTCACCGCGGGTCAGAAGGGCGATGCACCGCAAGCCGCCGCATTGATCGAAGGCCTGTCCGCCGAGGTCGTCATGGCCGACGCCGCCTATGACGCCGATCACTTGCGCCAAGC
>NZ_VKHP01001078.1 GCF_010811875.1 Bradyrhizobium uaiense
GGCCGGGAGCGTCACCGCTCCCGGCCTTTTTATTGTCGCGCGCAAGAGTGCGATGATGTTAGGTCGAATCGATCCGACGGCGAACTCGCTGCACCTCTCCCGCTTGCGGGCAGGGCAATCGCATATGGCAAAAGAACTTCGTCGTCCCGGACAAGCGCAGCGAAGCGGAGCGCAGATCCGGGACCCATAACCACAGGGCGTGGTGATAAAAGCGAGCTGGGGCCACAGCCTTGTTCAA
>NZ_VKHP01001079.1 GCF_010811875.1 Bradyrhizobium uaiense
TTGCCGTGCGTTATAGGATTCCCGAATCAATTTTTCAATGATTCATGGGTGGTCGGCTCTTGGAGGGCTGACCATGGCGGAATGGGAAGACGAACTCGAACGCTGGCTGAAGCCGTTCTTGGACCGGCTGGGTCACAAGACTCGGCAGCGGATGTGTCCTCTGTATGTTGCGGGACTGATCGGTCCTGGCGATCGCAAGAGCGTTCAGCCGATGGCGGAGCGCCTTGCCACGGGCAAC
>NZ_VKHP01001080.1 GCF_010811875.1 Bradyrhizobium uaiense
CTGGCCCGAGCCGGACGCCGAGGTCTGAATCTTGACCGTCAGCTTCTTGTTCGGACCGAAGCCCGCCTCCTGCATCAGCTTCTGCGCAGCCGGCTTGTCGTATTTGATCTGGAAGGTCGGGTTGCCGAACCATGGGCTCGACGGGTCGACCTGGCCCTTGGCCGGCTTCGCCAGTCCATTCATCAGTCCAACGACCGCGTCGCGGTCGATCGCGAGGTTGAGCGCCTTGCGCAGGCGG
>NZ_VKHP01001081.1 GCF_010811875.1 Bradyrhizobium uaiense
CAACCTCATTCTGGCACACTGATGCCGTAGGGGGCCGTCCACCCCATCAACCACCGACGCCTGTTGCGGACGAAGCCGTCGCGGCGTGTGCCCCTTCCGCGGGCCGCGGCGTATGGGTCCCGGCCCCGTGCGCAATCGCGCACTAGGCCGGGACGACCCGCAACGGATATCTCGACCGCATCGCCCCAGCGCCAGCGCCTGGCGCGGGCGTAATCGGCCTTGGCGCGGCGGGGGACCC
>NZ_VKHP01001082.1 GCF_010811875.1 Bradyrhizobium uaiense
CCTGCGGGCTGCGCCACGCCGTTGATCAGGAACTCGCCGCCGGCTGCCGTGCCGTTCGAATCCCACAGCTGGAGAGTCCGATAGCCGGCACTGTTCGGGTCAACGACGGTCACCAGGCTCGACAAGGTGATCAACTGACCTGCACTCGCCGAAGGGTAGTTCGCGACGTTAACCGACGGCGTAATAGGTGGTGTGGCCGTAATCAGCGTGCCCGTACCAGAATCCTGCGTTGCAGTGA
>NZ_VKHP01000109.1 GCF_010811875.1 Bradyrhizobium uaiense
CCTCCCCGAAAGCTGCGGCGGCGACACCTTCATGGATCCAGGCCGCGAGATCGAGAAGATCGGCTCGACCGGCCGCGCCATCGCCCATGTCGAGATCGAGATCCGCGACGACACCGGCAAGCGCCTGCCCGCCGGCCAGAATGGCGAGATATGCCTGCGCGGCCCGAAGGTCACGCAAGGCTACTGGAAGGATCCGGAGAAGACGGCGTCCGCCTTCTTCGGCGACTGGTTCCGCACCGGTGACGTCGGGTATCTCGACGAGGAAGGCTTTCTCTATCTGACCGACCGCAAGAAGGACATGATCATCTCAGGCGGCGAGAACATCGCCTCCTCCGAGGTCGAGCGTGTCATCTACGAAATGCCCGGGGTGCGCGAGGTCGCGGTGATCGGCCTGCCGGATGACCGCTGGGGCGAGAAGCCGATCGCCATCGTGGTGCTGGCCGATGACGCCAAGCTCGATCTGCCCGGTCTCACCGATTTCTGCCGGACAAGGCTCGCGGGCTTCAAGGTGCCGCGGCAATTGATCATTCGCGACAGCCTGCCGCGCAATCCATCCGGCAAGGTGCTCAAACGCGTGCTCCGCGCCGAACTCGAGGCTAATGCATGACAGAAGCGACATCCGCCAAGGTGACAAAGCTCAACCGGGTCGAGCGCAACGCCTGGACCAAGCAGAAGATCTTCGATGCCGCGACCAAGGTCGTCGGCAAATACGGCTATGCCGAAGCCTCGGTTGCCCGCATCACCGAGGCCGCCGGCGTGGCGCAGGGCACCTTCTACAATCATTTCGAGAATCGCCAGGAGTTGCTCGACCAGCTGCTGCCGAAGATCGGTCTCGACATGGTCCGCTTCATCCATGCACGCACGGGCACCGCCAATGAGGCCCGGCAGGAGGTCGAGCGCTTCAGCGCCTTCTTCGATTTCATTCGCGAGGTTCCGGAGTTCCTGCGTATCCTGAACGAAGCGGAGTTCTTCGCGCCGATCGGCTACCAGAAGCACTTCGACAATATCTCGAACGCCTATGTCCGGATCCTCCAGCGTGCGCGCGCCGCGGGAGCGACCAACACTTTCAGCGATGAGGAATTCGAGGCCATCGTCCAGGTCTTGATGGGCGCGCGCGGCTATCTCAGCCGCCGCTATTCCTATTCCGAGCACGGCGTCACCGCCGTGCCCGACTATGTCATCACGGCCTATCAGAAGCTGGTCACGCATGGCCTGTTCAACAGCAGCGGAGGAAAGAAACGATGAGCGTTGACGGCACCATCCTCGTCACCGGCGGCAGCCGCGGCATTGGCGCGGCGACCGCAACGCTGCTTGCCGATCAGGGACATCGCGTCGTCATCGTCGACATCGCGCCCGAGCCGTTGGTCGGCACGAACGCGATCCTTTGGCCGGCGCCGTTCGATGTTGCGAGCGAAGCTGCCGTCGTCGCCGGAATTGCCGACATCGAGAAGGCGCACGGGCCGGTCAGCGGCCTCGTCAACGCGGCCGGCGTGTTCGGCAAGATGCACGCGATCGAGCGGGTGCGGATGGAGCAATGGGACCGCGAGGTCAATATCGACCTACGCGGCACCTTTTTGGTCACGCGCAGCGTCGGCATCGGCATGGCGAAGCGACGGCGTGGTGCGATCGTCAACGTCGCCTCGGTGGCCGGCATGACGTCGGGTCCGATCCACGCCTATACCGCGGCCAAGGCCGGCGTCATCCAGATCACGCAGACGCTCGCCGCCGAATGGGGCCGCTCCGGCGTGCGCGTCAACGCCGTCTCGCCCGGCTTCACCCGCACGGCGGCGCTTGAGGCCGGCATTGCGTCGGGCGCCTTGAACAAAGACCTGCTGGCACGCCCGACCGCGATGAACCGGCTGGTCGAGCCCATGGAGGTGGCACAGGCGATCGCCTGGCTGCTCTCGCCGCAGAGCAGCGGCGTGACCGGCATCAACCTGCCGGTCGATGCCGGCTACATCGCGGGCACCACCTGGGCCGCCTATGGCGGCCTGCCCGAAGCACCGGCGAGTTGAGGACAACGCATGAATATCGAGCTTCCGCGCAAACACCTCGATCTGTCCTCCGCCATCGCCGAGGGCGACATCCGCGTGCTGCTGATGGTGCTGGTGCACATGACCGGCGACGAAAAGTGGCTGGAACCACCCTACAAGCCGAAGCGCGACGTCCGTCTGATCCCCGATCCGGACGCCGGTGTGCCGAAGGAGATCCAGGACGAGATCCGCGCCGCCGTGCTGAACCTGTTCGCCAACGGAACGCCGAAACCCGCCATCACCGATCCCGGCGATGAGCTGATGCTGCGGATGATGCGCGCGACGCTCGGCGAGAACGTCGCGCCGGAATATGCACCGCTGATGCGGGAGGAGATGGGCTTCGTTCCCCGCGAAGCCAAATGGCGCGAGCGTCCGTCCGACGCAAGGCTGGCGCAGCAGCATGTGCTGATCGTCGGCGCCGGGGTCTGCGCGATCGCCCTTGGCGTCGCGCTCGGCCGGCTCGGCATTCCCTACACGATCGTCGAGAAGCAGGACGAGATCGGCGGCACCTGGTACGTCAACCGCTATCCCGGCTGCGGCGTCGATACGCCGAACCACTCCTATTCGTTCTCGTTCGGCGCCCGCAATCCGTGGACCCGCTATTTCGCGCAACGGCAGGAATTGCTGGATTACCTGCTCAAGGTCGTGCGCGAATACGACATCCGCAAGCACGTCCGCCTTTCGACTGAGCTGGTCGCCTCGCGCTGGGACGAAGGCAACCGGCGCTGGATCTCGACGCTGAAGACTGCGGGCGGCGAAGAGACCTTCGAGTCCACCGCGCTGGTCAGTGCGATCGGACAACTCAATGATCCCTTGCCCGCCCGTTTTGAGCGCGACGAGGATTTCACCGGGTTGAAGATTCATTCGGCGCTGTGGTCCGACGACGTCAAGCTCGACGGCAAACATGTTGCCGTGATCGGCACCGGTGCGACCGCGATGCAGCTCGTACCGTCGATCGCCGACCGCGTCGCCTCGGTCACCGTCTACCAGCGCACCGCGCAGTGGGCGCGGCCGGTGAAGGGCTATTCCGATCCAATCACCGAGGGCGCGCAGTGGCTGCTGGCGCATCTGCCGTTCTATGTGCAGTGGTATCGCTTCAACATGTTCTGGCGCTACGGCGACGGCTTGCTGCCGTTCCTGCGCAAGGATCCGGCCTGGCCGCATCCGGAGCGCGCCGTCAACAAGGGCAACGACCGGCATCGCCAGGAGCTGGCCGACTTCATCCTCTCCGAGCTGAAGGATCGCCCGGACCTGATCGAGAAGTGCATGCCGACCTATCCGCCCTACGGCAAGCGCATCCTGCTCGACAACAACTGGTTCAAGACGCTGACCAAGCCGAACGTCGAACTCGTTACCGACAAGATCAACCATTTCGGGGCGCACGGCATCGTCACGGCCGACGGCACATCGCGGCCGCACGACGTTATCGTGATCTCGACCGGCTTCAAGGTCTCCGAGATGGCGGCGCGCCTCAACATCACCGGCCGCGACGGCAAGAACCTCCAGCAAACGTGGGGCCACGACAATCCGACCGCATATCTCGGTCTCACGGTGCCTGACTTCCCCAATTTGTTTCTGATGCTCGGCCCCAACACGGGGCCTGCGCATGGCGGCAGCGTGATCTTCCAATCGGAATGCCAGAGCCGCTACATCTCCGCCTGCCTCGTCGAGATGATCGAGAGCGACATCGCTGCGATCGACGTGGATCCCGACGCGCATGATGAGTACATCCGCAACGTCGATGCCGAGCATGAGCAATTGATCTGGACGCATCCAGGCATGACGACCTACTACCGCAACAGCAGCGGCCGCGTGTTCTCGGCAATGCCGTGGCGGTTCGTCGACTACTGGAAAATGACGCACGATCCGGACTTCACCCGGTATCGAAAGACCAAGTCGCGACAGGATTCCTGACCTGAATTCTCTCGCTCGTTAACTTGACAGCAGGCCATAACTGCCGCAGCATTTCGATGACTGCACCTGTTGGAGTGTTGGAGCGGCTGCTCCTCGCGTCGCAGGAATTGACGGACGATTATGGGATCGGCCATCAGGCAGCAAAAGCGGACAGATGTCCGTCGGCCCACCCTTGGAGAGGAGCATGACGCCACCGGCGAAAGCCAGCGACCTTGCTCAGCAAGGTCTCGGTGCACGTTGAGGCTGATAGCAGCTGCTAGCCGCGTGTGCCGCCGACAATCTGAACATATCCGCAGGACGAGGGCGCAAAGGCCAAGCGCTTTTAGGTCCCGAAACACCACTGGTCTACACCAGAGATCCTTCGCTAAAACGAAGTTGCAGGGCCCCGCGATGCTTGACTGCACCGGGGCCCACTCGTTTGCGCACCATCTCCCCTTCATCACGCCGCATTGCGCCACTGCGCGGGATCGGGAACAATCGTCCTCACGCAGTGAGGAACGAGAATGGAAAAGCCGAAGGTCAGGATCTACACCGACTACAAGTCTCCCTACGCCTATGTCGCCAACAAGCGGCTGTTTGAGCTCGAGGAGACCTACGGCGTCGCGCTGGAATGGCTGCCCTACACGCTTCGGATTCCCGAGTTCATGGGCACGGTCGAGCAGCGCACGCCGCACTTCTGGCGCAAGGTGCGCTACTCCTACATGGATGCGCGGCGGTTCGCGAATGCGCAGGGACTGACCATGAAGGGCCCGCGCCGCATCTACGACGCGTTCTACGCCAGCGCCGGGATGCTGTTTGCGCAGCGGCAGGGATTGTTCCGGCCCTATCATGACACGGTATTCCGAAGGTTCTGGAACCACGAGCTGGAAATCGACGACCTGTCGGCGATCTCCGGCGTGATCGCCGCGATCGGCGGTTCCACCGAGGCGTTCGAGGCCTATGTCCGCGGCCCAGCCCGCGCCGAACACGATAGCATCGTCGACGAGGCCGAAGCGCTCGGCGTGTTCGGCGTGCCGAGCATGGTGTTCAACGGCGAGCTGTTCTGGGGCGGCGACCGCATCGACATGCTGATCGAGCGGATCAAACATCCGGAATCAGTCGCGGTCGCGCTCGGCAGCAGGCACCGGACGTAAGCATCGGCTGTTTTGGTTCTGTTTACCGTCCTTGGCTAGCCTTCCCGATGACGACCCCACCGGGAACCGAGCATGTTCAGGGAAAGCGTTCCGATTGCCTACGACGCGCCGGCCGACCTGAAGAAATGGCCTTCGCTCAGGAACGAGCGGGTGGCCAACAGGACGCCCTATCTGGTGTACAATGGAACCTTGGCGGACTGCATCCGGCTGCTGCTCGCCAAGCCGATCAAGCAGATCTCACTTTACGACATCGTGACCGAGCGTCAGGCCGCTTTCGACAGCAACACCCTGTCGCCGGGTGATGCAGCCGAGATCGCGATGCGCAAGGACTTTCCGAAAGCCTGATCGATCAGCCTCCCTCCAGGATGGCCCAGCATCCCGTGCGTTCCAGCAGCGGCTTCAACGCCGCGCGATCGCCGGCATCGAGCGCGGCAAACTTCGCGCGCAACTGCTGCAGGCACTTGACCTGATATTTGAACGGCGCGAGCGCGTAAGGCAGACCCCAGACGTTGATCTCGAGCCGCTCGAGGCCTTTCGCGAATGCATCCGCGTTGGCCGCCAGGAACGGCAGATAGAGCTCGCCCGCAATCCGCAGCAGCGCCTCGGCGAACCCGCCGAGCGCCTGCTCACGCGGATACCAGTTGCCTTCGACACCGGACGCATCGTCGAGCCGCCTCACCCAGTGGTCGGTAAACGGCGCACGGTCGCGCATGATCCGCATCGGGCTCGGGTCGGTCGCCATCTCGCTGAGCTGACCGAACCAGGCAAAATCGGCCAGCGATGGCCGCGTGCCGAACAGATAGTTCGCCATGCCGACATGCGGCTCGAACGCCGCAAGCGTCCGCCGATAGCTTTCCTCGAGCAGCGGCCTGTTCTCGTCCGTCGCGCCGAGAATGACCATGCGCGAGATTTGCCGCTGCCGGAACTCCTCGATTTCCTCGCGGCTGCCGGCTTTGGCGTCCGACGTCGACCATTCCTCTCCCGCCCAGCGCGACACATAGGCCTGGTCTTCCGGATCCCACCAACGATAGAGAAACAGCGGCTTCACCGCCCATTCGTCGGCGAGATCCTCGAGCAAATCGCAGACGAAGGCGACCGCCCTGTCCTCTGGGACGACCGAGCGCGCCTGATGACGCGCTTCCAGATCATAGGCCAGCGTGGTGGTCTCACCGCGGTAGCTGCCATCAGGATATTGCAGCACCGGGATCAGCATCGGCTTCAAATGCGCGGTCGCCTCGCGCAGCGCCTTGGTCATGATCACCCAATCGTGCGGAATGCGTCGGTAGCGCATCAGTGCGCGCAGCTTGATCGCATACGGCGACGCGGTCGAACCAATCAGGCGATAGCGGCCTTCCGTCATGACGATGCTCCCGAAAACGCATTCTTGCGTTCGCTCATTTTGTGCGCTTCGGCTATTTTTGCGCATACTGACATCGAAGGCGCGACCCGCCAATCCGCATTCGGTTTTTGCCCGCCAGACCTGCAAATAAGCCGACGCGCCACGGCTTACCGCCGCGTGGATTCTGCTATGTTCCACGGCAACGAACAGGCTCCTGCCTCGCAGACATCTCAAGGAGAGAACGCCATGAATCCCCCCGTCAGCTCGCCCGCGATCAAGGTCGTCAAATCCGTTCGCGAGCAGGTGAGCGCCGAGGAGTGGCAGGCCCGTGTCGATCTCGCCGCCTGCTATCGCCTCACCGCGATGTACGGCATGACCGAGATGATCGCGAACCACATCTCCTGCCGCGTGCCCGGCACCACCGACCAGTTCCTGATCAACGCCTACGGCATGCTGTATGAGGAGATCGACGCTTCCAGCCTGATCAAGGTCGATGTCGAGGGCAACACGCTGCTCAACGCGACAGACTATGACGTCAATGTCGCCGGCTTCGTCATTCACAGCGCCATCCACATGGCCAAGCACGACATGGATTGCGTCGCGCACACCCACACCCCGGCCGGCATGGCGGTCTCGGCGATGGAGTGCGGCCTGCTGCCGCTGGCGCAGACCTCGATGCGCTTCCTGCACATCGCCTATCACGACTTCGAAGGCATCGCCGACAATGTCGACGAGCGCGAGCGGCTGGTTCGTGACCTCGGCGACAACGAGGCGATGATCCTGCGCAACCATGGCCTCCTGGTCGTGGGCCGCACAGTGCCCGCCGCCTTCAACGTGCTGTTCCGTCTCGAGCGCGCCTGCCAGACCCAGGTGATGGCGCTGTCCTGCAATACCAAGCTGGTCTATCCGCCGCAGAACATCCTCGAAGACACCTATGAGCGGATGCTGCCGAAGCCCGGCCGGGCCGCGCGCAACGGCGAACTCGCCTGGCCGGCCCTGCTGCGCAAGCTCGATCGGGCCGATCCGTCGTATCGGCAGTGAAGGGTTGAACGCGAGGCACGGTTCCCGACAACGGCAGCGCTATCGCATATAGCCTGCCTCCGCAGGGACGCGCTGCCAAAAATCGAAAACAACCCCATGCAAAGCAGCCGGCGGCGTGCCGGCATTCGACATGGCAACTTGACATGTCGGGCAAATCAGCGGCATATTCTAATATTCAGAAATATGTTGGCACACCTCACCCCGCACTACGGGACGAGGCCATATGCGATTGCCGTGCCGACAACGGTGTCGTCCCGGCTTTCGCAATTTCACGACGAAAGCCAAAATCCTTTCAATCGCAATTGCTTTGCATACTCGCACAAGTTGCAACCAGGGTGTTGGCGCGTCAAATCATGTCCGGCAAGTCCTCCCCGCGCCCATTCAACCTGACACGTGCCTTGGTCACCCGTCGACGGTATCGCGGCGACACGAATTATTTGATGCCGGTCGCCATCGACACGAATTGAGGACCTTGCGCTAGACGTGTCGGCGATGATCAACTCGCAATTCGGACTGTTCCTGCACCGTTGGGGGAAGCATGAAGTTCAAGATGATTGCGATCGCGGCCGGTCTGGGGCTCGCACTCGCCGCCACGGCGGCTGCCCAGACACCGCGCAAGGGCGGGACCATTCGTATGACGGCGCCCTATGGCTCCAGCTTCACCAGCATGGACATCCACACCACACCGCGCGCCCAGGACGAGATCTACGCCAAGGCCCTTCACCGCTCGCTCTACATCTGGGATTCAACCGAAGGCAAGCCGGTCCTGGAACTTGCCAAGGAGGTCGTCGTCTCGGGCGGGGGTCTCGTTCATACTTTCAAGCTGCGCGACGACGCCTATTTCCATAACGGCCGCAGGATGACGGCCGACGACATCATCTGGTCCTACAACCGCATCATGGACGGCACCAAGGCCTATCCCGGCGCGCGCTTCGTCCGCATCATCGAGGGCGCGGCCGAGGTCGAGAAGGGCCAGGCCAAGGAGATCTCCGGCCTGAAGAAGATCGACGACTTCACCCTCGAAATGAAGCTGACCGAGAAAGTCGATCCTGCCTTCTATTTCTTCACCGCACTGACCTCGATCTATCCCGCCGACGAAGGCGGGAAGGAAGGCTTTCTCCAGAAACCGATCGGTCTTGGTCCATTCAAATTCGTCGAGCATGTGCCGGGATCGCGCATCGTGCTGGACAGGTGGGACCGGTTCTACAAGCCCGGCAAGCCCTACGCCGACAAGATCGTGATTTCGCTGATGGGTGAAGCCGCGGCGCGCGATGTCGCCTTCCGTAACAAGGAGATCGACACCTCGGTGCTCGGCCCCGCGCAGTATGTTGCCTATCAGGCCGACCCCAACCTCAAGGGCACCATCGTCGAGGTCGCCGAGGTCTTCACGCGTTATATGGGGATGAATCCGGCGTTCAAACCTTTCTCCGACAAGCGGGTTCGGCAGGCCATCAATTACGCGATCGATGCCGATCTGATCATCAACAAGCTGGTCAAGGGCAAGGCCTACCGCGCGACAAGCTGGCTGCCGCTGACCTCACCCGCCTACGACAAGGCCATGAAGCCCTACCCTTACGATCCCGCGAAGGCGAAGCAATTGCTGGCGGACGCAGGCTACCCCAACGGCTTTGAATTCGAATGGACCACCAGCCAGAATGAAAGCTGGGGCTTGCCGATCGTCGAGGCCGCCATCCCGATGCTGGACAAGGTGGGCATCAAGGTAAAGGTCAAGCAGGTCGAGACCGCGGTGCTGGCGGAGGTCATTCGCAAGGGCGACTTCCAGGCCTTCATCTATTCCCAGGCGACCGGCCCGGATCCGCAGGCAGCGCTCAAATGCTTCCACTCGACGACGCCGCAATCGGCCTGCAACTACACGAACTTCAAGAACACCGACTTCGACAAGGTGATCGATGAAGCCGGGCAGACCGACGAGGCCGCAAAGCGCGTCCAGCTGCTGCAAAAGGCCAATGCGCTGCTCTTTGAGGAAGCGCCGATCTGGTTCTTCAACTACAACAAGGCTGTCATGGCGGTGCAACCCTGGCTCAAGGGAATTCAGTTGGATGCGACGGAACTGACCCATCAGAACGTCGAAGACCTCTGGGTCGACGACACCTCGCCGGCGAAGTGACGGGTGCCATCGCTCTCCCGCCATCGCGAGAAACGATGGAGGGAGTGAGGAAAACGTTCAATGCTCTCTTTTGCGATCCGTCGAGTCCTGCAAACCATCCCGACCGTGCTGGCTGTCGTGTTGCTGATCTTCGTGCTGTTCAGCGTCGTTCCGGGCAGCATCGTATCGAGCATGGGTGACGACGGCCGCGGTCCGACGGACCCGCAGGTCGTGGAACGCATGAAGAAACAGCTTGGCCTCGACGATCCCGTTTACGTGCGCTTCGGCTCCTACATCGCCAAGCTCATGACAGGTGATTTCGGGACCTCGTTCCGGACCCGCGAGCCGGTCACAGCCATGATCGCCAAGCGGATGTGGCCGACCCTGCAGTTGATATTCGCAGCCCTGGCGTTTGCAGTTGCGGTCGGCGTGCCGCTCGGCTTCATCGCGGCGCTGAGGCCGGGCAGCATCGTCGATACCGTCTCGATGGTCCTTGCGGTGTCGGGCCTTTCAATGGCCAAGTTCTGGTTCGGGCTGCTGCTGATGTATCTGTTTGCCTTGAAGCTCGGCTGGCTGCCGAGCTTTGGCTATGGCGATGGCGGGCTCAAAAATCTGATCCTGCCTGCCGTGACGCTCGGTGTCTCGCCGATGGCGCTGCTGGCGCGGACGACGCGTGCAGCGGTGCTCGAGATCATGACCGCGGATTTTGTCCGGACGGCGCGCTCGAAGGGCATGAGCGAGACCCGGGTCGTGACGTGGCATGTGATGCGCAATGCCCTCGTCATCATTCTCACCGCGATCGGCCTGCAATTCGGCGTCGTGATGGGGCAGGCCGTCGTCGTCGAGAAATTGTTCTCCTGGCCGGGCATCGGCTCGCTGCTGGTCGACAGCGTCCTTCAGCGCGACATTCCCGCCGTGCAGGGCACGATTCTCGTGGTGGTGCTGTTCTTCCTCACCGTCAATACATTGGTCGATCTGCTCTACGGCGTGATCGATCCCAGGATCAGATACGCATGAGCGGCTGCCAGCCTCATCACGCCTGCGCACGACCAGCCGCGCAGCCTGTCACGGCGGAGCGGCCGCGATGAAGCTTGGCACCAGTGCGATCATCGGCGGGCTGCTGTTCGCGCTTGCGATCTTCGTCGGCCTGTTCGCGCCCTGGCTGGCACACACGGATCCAGTCATGGGCGCCAACCTCATGAATGCGGAAGAGCCGCCGAGCTGGATCTGGTGGTTCGGTACCGACGCGCAGGGCCGCGATATCTATTCCCGTGTCGTGCACGGCGCACGCATCTCGTTGACGGTCGGCATCGTCTCGCAGCTCGTCAACAGCATCATCGGCGTGACGCTGGGCCTGACCGCGGGTTATTGGGGCGGTTGGTGGGACGATGTCGTCAACGGGCTGACCAACCTGATGCTCGCGATCCCCTCGCTGATCTTCGCACTCGCCATCATGGCGGTGCTTGGGCCCGGCCTCACCAGCCTGCTGATCGCGCTCGGATTGACCAACTGGTCTTTCACCTGCCGGATCGCACGGGCCTCGACGCTGTCGCTCAAGAGCCAGGGCTATGTGCAGGCGGCGCGCGTGCTCGGCTACGGAGACTTGCGTATCATGATCACGCAGCTGCTGCCGAACATGGTCGGCCCCATCATTGTCATCGGCACGCTCGGCATGGGCGGCGCGGTCCTGGCAGAGGCCTCGCTCTCGTTCCTCGGCCTCGGCATTCGTCCACCCTATCCAAGCTGGGGCAGCATGCTGTCGGAGGCCCGCGACCAGATCACCACGGCGCCATGGCTGTCGGTCTTCCCCGGCCTCGCGATTTTCCTGACGGTGCTCGGCCTCAATCTGCTTGGCGACGGCTTGCGTGACGTGCTCGATCCCCAGTCGCGGAGCCGGCGCACATGACGGCCGCCCCGCTGATCGAAGTCGAGGACTTGCGCATCGATCTCGACGACGGCGCCAACCATGTAGCAGCGGTCGAGGGCGTTTCGTTCCGTATCGATCGCGGCGAGACATTCGGCCTGGTCGGCGAGTCCGGCTGCGGCAAGAGCATCACGGCGCTCGCCCTGATCGGCCTGCTGCGCCGGCCGCTCTCGGTCGCTGCCGGCGCGATACGTTTCGAGGGCCGCGAAATTCAGCGACTTTCCGCGGCCGAGCAGCGGGCGCTGCGCGGCAACCGCATCGCCATGATCTTCCAGGAGCCGATGACCGCGCTCAATCCGGTCTCGCCCGTCGGCCGGCAGATCGCGGAGATGTTTGTGCTGCACAAGGGCAAGGGCTGGCGCGAGGCAAACCAACTGGCCGTCGAGGCGCTGGCGAACGTGCGCGTTCCGGCGCCGGAGCGGCGCGTGAAGGATTACCCGCACCAGCTTTCGGGCGGCATGCGCCAACGCGTGATGATCGCCATCGCGCTCGCCTGCGATCCGGATCTTTTGATTGCCGACGAGCCGACCACCGCGCTCGACGTGACGGTGCAGGCTGAGATCATCGAGCTGATGCGCAATCTGTGCGCCGAGCGAGGCACGGCGATCTTGATGATCAGCCACGATCTGGGCCTGGTCGCCAACGTCTGCCGCCGGGTCGGCGTCATGTATGCCGGTCGTATCGTCGAGGAACGCCGCTCGGACGACATCTTTAGCGCCTGCGCCCATCCCTACACCCAGGGCCTGGTCGACTCGCTGCCACGGCTGGGGAGCCGTGCAGCACTCGGCAGGTCGCGGCTCAGGGAGATCGCCGGCGTCGTACCGGCGATCGCGGACTTTCCAGCCGGTTGCCGCTTCAATCCGCGTTGCGCGCAGGCGACCGAGGTCTGCCGGACCACCGCACCCGAGACGACATGGCTCGGTGCGGGCGGCCTGGTCAGGTGCCATCACCATGCATGACCCCGCGGTAAAGCCCGGCGACGATGTCATTCTCAGCGTGGAGGATCTCGCGGTGCATTTTCCGCTCGGCGGCGGCTTGCTGGGCGGCGGCCAGCGGCTATTGCGCGCGGTCGACGGCATCGATCTCGAACTGAAGCGTGGCGAGTGCCTCGGTCTCGTCGGCGAATCCGGTTGCGGCAAGTCGACCGTCGCCCTTTCGCTGCTTGGGCTCCTGACGCCGACGCGGGGCAGGATCGTGCTCGACGGGCACGTCGTGACGGGCCGGCAATCGGGCGATCGAAAACTGTTGGCCCGGACCGCCCAAATGGTGTTTCAGGACCCCTACGCCTCGCTCAATCCACGCCAGACGGTTCGTCGCACGCTCGAAGACCCGTTGCGCCTGCATGGGGTGACGGCCAAAAGCGAAATCGACGGACGCGTTGCGGCGATGCTCAGGCATGTCGGCCTGCGGCCCGAACAGGCCGGCCGCTACCCGCATGAATTCTCGGGTGGCCAGCGCCAGCGCATCGGCATCGCCCGCGCGCTGATCCTCAATCCGAAGATCGTCATCTGCGACGAACCGGTATCGGCGCTCGATGTCTCGATCCGTGCCCAGATCATCAACCTGCTGCTGGAATTGAAGGAAAGTCTGGGCCTCTCCTACATCATGATCAGCCACGACCTCGGCGTCGTCGAGCACATGAGCGACAGGGTCGCGGTCATGTATCTCGGCCGCATTGTGGAGACGGGCGACTGGCGCGAGATCTTCGAACGGCCGGCACACCCGTATACGCAAACCCTAATCGCCGCCATTCCCGATCCGCTCCGCCGCGCACCGCTCGCGACGACAAAGGGCGAGCTGCCCAATCCCCTCAATCCGCCGGACGGATGTGCATTCAGTCCACGCTGTCGTTACGCAGAAGCGGTGTGTCAGCGCGAGCCTCGGCCTTCGCTTCAAACCCGTCCGGACGGGCACGCGGTCCGGTGCTGGCGGGCCGACGAGATAGCCGGTCAGCTTGGAAGCTGACCGGTGCGCTCCAGCGCCGCGGCAAAGCCGATGAGCGGGGGCGTTGAAGACGACGGCCTGCCCGTTACCGATGTTCTGCGCGGCAACCGTGAGCGTCTTGGCCTTGCCCATGGTGTCGGTCACGACGGTTGGAAAGGATACCGGCAGCAAACAGCCTTGTGCCGTGCAGGTCGAGAAGCGTGGCTGCTCCAGATCCTTGCCGTCCAGCCCTGAGGGCCCCGGCGTCGAACTTCAGCCCAAACGGCATCAATATGTTGCCTTCGGCCTTTCCGTCCCTGGCAATCAGCTCGATGACGAAGACCTGCTGATTGGTCTCCTTGGAGAGTTGCGTCTGCCCGAGGGTGCACAGCTTGGCACCGCCGTCGAGCTGGCATTTGACGATCCAGTCTCCATACGTCACGCTGATCGCAGACGCGCCCTTGGGCAGCTGGACGGCCCGAACCACGCCATCCGCCGCAGACGTCCGGCTCCGCATATCGATCTGAATCGCGACGGTGCCCCCATTGGCATCGGATCGGCGGGTATTTTTGGGCGGTTTTGCGTGAAGCCAAGCTCGCGAACAAGGCATCGAACATGCAACAGCGGAAATGGTAGTCCGTAGGGCTCTATCCAACCTACGCCTCTACCTTCCTCCCCTGATTTGCGCGCGGGGCGCGTTTTCCACTAAGGTTGCCGGATGGACATGCTCGTCAAGCTCTACGCCCTGCCCGATTCAAGGCCCGCCTACGATCGATTGGTTGAGGCCGGAATTGTCATGCGCCGGGCGCTCGCCCCTGAGAAGCACAAGGTCATCGCCTGGGTGCGCGAAACATTCAGCGAGGCGTGGGCCAGCGAAACCGACGTGGCATTCAGCCGCCGACCGGTCTCCTGCTTCATCGCGACCCAACAGAAGAAGATCGTGGGATTCGCCTGCTACGACGCGGCCTGCCGCAACTTCTTCGGTCCGACCGGCGTCGCGCCGAAGGCGCAACAGGGCGGAATCGGCAAGGCGCTGTTGTTCGCCTGTCTCGAGGACATGAAATATCAGGGCTTCGGCTACGCCATCATCGGCGGAGTCGGGCCGGCGGAATTCTATGCGAAGGCCGTCGGCGCGGTGGCCATCGACGGCTCCGCGCCGGGGATCTATCGCGGATTGCTGTAGCTGCGCCGCAGGATCGAGCCAGCTCTCAGGAGATCGGATAGCCCAAGGATGACTGGCGGGTTGAAGATCACGACCGGCATCATCGCCGCGGTACTGGTCATCGCGGCGGTGGCTCAGGCACGCAGTGTGCTGGCCCCGCTTGCAGCCGCGCTGTTCATCATTGCGATCGTCTGGCCCGTTCAGGAACGGCTGCAGTCGTGGCTGCCGAAACTCCTCGCGCTCGCCATCACCGTCGTCGTTACGACCACGACCTGCGTCGCGTTCGCCTCGCTGGCGGCGTGGGGATTCGGCCGTGTCGGGCGCTCCTTGATTGCGGATGCGGCGCGATATCAGGCCTTCTACGACGCCGCGGTGATTTGGCTGGACGGCCACGGCGTCTCGTTCGCCGGCCTTTGGGCGGAGCATTTCAATGTCGGCTGGCTGCTGCGCATCACGCAATACGTCACCGGCCGCGTCAACACCACGTTGAGTTTCTGGCTCATCGCGCTGGTCTATGTCGTGCTGGGACTTCTCGAGGTCGAAGATGCCGGTCGGCGAATCCAGCGATTGGAGAACCGCACAGCGGCGCGCATCTTGCTCAAGGGCAGCAAAGCGACGGCCGCCAAGTTTCGCCAATATATGCTGGTGCGGACGCAGATGAGCGCGGTCACGGGTCTCCTGGTCGGCCTGTTCGCTGCGGTGACCGGACTGCCATTCGCGTTCGAATGGGGCGTCATCGCTTTTGTCCTCAACTACATTCCCTTCATCGGCCCTTTCATCGCGACACTGTTCCCCACACTGCTGGCCATGACGCAGTTCGAGAGCTGGCCCGCGGTGTTTGGAGTGTTCGCCTGTCTCAACGTCATCCAGTTCGTGGTAGGCAGCTATGTCGAACCGCGAGTGGCTGGCTCGACCCTATCGATCTCGCCGTTTCTGGTGCTGTTTGCGATCTTCTTCTGGAGCTCGCTCTGGGGCCTGTTCGGGACTTTCATCGGCGTGCCGATCACGCTCGCTATTCTGACCTTCTGTGCCGAGAGTCCGTCGGCCGCATGGATCGCCGATTTGTTCGGCGGAACGCCCGAAGATAGGCCGGAAACGTCCTAGCTCCCGGCAATTTCCACCCGCTCGGGCTCGGCGAGGCAGAGCTTCCGGTCCGGACCGACCACCATTGTGTGGATATAGAAATAGGTGACTGCATCATCCGCCGCCCCCATCACCGGCGACGGAGCTGAGACGATCTTCGACACACCGCATGTACCGATCCAATCGATATGCCGGTGACCGTGCATCACGACCGAGCGATCGGAAAACCTTTGCAACCTGCGTACAAACCAACTGCCGTTGATCAGGGCGGTCCCGATGCGTTCGGCAAACGTCTTGACCGGCATCGGATACTCCACCAAGTGATGATGCAGCGCGATGGTCCAGTATGCCGTCGGGAAATGACGGATTGCAGCCTCCAATCGCCGCGTTTGCGCTTCCGAAACCAAACCGAGCGCGTTGGTGAAGGAGAAGTGGGTTTCTGCGTTGGAGTTGAGAACGGCGATGCCGAGGCCGCCATCCCGGTCCGGCGGCAGGATCATTGGGAATTGATCATCGAACAGACCGCGGAGCGCCGCTGCGCGGCGCACGCCCCCCTGCTGCGCAAATTGCGTTATCCGGTCACGGTAAGGCGCCAGCGACTGGTTCAGCGTAGCCGATGGTTTGCCGGAACCGTCGATGACACGCACGCGATCGCCCTGGACGGCCGCAATCGCCGACAGGGTACGCATCTGCCGTAGCCGCTTGCCTGGGCTGAACGGCAGGTCGAGGCGCGCGGGATTGGCGCGATCCACGACGTTAACGTCATGATTGCCCGGAAGCATGATGATGCGTGCGGCAAGCTCGGGATGACCTGCCAGCGCATCGAGAAATTCCGCCCATTCACCGGGCCGGCCGGCATCCGTCATATCGCCGCTGATCAGCACATGGTCGAGCGGATCGACGGCGTGAATTTCGGCGAGGCGAGCCAGCACGCGGTTGAAGCGCTGGTTTCCCCGCGGACCGGCCGTCCCGCTTTCGATGCGGAAGCCGTATCGCTCGCCGACCACGTGAAGATCAGACAAATGCGCAACACGCCAGCAGCGGCCTCCCGGCGACGGCGCGTCGAAGGCGGCAAGGTCGGCCGGTTGATCCATACTGGCATCGGCCACACTCCAGGCCAGTGATGCAACCGCAAGATAGCTGGACACCAGCACCACGGCATTCGCAAACGTCGGGACCACGAGACGATGAATCAGAACAAGGTCATTTATGGTCGCAGTCCATTGGGAAACAGGCCAGGCCAGGACCGCGATCAATGCCGCACCTGCAGAGAGCAACATGCCGGCGCCGATCGAGCAACTCCGGCGCAGCCTCACGCGAGAGGCGGCAGTTGAGCCGGTTCGCCAGAGCAGCTCCGCCAGATGGCGCAGCGCCTCGCGCGTGAAGGCGTAGCTCGGTTGCACCGCGAGCGCGTTCAGCGACCAGAAATTTGTTTCCGCGATTTGAAGCAGCGGTCGCCCGCCGAGCCAGCCTAACGCCGCGATCACAATCAACGCCAGCACGGCCCCTACCTCCGACAATGCCAGAAGCTGTTGCGAAAGGCTCGAGATCCAGGCGGACGCAACCAGCGGCGCAAGGCCGAGCAGCACGCCCGGAAGTAGGAGCGAAACCGTCCAGGCGAACAGCAGCTTCGCCGGGCTTATCTCAACCAGAAGGCTGCCCACGATCGCGAACAACGAACGCTGTTCGGGACTGGCGGCGTTGTCCTCAAAGTCGCCATGGCGGGGATCAAGCAGCACGCCGACGTCCCTCCGTTACGTAGCGCATTCTGACACAAACGCTGCTAGCGCAGCATCCCGAAGAACTTGCGCACCTCGCCGACGAACAGCTCGGGCTGCTCGAACGCCGAGAAGTGCCCGCCCTTCGGCATCTCGCTCCAGTGCTGGATGTTGGTGAAGTTCGTCTCCATCCATTTGCGGACCGGCGTGACGATCTCCTTGGGGAACACGGCAACGCCGGTCGGCACACTCACCTTGTGTGGAGTCCGCTTGCCCGGCCCGAAGCTTTCCCAGTACAGCCGCGCCGACGACGCGGCCGTCGCGGTGACCCAATACAGCATGACATTGTCGAGCAGCTCGTCGCGGCTGAGGATGTTTTCCGGATGCCCGTCGCAGTCGGTCCAGGCCCAGAACTTTTCCAGGATCCAGGCCGCCTGCCCGCTCGGTGAATCCGTCAGGCCATAACCAAGCGTCTGCGGCCGGGTGGACTGCTGCTTGGAATAGCCGGAATCCCAGTCGGCATAGTATTTGATGCCGTTGAGCGCACGGGTCTCCTCCGGCGTCGGCTGCCCCTCGACATTGGGCCGGGTCGACATCGCAAGCGTGATATGAATGCCGGCGCAATGTGCCGGGTCCTGCCCGCCGATCGCGGTCGTGACCGCGGAGCCCCAATCGCCCCCTTGCGCGAAATAGCTGGTGTAGCCCAGCCGCTCCATCAGGACGGCCCAGGCCCTGGCGATCCGATCGACGCCCCAGCCGGTCGCTGCCGGCTTGGCCGAGAAGCCGAAGCCCGGCAATGACGGGCACACCACATGGAACGCGTCACTCGCGCTGCCACCATGCGCCGTCGGATCGGTCAGCGGCTCGATCACCTTGTGGAATTCGACCACCGATCCCGGCCAGCCATGGGTGATGATCAGCGGTCGCGCCTCCGGATGCTTTGAGCGGACATGGATGAAGTGGATGTCGAGCCCGTCGATCATGGTGGTGAACTGGCTGAAGCGGTTGAGCCGCGCCTCGCGCTGCCGCCAATCGTACGTCTCGGCCCAATAGTGGCAGACGTCCTTGATCCATTTCAGCGGCGCGCCCTGGCTCCAGTCGTCGACCAGTTCGGCTTCCGGCCAGCGGGTCCGGCGCAGCCTGAAGCGGAGATCCTCAAGGACACCGTCACTGACGGCAATGCGAAATGGGCTGATGGCGGTATTCATGGCGTCTCCCGCAGATGCAGACTTTCCGGAGAAGATAGGCTCGCGCCGGTCTCCGATCAAACTGCCATGCGGTGCTATTTACCGATCGCGGTCTCCAGCAGCGCCTGGGCCTGTTTGGCGGCCTCGGCGAACGCCGGCTGCTCCGGGGCGTGCTGAACGAAGCAGCGCTTGAATGCGTCCTCGCCCTGCTGGCGGAGGTCGCCGAGCTTGTCATACGCCTTCCTGGTGATCTGCTTGCGCTCGAGCTTCTCGGCCGCTTCATCGGCCTTCTTGTTGTAGTCGGTGCGGATCGTCGTGCAGGCGGGCACTTTCACAGTGGGCTCGATCTCGCCATAGGCGATGTAGAACTTGCCGTTGGCGAGAACAGCCACGAACACCTCATCGGCGGCCTCAGGGAACGAGTCCTGGGTGCGGCCGGCCAGGAAGCCGTAAGTCAGGGTGGCCGAAGCCGGCTTGGCGACCGGCAGGTCGTTGAAATTGACCACCGCGGCGTCGGTCGAGATCGCCTGGGTGTAGAGGCCTTCGAACTTCACCGCTGCGTCGATCTGCTGCGGCACGTTCTTGCTGCCCTTGTCCCACCAGGCCTTGTGCTCCTGCAGCCAGCGCGTGAACAAGGCATCGGTGGTGACGATGATGTGGGCTTTCGGCTCGACGAAACTCCCGTCGGCGCGCTTCTCTCCGATCTTGGCGCCGTCCCTGCCCCTGTCGGCATCGAAGCGCAGGCCGTCCAGCATGCCGAACCCCATGTCGCCCTTATATAGAGTGTCGAGATTGAGCTGGGCGGGGCCAAAGCCCGGCCGGGCGGGCTCGGACAGGATGGCGGCAAGCTGCGCCTTCAGCCCGTCTCGCGCGGCCGCCTCGGCCTTGTCGACGGCCTCGTTGATCTTGTTGTCGCTCGACAGCTTGGCGAATTTGGCGATCGCGGCGTCACGCGCGGCGATGTAGCGGTCTTCCGGCGACGCCGCGTGGGCGTGCGAGAGGACCAGGATAGGGGAAAGGACGAGGGCAAGGCGGAAAATAAAATGCATGCCCTGTGGTCGCCCGCAGGGCATGCAAGGTTCAAGGTCACGGGTACTACCAGCATATCCGTCGCCGGCAGGCCCTCTGCCGGCGCAGGATCTCATCAGGCTCAGCCGACCAGGCTGCCTTGGTCAGGCTGCTTTCGACTTCGCCACGTGGGTCGCGATTGCATCCATCAGCGCCGGCGACAGGCAGTCATAGGGCTCGAGCCCAAGCTCCTTCAGCCGCGACCTGATCCCGGCCATCTCCGCCGGCTTGACGCCGGACTCGATCACCGACGACACGAAGGCGGCAAATCCCGGAGCCGCCGAGCCGGATTCCTGGAACAGCTCGGGGTGGATGAAGTCGAGGCCGTAGAACGGATGGCCCTTGTTCTCGATCCGGCCGTACATATGGGTGCCGCAGCCGGTGCAGGCGTGGCGCTGGATCACCGCGGCCGCGTCGACGATCTTCAGCTTGTCGCCGTTCTCCAGCACGGTGACGTTCTCGCGCGGAACCACCGCGACCACCGAGAAGGTGGCGCCCGCGGGCTTCCAGCATTTGGTGCAGCCGCAGGCGTGGTTATGGGCGACGTCGCCCTTGACCCCGACCTTGACCTTCTTGTCCGCGCATTTGCAGACCAGCGTGCCGCCGGCAAAATTGCCGGAGCCTTGCTTGACGCCATTGTCGACCGACGGGTGGATATGAACAGTCATTGGTCTATCCTCCTAGTGCTTGGTGTTTTGATTTCAGAATACGACGACCGAACGGATCGATTTGCCCTCGTGCATCAGGTCGAAGCCCTTGTTGATCTCGTCGAGCTTCAGCACGTGGGTGATCATCGGATCGATCTGGATCTTTCCGCCCATGTACCAGTCGACGATCTTCGGCACGTCGGTGCGGCCGCGTGCGCCGCCGAATGCAGTGCCCTTCCAGACGCGTCCGGTGACGAGCTGGAACGGCCGGGTCGCGATCTCCTTGCCGGACTCCGCAACGCCGATCACGACCGAGACGCCCCAGCCGCGATGACAGGCTTCCAGCGCCTGCCGCATCACGGTGGTGTTGCCGGTGCAGTCGAAGGTGTAGTCGGCGCCGCCGTCGGTGAGGCCCACCAGGTGCTGGACGATGTCGCCCTGCACCTTGGTCGGGTTGACGAAATGCGTCATGCCGAACTGGCGACCCCAGGCGTCCTTCGAGTCGTTGATGTCGACGCCGATGATCTTGTCGGCACCAACCATCTTGGCGCCCTGGATCACGTTGAGGCCGATGCCGCCGAGGCCGAATACGACCACGTTGGAGCCCGGCGTTACTTTGGCCGTGTTGACCACGGCACCGACGCCCGTGGTGACGCCACAGCCGATGTAGCAGCTCTTGTCGAACGGCGCGTCCTCGCGGATCTTGGCCACCGCGATCTCGGGCAGCACGGTGAAGTTCGAGAAGGTCGAGCAGCCCATGTAGTGGAAGACAGGCTTGCCCTTGTAGCTGAAGCGCGAGGTGCCGTCGGGCATCACGCCCTTGCCCTGCGTCGCGCGGATCGCGGTGCAGAGGTTGGTCTTCTGGCTCAGGCAGCTTTTGCACTGCCGGCATTCCGGCGTGTAGAGCGGGATCACGTGATCGCCCGGCTTCACCGAGGTCACGCCGGCGCCGACTTCGCGAACGATGCCGGCGCCTTCATGGCCGAGGACCGAGGGGAAGATGCCTTCGCTGTCGAAACCGTCGAGCGTGTAGGCATCGGTGTGGCAGATACCGGTCGCCTTGATCTCGACGAGGACCTCGCCGGCCTTGGGGCCTTCCAGGTCGAGCTCGACGATTTCAAGCGGCTTCTTGGCTTCGAATGCGACTGCGGCGCGGGTCTTCATCTTGGTCTCCACTAAACATCAAACAGGTTTGTCGTTCGCGCCGGTCACGCTCACTTCTTGTTGCCCATGCAGGCGTCTTCGGCCTTGCCATAGGCTTCCGACTTGTCTTCATGCTTGGCCGGCCGAACACGCCCAACCGCATCATTGGCGCGGGCGCGCAGGTACACATAGAGGTCGTCCATGTAGCAGGCAACGTTGGGGTTATCGCCGAATGCCGGCATCACATTCTCCTGCGCCGTGGACACGTTCTTGCGTCCGCTCGCGACGACGCCCATGAAGTCCGCGTAGTTCATGCTCTTCAGCGAATTCGCCAGCGCCGGGGCATAGGTCGATCCCATGCCGTCGGGGCCGTGACAGACGTGGCACTCCGAATGATAGCGGCGGTATCCGGAGTAAGTGTACCAGTCCACCGTGCCGTCGGACGTCACCTTGAACGTCGGGTCTCCATCCTTGTCGAGATACTTGCCGTCCTCGCTCTTGACGGCGGTCGGATCACCCGCGTCCTCGGCGGAGGCAACTCCACCCATTGCCACGACGAAAATCGCAGCAGTCACAAACCAGATCTTACGCAAAAGCATATCCTCGCGTGCAGATTGAAGACGGACCGGCGCATGGAGTTCGCTCCATGCGCCGGAACGAGGTCGCTCAGCTCACTGCTGCGGCAGCGAGAACACGGTGAGCGTTCCACCGAGCGCGGTGTAGTTGCTCAGCGCGGCATAGCCGCCGACTGCACCGAGACCGGCCGTCGGATCAGTCAGACCGGCCGCGAGGCCGATGCCTGCCCAACCGCCAACACCCGACAGAACCGCGACGTACTGCTTGCCGTTGTTCTCGTAGGTGGTGACGTTGCCGATGATGCCGGACGGGGTCTTGAACTTGTAGAGCTCCTTGCCCGTCTTGGCGTCGACTGCCTTCAGGTAGCCTTCCAGCGTGCCGTAGAACACCACGCCGCCGGCGGTCGCGAGTGCACCCGACCAGACCGAGAACTGCTCCTTGTTCGACCAGACGATCTTGCCCGTCTTGCCGTCCCAGGCGATGAAGTTGCCCATGTTGGTCTCACCGGGAGGCGGATACATCGACAGCGTCGCGCCGACATAGGGCTGACCTGCGGTGTAGCTCACCTTGAACGGCTCGTAGTCCATGCAGACGTGGTTGGTCGGCACGTAGAACAGCTGCGTGTCGGGCGAGTAAGCCGCCGGCTGCTCGTCCTTCGAGCCAAGCGCTGCCGGGCAGATCCCCTTGACGTTGACGTCCTCGCCGGCCTTGTCGGTCGACGCTGCGTCAAGAACCTTCGGACGACCATAGGTCGGCGAATCCTTCTTCATGTCGACGCCGGAGGTCCAGTTCACCTTCGGATCATACTTCTCGGCGACCAGCAGTTCGCCGGTGGCGCGATCGAGGGTGTAGCCGAGGCCGTTGCGATCGAAGTGGGTCAGGAGCTTGCGCGCCTTGCCGTCGATCGACTGATCCGAGAGGATCATCTCGTTGATGCCGTCATAGTCCCATTCATCATGGGGCGTCATCTGGTAGACCCACTTGGCGACGCCGGTATCCGGGTTGCGCGCCCAGATCGTCATCGACCACTTGTTGTCGCCGGGACGCTGCTTCGGATTCCAGGTCGAGGGGTTGCCCGATCCGTAGTAGACGAGGTTCAGTTCGGGATCGTAGGAGATCCAGCCCCAGGTCGCGCCGCCGCCGATCTTCCACTGATCGCCTTGCCACGTCTTCAGGCTCGAGTCCTTGCCGACCGGCTTGCCGAGCTCGGTGGTCTTGTCGTCGACCAGGATCTGGTCGTCCGGACCTTCCGAGAATCCGCGCCAGACCAGTTTGCCGGTCTTGGTGTCGTAGGCGCTCATGTGCGCCTGCACGCCGAACTCGCCGCCGGAGATACCGATCAGGACCTTGTCCTTGACCACCATCGGTGCGGAGGTGCCGGTCGAACCCTTGCTCGGATCGCCGTTCTTCACCGACCACTCCACCTTGCCGGTCTTCGCATCGAGCGCAACCAGCGTGGTGTCGGCCTGGTGCAGGAAGATCTTGCCGTCACCGTAGGCGACGCCGCGGTTGACGGTATCGCAGCACATCACCGGAATGACGTTCGGATCCTGCTTCGGCTCGTACTTCCAGACGATCTGGTTGTCCTTGGAAAGGTCAATAGCGTAGACCTTGTTCGGGAACGGGGTGTGCACGTACATCATGTTGCCGATGATCAGCGGACCGCCTTCGTGGCCGCGCAGCACGCCAGTCGAAAACGTCCATGCTACCTGCAACTTTCCGACGTTCGAGGCGTTGATCTGATTCAGCTTCGAATAGCGCTGATTGGTGTAGTCGCCGGTCGGCATCACCCAATCTTTCGGGTTCTGCGTCATCTTGTGGAGTTCGTCATTGGCAGTGGCAGCTCCGGCGGCGAACACCGCCATTGCCCCAAGGCTGGTCGCGTATAGCAGCTTGCGCATCGTGGATTTCCTCCCAGGTTCAAGAGCTCAAGGGTTTCCGCCGAAACGGCCCCACTTCTTCGATTTTGGTTCTCCATTTGTAGTCCGATCGCACCCGGCTGACTTGCCCAATAGAGAAGCGCCGTTTGCACAGAAGCGAAGCTGAGTCAGATTTTTGCAGGCCGCCGCCGGATTGGCGGGAAAGCTTGCTTCATGTTGCAGGGCATCAATCGCGGCCGGCGCAATCCGAGCTCCAGTTTGACGCGTGCTAAGGTTGCGCTTGACGAGCCCAGAACTAAGTCGGAGGATCGCCCGCCATTAACCGGGAAGAAATCCCGCCGCCTCCCTAACCTGTTCAGAATCAGGGAGAAGGCGCATCATCCCGAACCAGACTTAAGCGCGGTGGGCAGTCACGTTGGGGATCGAATCGGTGGCTGGAAAGATGTCCGATACAGTCCATTCACTCAGCACGAACGGATTGACGCCCAAGCGTCAAATCCAGCGCTGGTCGGATGCGCTCACTGATCTTTGCGGCCAGTTCGACGTCGATGCGCTGGAAGGATCCTCGCTCGAAGGCCGGATCAACTACACCACCGTGTCGCGGTTGAAGCTGTGCCAGATCGAGGCAAGCCAACATCGCATCGCCCATGCGCTCTCGCGCATCAGGCTGAGCGAGCACCCCTACATCAAGATCGTTTTCCAGACTCACGGCGTCTCGCATTTCGAGCAGGACGGTCTGCACTTCGACATCATGCCGGGAGACTGCTTCGCCTATGACGTCTCATGTCCGCACACGATCATCAGCCCGTCCCTGACGCGTCACGAGGTTGTCATCGTTCCAAAGGACCTGCTCAAGGAGCGCGGCTTCCAGCTCTCCAAGATGGCACCCTGCAAGCTGTCGGCGCGCAACGGCACCGGCCGCATCGCCTATGATTTCGTCCATGCCGCATTCGGCGAGGCACCGACGCTGACCCCGGTCAACGCCGTCGGCGTCGCCGATGCGCTGATCGACCTGCTGCTGCTGCCGCTGCGCGAGACCGGCGCCATGTTCGACCGCGGCAGCGCCGAGGCGACCTATGTGCGGGCCCAGGGGTTCATCCGCGAGCATCTGCGCGATCCCGATCTCTGCATCGACCGCATTTCCGCGGCGCTCGGCTGCTCGAAGCGCTATCTGCACATGCTGTTCAGCGATCGCGGCATGACGGTCAGCGATTACATCTGGAAGGCGCGCCTGCAAAATTGCCGGCAGGAACTGGAATCACAGAACGGCAAGACCATCACGGATGTCGCGTTCTCGTGGGGCTTCTCGAGCTCCTCGCATTTCAGCCGCGTCTTCCGGAAGTATTTCGGCATCGCGCCCTCCTCCGTCCACAAGGGTCTGCACGGGGGCATGCCAGTGGACGTCGTGCTGGAATAGCGCTTCCGTTCGGCGTGCAGGCGCCGCCATGCTGTCCGCCATCAAGCATTCCTCAAGCAAGACCCTTTCCTCAATCAAGACCTTTCCCTCAATCAAGGCCTGGGCGCGCAACCTCAAGCGGGACAGCGTCGCGCTGTATCTCGCTTCGCGTGATCCACGCGTACCGTGGTACGCCAAGGCCGTTGCAATCGCAGTGGCAGCCTATGCGCTCTCGCCGATCGACCTGATCCCGGATTTCATTCCGGTGCTCGGCTATCTCGACGATCTGATTCTCGTGCCGCTTGGCATCTGGCTTGCCATCTCGCTCGTTCCGGACGAGGTGATGGCGGAATGCCGCGCCAAGGCCAGCGCGATATTGCAGCGACCGACCAGCCGAGCCGGAATGATCGCGATCATCGCGCTCTGGATCGCCGGCGCATTCGCACTGGCGTGGGCCGCGTTCACATACTGGCCGCGAACAGCCCCCTAGGACCCCGCGGCCTTCGGCACCAGCGCCTCGACCGTCACGCCATCATCGGTGGAATTGATCTTCAGCGTGCCGCCGAGCGCGAGGATTCGCTCCTGCATGCCGGTCAAACCGCGGCCAAGCCGGTGATCCCTGAGCAAGCCGCGGCCATTGTCGCGAACCCGCACCAGCGCGCAGCCGCGGGTGCCTCGCAGGCCGGCCTGCCGTTCCGCGGGCTCGATCGTGATATCGACTGCCGTCGCGCCGGCGTGGCGGAACACGTTGGTGAGCGCTTCCTGGACGATGCGATAGATCGTCAGATCGGCCATCTCGCCGGTATCGCCGAGATCAGCCGATATGCGGCTCTCGATCTCCACTTCGGGATGCGACTCACTCCAGAGCCGCACCAGCGCGCCGAGCGCTTCCACAAGCCCGAGCTCGGCCAGTCCGACCGGCCGCAATCGCTCCAGGATGCGGCGGGTGAACTGCTGGAGCGCGTTGACCTGCTCGAGGATGGCGTTGCCATGCTTGCGCAGCGCGGACGGATCGGGCTTTTCGAGCTCCGACAGCCGGGTCAGCGCGCCGGCATGCGCGCGCAGCGCGAACAGATAGGGCCCGAACTCATCGTGCAGTTCGCGCGCAATCTCCTTGCGCTCGGAATCCTGCAGCGACACCGCGCGTTCGGCCAGCTGCCGCTTGCTGTCCACGGCCTCGCCCAGCGTCGCCGCCAGATGGTTCAGTTTGGCACAGATCGCAGCCAATTCCGGCGATCCGCCCGGTTCGACGCGGACATCATAGTCGCCCGCCTCGATACCGGTCATGGCCTGCGACAGCGCCTCCAGCGGCGCCAGCGCGCGGCCGACCACCAGCATGGTCACCAGAAGCAGCGCCAGCGCGATCGCGGAGCCGACCTCGAGCTGGGTGACGATGCCGTCCCAGATCTCGGCGATTTCGTCGTCAGGATGCGAGGTGATGACGAGCGATTGCGCCTTGCCGTGAACCGAGACCGGCACCCGCACCGAGGTCTGCTCGGGATGCACCAGCGCGACGAACCACTCCGGCGCGGCGCGCGGTTCACTGGCGTCCTGCGGGCGCTCGGGGGATATTGCCGTCGCGTCATCATGCCGCGTGATGCTGACGTGACGCAGTCGACTCAAGTCCTCGACGATCTGATCGAGCCGCGCATCGGGATCGGGCGCCTCGTTGAGACCGGCTACGATTGTCGCAACAAATTCTCGCGCCAAGCGGATGACACTGCGGTCCTCGGCCTGGACGCGCGGCCCCGCTTCGAGCACGAGCCGCGCAATATTGATGCCGAGCCCAAGCGCCAATATCAGCGCGAGCAGCGCGTTGATCCGTGCGCGCAAGGATAGCTTTTGCCACATGACGTTGCCCCCGACCGCGATCCCTCCTCCGAGAGGATCGTTGACAGCCAAATTTGCCCGGCTATCTAATCGCACCCTATCGCAATCTCGTGCGAGGTGCACAACCGGTCGGAACCGAGGTGTTCTTCGTGCAAACCGATGTAACGACGAGTGAATCGAAGCAGGTCGCCGGAACAACGCCATGCGCATTCTGATCGTTGATGATCATCCCATCGTTGCTTCCGGTTGTCGCACCGTGTTCGCCGACGACCCCGAGATCACCCTGCTGGAAGCGGCGGATGCCGAAAGCGGCGAATTGGCGTTCGTCGCGGAAAAGCCCGATCTCTGCGTGATCGACATCAACCTGCCGACCGTCTCCGGTTTCGAGCTGGCGCGCCGCATCCTGATGCGCGATGCATCCGCGCGTCTCATCATGTTCAGCATGAACGACGACCCGGTGTTCGCCGCCCGCGCCATCGACATCGGCGCCAAGGGCTACGTCTCGAAGACCGGCGATCCCAACGATCTGGTCGAGGCGGTGCGCGAAGTCGGCAATGGCGGCGTCTATCTGCCGCCTGCGATCGCACGCAACGTCGCCTTTGCGCGGCCGGGCTTCGCGCAGAATCCGCTGTCCAAGCTCACCTCGCGCGAGATGGAGATCCTGCGCCTGCTCAGTTCCGGCAAGAGCCTGTCGGAAATCGCCTGGCTGGTGCATTCGTCTTACAAGACGGTCGCGAACACATCATCGATCATGCGCCAGAAGCTTGGCGTGCGCACTTCGGCCGAACTGGTGCGCCTGGCGATCGAGAGCGGCGTCGCCTGACGTCACGCTCCAACCGAGAGGAATATGGCAATGCAGACGGTTTCCCAGAACAAGTCGCATGGCGGCACGCAAGGCGTCTACCGGCACCCAAGCCGCGAAACCAAGACGGACATGACCTTCTCGGTGTTCGTCCCGGAGCACACGGCCGGCGCCAAATTGCCTGTCGTCACCTATCTGTCGGGCCTGACCTGCACGCACGCCAACGTCACCGAGAAGGGTGAATTCCGCGAGGCATGCGCGGAGCTCGGCCTGATCTTCGTCGCGCCCGACACCAGCCCGCGCGGCGAAGGCGTCCCCGGAGATCCCGCCAATGCATATGATTTTGGTCTCGGCGCTGGCTTCTATGTCGACGCAACCGAGCAGCCGTTCGCGACCAATTACCGGATGTGGAGCTACGTCACCGAGGAATTACCGAAGCTGATCGCCGAGCAGTTCCCGGTCGACACGTCGCGGCAATCGATCCTCGGTCACTCCATGGGCGGTCATGGCGCGCTCACGGTGGCGCTGACCTATCCCGATCGCTATCGCGCAGCCAGCGCGTTCGCGCCGATCGTGGCGCCGTCGCAGGTGCCGTGGGGCAACAAGGCACTTGGCGGCTATCTCGGCAGCAACAAGCAGGCGTGGCGCAAACACGATGCGGTCGCGCTGATCGAGGACGGTGCCCGCTTCTCCGATCTGCTGGTCGACTACGGCGACGCCGACGGATTCCTCACCGAGCAGCTGCGGCCCGAACTCTTGAAGGCGGCCTGCGAGAAGGCCGACATTCCCCTCACCTTGCGGCGTCAGCCGGGCTACGACCACAGCTACTACTTCATATCGACCTTCTTGGCCGATCACCTGCGCTGGCACGCCGCACGGCTGAAGGCGTGATGCAATCCCTCCCCGTCATCCTGAGGAGCGCGCAGCGCGTCTCGAAGGATGAACGGCCCGGCCGGTGGCCGTGCATCCTTCGAGGCTCGCCCAGCGGCGCAATTGCGCCGCAAGGCTCGCACCTCAGGATGACGGAGGTACATCCGTGCACCGAGTCTATCGCGCCTGCGGCGCGCCGTAGTTTGGCGCGAGCAGACGGTTGCGCACGAGGTAATCGGTGGCGCGCGACCAGGATTCGTCGGTATTGCCGCGCATGTCGGCGCTCGCTGCTGCCACCAACTGCCCGGTATGTACGTCGCGCAGATAGAGATTGATGTTGAGAATGAGGTTGGAGACCTTCTGCACCACGCCAGTCATCACCAGATCAGCGCCCAGCTCGCCGGCCAGTTTCACATCGCATCCGCCGCAGGCCTGGAGATTGCTGCCGTGCGCCGCAGCATTGACGGGCGCGATGTCGAGCACGCGGAACTTGCCTGAGTCCGCAAGCTCCCTGCGCACCTGATCGCCGGTGCGGAGCAGCCGCGCCTGCTCGTCGGTCCGCGGCCCGTCCACTTCCCCCTGCAGGCTGGTGTCGATCATCTCGAGGTCGAACACGGCGAGCT
>NZ_VKHP01001083.1 GCF_010811875.1 Bradyrhizobium uaiense
CGCGATGTGGTCCATCAGGTTCTTGTCGAAGGCCTTCATCAGGCTTTCGAAATAATCCTTGCCGCCGACTTCGCGCATGTACTTGGTCGAGAAGTTGGCGTGCATCCCCGAGCCGTTCCAGTCGGTGATGACGCCGATCACGGGAGACGAAGTGCCGATCGCCGGCGGGGTTGGCGAGGGCGGTATCGTCAACGGACTCTATTCGATCCACATCCAGCTGCTCGATGGGGTCGATGGC
>NZ_VKHP01001084.1 GCF_010811875.1 Bradyrhizobium uaiense
ATCTCCGGCGGTCCGCTCGTTTCTCTCGCCATCGCGACCAATCTACTTGCCGCTTTGACCGGCTCGGCCTCAGGCGGATTGACCATTGCGCTCGATGCCCTTGGTGACACCTACCTGCAAATTGCGCAGACTGCCCATATCGACCCGGGGCTCATGCACCGGGTTGCCGTGATCGGCTCCGGCACCCTGGATAGTCTGCCGCACAACGGCGCCGTCGTGACGCTGCTCGCGGTCTGCG
>NZ_VKHP01001085.1 GCF_010811875.1 Bradyrhizobium uaiense
CGGCATCGTGCCCTTCCTCGTCGAGCTGACGAAATATTTCACACTGTCGCCCGGCGACGTGATCTGGATGGTCACCGACGGCGCCTCGCCGGATCTCAATGGCGTTGACGTGGTCGAGATCGACTTCGGTCTCGATCAACGGGCCCATCGGCTTGAACGTGTCGGCGTTCTTGGATCGCCACAGCCCGCGGTCGGCCGTCTGCCAGCTGCGCTCGGAGACGTCGTTGCCGATGGTGTA
>NZ_VKHP01001086.1 GCF_010811875.1 Bradyrhizobium uaiense
AATACGACAAGCCGGCTGCGCAGAAGCTGATGCAGGAGGCGGGCTTCGGTCCGAACAAGAAGCTGACGGTCAAGATTCAGACCTCGGCGTCCGGCTCGGGCCAGATGCTGCCGCTGCCGATGAACGAATTCCTGCAGCAGAGCTTCAAGGAGATCGGCATCGATATCGACTTCAAGGTGGTCGAGCTCGAGACGCTTTATTCGCACTGGCGCAAGGGCGCGGCCGACGAGATGAACAC
>NZ_VKHP01001087.1 GCF_010811875.1 Bradyrhizobium uaiense
GCTTGGCGCAAGTGATCGGCGTCATAGGCGGCGTCGGCCATGACGACCTCGGCGGACAAGCCTTCGATCAATGCGGCGGCTTGCGGTGCATCGCCCTTCTGACCCGCGGTCAGCGTGAACCGCACCGGACATCCCAAGCCTCGAACGGCCAGATGTATCTTGGTGCTCAGGCCCCCGCGCGAGCGGCCGATCGCCTGATCTTCAGACCCCCTTTTTTGGCGCCGGCAGCGTGCTGAT
>NZ_VKHP01001088.1 GCF_010811875.1 Bradyrhizobium uaiense
GCGTCGAGAGCGTGTATCTCTGGACCAAGGAGAAGAAGGGCGTGAACCGGCGCGGCGCCGGCCCGATGGATGCTTCACTGTTCGGACGCGGCGCGGGCGAAGGCCTCGGTGTGCATATCTGCACCGGGCCGGTGTTCGTGCGCGGCGCCGAGGAAGGCGACGTGCTCGAAGTGCGCATCATCGACGTGGCGCCGCGGCCCTGCGCCAATCCGAAATATTCCGGCAAGGCGTTCGGCA
>NZ_VKHP01001089.1 GCF_010811875.1 Bradyrhizobium uaiense
ACGACCTCGGCGGACAAGCCTTCGATCAATGTGGCGGCTTGCGGTGCATCGCCCTTCTGGCCCGCGGTGAGCGTGAACCGCACGGGACATCCCAAGCCCCGAACCGCCATATGTATCTTGGTGCTCAAGCCGCCGCGCGAGCGCCCGATCGCTTGATCTTCAGACCCCCTTTTTTCGCCCCGGCGGCGTGCTGATGCGCCCGGACGATGGTGGAATCCACGATCAGATATTCGAAGT
>NZ_VKHP01001090.1 GCF_010811875.1 Bradyrhizobium uaiense
ACATCGCCTCGAAGATCCGCCACCAAACACCCTTGATGCTCCATCGGCTGAAGCGCCGGAACACGCTGTTCCAATCGCCGAAGACCTCCGGGAGATCGCGCCAGGGACAGCCCGTACGCACGATCCAAAGCACCCCTTCCACGAACATCCGGTTGTCGCGTCCAGTCGAGCCCTTCTGGTCAGGCCGGCCGATGATCAGCGGCGCCATCCGCTCCCAGCCTGCGTCGCTCAACACCA
>NZ_VKHP01001091.1 GCF_010811875.1 Bradyrhizobium uaiense
TGATAGTGGCGGCCAATGTGCGCAGATCCGTCGACGCAGGCAGGTTGGCGAGATAGTATTTCTTCTCCCCTGAGGCACGTTGCTCGCCAATGAGCCAGGCTTCGTCGCCGGGGAGATGCTGCTGACCTTTATCCCAAATCCGCTGAGGAGGGCCGTCGGCGGTGCGGACACGGAGAGCAGCAAATCGGGCTTTCAGCCGACCTTTCGTCCCGCTGCGCCAGCTCACGGCTTTCCATT
>NZ_VKHP01001092.1 GCF_010811875.1 Bradyrhizobium uaiense
ATCAGCACGCTGCCGGCGCCAAGAAAGGGGGGCGGAAGATCCAGCGATCGGCCGCTCGCGCGGGGGCCTGAGCACCAAGATACATCTGGCCGTTCGAGGCTTGGGATGTCCGGTGCGGTTCACGCTGCCCGCGGGTCAGAAGGGCGATGCACCGCAAGCCGCCGCATTGATCGAAGGCTTGTCCGCCGAGGTCGTCATGGCCGACGCCGCCTATGACGCCGATCACTTGCGCCAAGC